>JALVUQ010000084.1 GCA_027035575.1 Desulfurellales bacterium | reverse complement strand
AATGCAAATATGTTTCCCAAAATCAGTTTTTCTTACAACTACACACGGTTAAAAGATTATCCCTATTCGCTTTCACAGGGTATGAAGATAAAAGTCGGATACCGCAACAACATCAATTGGAATATTATGATAACTCAGCCGATTTTTACAGGCTTTGCCCTCTCAACACAAAAAAAGATTGCAGAACTCGGCTTAGACGTCAGCAGAATACAAAAACGTCAGGCTGTTTTGGATGTTGCCGAGAATGTGAAGATAGCCTACTTCAATATTTTGTTGGCTGAAAAATATTTGAGGGTTGCAGATGATGAGGTTAAGAACCTAAAATCCCATAAAAACGACTCAAGCAATTTTTATAAAACCGGAATAATACCTCTAAATGACCTGCTAAAATCTGAAGTTGCGCTTGCAAACGCTGTTCAAAATAAGGTTAAAGCCGAAAATAACTTAAAACTTGCCGTTTCGTCTTTCAACTTGGCATTGAGAAGAAAGATAGACGCACCGACGAGGGTTAAAGATATTTTAACCTTTAAGCCCTACAACGCATCGCTGAGCGAACTTATAAATATAGCTATGAAAAAAAGGCCGGAGATTAGGGCTTTGTATGTGCAGTTAAGGCAAACGCATCTCGGTATAAAATTGGCAAAAAGCTCTTACTATCCCCAAATTTCCGCATTTGCACAATATCAGCAAAACGGAAGGGATATTTTTGCAAATGAAAACGGATATTCGGGCAATCACAACGCATCTGTAGGGATTCAGGCAAATTGGAGTATTTTTGAATTCGGCAAGAGACATTACGACGTTCAAGTGCAGTATCACAACTTTCTTGCCTTACGCCAAAAAATCAAATCAATCAAGGACAGTATAAAATTGGAAGTAGAAAGTGCTTTTTTAAATTTAAACACATCAAAACAAAACGTCAAAACAGCGAAAATTGCCCTTAAACAGGCAAAGGAAAACTATAAAATAACCACCGAGCGCTACAGACAGCAGCTTGCAACGACAACGGATGTTCTTGATGCAAGTTCGTATCTTGCTCAGGCGCAAACCAACTACTACAGCGCACTTTACGGATATAACATAGCTTTGGCTAAGCTAAAAAGGGCAATCGGCGAAAGATAGGAGATTTTATGATTAAAACTTATATAAAAGTTTATACGGTTTCGCTGTTTATCGTCTTTGCCTTTTTTTTAAACTCCTTTGCATCAAACAGACCGAAGGCAAGACAGATGCCTTTGATTCACGTTGATGTGTATCGTGTGGAGCAGCCGAAAAGTCAACAGGTTGTATTAACCTATCCTGCGAGGCTTAAAAGTATAAGAAGCGCTACGATTGTTGCAAGGGTAAGCGGAGTTTTGTTAAAAAAGTTTTATAAAGAGGGTCAATTTGTTAAAAAAGGCGAACTGCTGTATAAAATAGAGCCTGATGTTTATAAGGCTGAATACGATGCAGCGCTGGCGGTTTTGCAAAAAGCAGAAGCTAATCTTTACAAAGCAAAAAAAGATTGGAAAAGATATAAGGCTTTGTATAACAAAAGGGTCATAAGCCAGGAGAAGATGGACGATGTTACCGATGCCTATAAAAGCGCAGTTGCCGCCATAAACCAGGCAAAAGCAAACCTTGAAGCTGCAAAAATCAATTTAGGATATACAAACGTCAAGGCAACAATAAGCGGAATAACGGGCTTGAAACTTGTTGATGTCGGAGATTATGTTCAGCCTGGAGAAAAACTTGTGACCATAACGCAAATTAAACCGATATATGCCGAGTTTTCTTTTGCCGATAGCGATTTTTTGAAAATTAAAACCGATATTTTAGAAGGAAAGTTGAGTGCTGCGCATAGATTAAATGTCTATATAAAACAGGGCTTGAAACGCTACGAAGGGTTTGTGGATTTTATAGACTCAAAAATAGATTTAAACACCTCGACGGTGAAAGCCAGAGCGATATTTAAAAATAAAAACGCTACTTTGATGCCAGGTGAGTTTGTCAGAATCAATGTCGGCGGGTATGTGCGAAAAAACGTTATAACCATACCGCAGGAGGCTTTGATTCAAAACTCAATGGGGAAAATGGTTTTTACGGTTGTAAAGGGCAGGGTGGTACAGAGATTTGTCAATGTCTCTTTGGGTTCAAACAACACATTTATAGTAAACCGCGGTTTAAAGCCCGGCGAGCTTGTTATTATAGACAACTTTTTTAAACTAAGACCGGGAATGCCCGTTAAAATCGACAAAATAATAAATCAAAAGCAATGATATCCAAATTTTTCATAAACAGACCCATATTTGCGGGCGTTATAGCTATCTCAATAGTTATAGCCGGTTTAATATCGCTTATGGGTTTGCCTATTAAGGAATACCCAAGCATTGTTCCGCCTCAGGTGAGCGTTAATGCATTTTACCCCGGAGCAAATGCCCAAACGCTTCTAAAAACCGTCGCGGCACCTCTTGAGGAGTCGATTAACGGCGTTAAAAATATGATTTATATGAAATCAACGGCTTCGCCTAACGGAACTTTAAGTATAAATGTCACATTTAAGATAGGAACAAATCCCGATGTTGCAAAGATAGACGTAAACAACAGAGTCCAGGAAGCACTTAACAAGCTGCCGGAAGAGGTTAGAAGATACGGCTTGCAGGTTAGAGAAAAATCACCCGATTTGCTGGAATTTTTGGCTTTTGTGTCCAAGGGTCAAAAAAGAAACGTTGTAAACCTTGCAAATTATATCTCAATAAACGTGCTTGATGATTTAAAAAGAATACCCGGCGTCGGCGATGTTTCAATATACGGCAATAAAAACTATTCTATCAGGGTGTGGATAAAACCGGATAAACTTGCCAAATACAACCTGAGTGTGGATGATGTTATAAATGCCATACGAGACCAAAACGCCCAATACTCGGCAGGCAGAATTGCACAAATGCCGATGAACAACAAGCCGGTTTACACCTACACGATTACAACCAAAGGAAGGTTCAATAGGGTTGATGAGTTTAAAAATATTATAATTCGCTCCGATAGAAACGGCTCTTCTTTGAAACTCAAAGATGTGGCGGATGTGCAGTTAAGCAGCGAAGGATATTCGATAATCGGCGACTACAACAATTTGCCTATGGTGCCTGTCGGTATATTTTTATCGCCTGGGGCAAACGCCTTATCTGTTGCAGATGCCGTCAGCAAAGAGCTGAAAAATATATCCAAAAGGCTTCCGAGCGATATCAGATACTATGTGCCCTACAATACGACAAAATTTATCAAAGAGTCTGTAAAAGAGGTTATTTACACGTTTTTAATAGCCATTGCTCTGGTTGTTTTTATTATCTACATATTTTTAGGAACGCTCAGGGCAACACTGATTCCGGTTATTGCAATACCCGTCTCCTTGATTGGTGCTCTTGCCGGTTTTTACATAGCAGGTTTTTCCATAAACCTGTTAACGCTGTTCGGCTTGATTTTGGCAATAGGGCTTGTTGTTGACGATGCCATTGTTGTTATAGAAAATGTCGATAGGATTTTGTCAAGCGAGGATATATCGACAAAAGATGCAACCATAAAAGCTATGGGTGAAATTACATCGCCGATAATCGCCATAGTTTTTGTATTGTCGAGTGTTTTCATACCAGCCTCGTTTATCGGCGGTTTCAGCGGCAAAATGTATCAGCAGTTTGCCATCACTATTGCAATTTCTGTGTTTATTTCAGGACTTATGGCTTTGACGCTGACGCCGGCTTTATGCGCCTTGATATTGAAGAAGGGTAAGCTCAAGCCGCTCTTGCCCATCAAGAAATTTAATGAATTTTTCGAGAGGCTTACAAAAGGATTTTCAAAAACCGTTCGTACAACAATTAGGTTCGGTTTCATATCCGTTTTGATTTTCTTTGCGGTTATTGCTTCAACGCTTTATATCTCAAAGATGACTCCAAAAGGACTTGTGCCGAGCGAAGATAAAGGCGTGTTGTTTGTTATATCGAGATTGATGCCGGGCTACTCGCTTTATAAAACGGAGCAGGTAAACAAACAAATCAACTCGATTCTTATGAAGAATAAAGATGTGAAGGGCGTTGCTTCGGTTGCAGGGTTTGATTTTATGAGCGGTTCAATCAGGACAAATTCATCTGTTATTTTTCTAAACTTAAAGGATTGGTCAAAACGAAAGTCTTATAAGGACAGCTCTTTTGCGATAGCACGCAGGCTTTCGCGCAGGCTGTTTATGTATAAAAAGGCTATGCTGTTTGTGGCAAACCCCCCGCCGATTATGGGAATGAGTACAACGGGTGGTTTTGAAGCGTATATTCAAGACAGAACAGGTTCAAGCATAAAGAATTTGGCAAAATATACCGATGAAATCGTTAAAAAGGCAAACAAACAGAAGGAGCTGACTATGGTGAGAACAACATTGAATATAAATGTCCCGCAGTATAAGCTCGTTGTTGACAGAAATAAGGCTTTGGCTTACGGAGTCGATATTTCAAGCGTTTTTAGGGCGCTTCAATCGATGTTCGGCTCATACTATGTCAACGATTTTAATATGTACGGGAAAGTATATCACGTAAATATTGAAGCTCTGCCGGGTTTTAGAGAAAGCTATAAAGATTACAAATACGTATTTGTTCGCTCTCACAGCGGCAGCCTTGTTCCTTTAAGCTCGCTTGTTAGTGTAAAAAGGGTTGTCGGTGCTGATATTTTGCAGAGATTTAATATGTTTACATCAGCTCAGATAATCGGAAGACCGGGCTTCGGATATTCATCAGGCGATGCTATGACAGCAATAAAAAAAGTTGCAGAGAGCATTTTGCCGAAGGGATATACGTTAAGCTGGTCGGGAACATCGTATCAGGAAAACAAGCTCGCAAAAACGGGAAACAAGGCTTTGATTTATGCAGTTGTGTTTATATTCCTTATATTGGCGGCTTTGTATGAAAGCTGGTCAATTCCGTTTTCCATTATGCTTTCCGTTCCTTTTGCTATTTTCGGTGCTACCTTGGCTTTGTTTTTGAGGCATTTTGAAAGTGACATATACTTTCAGGTCGGGATTATAACGCTTATAGGTCTGTCTGCAAAAAATGCAATACTTATGGTTGAGTTTGCGCTTCAAAAATTGAGAGAGGGGTATTCGCTTATCGATGCCACAATAGAGGGCGCAAGAATAAGGTTCAGACCTATAATAATGACCTCAATGGCATTTATAGCAGGAACTCTGCCTCTTGCATTGAGCAGTGGGGCAGGGGCAAACTCAAGGAGAATCATAGGAACAACCGTTGTGGGCGGAATGCTGTTTGCCACGCTTGTCGGCGTTTTATTTATTCCTCTGTTTTTCTACCTGGTTATGAAGATAAGAAACAGATTTGTTAAAGGGGATATCAAATGAAACGAACAAAAGAGTTTTTTGATAAAGATAAATTTGCAAAATATGTGGGACTTGAAATTGTCGAATTCGGTTACGGATATTCAAAAATAAGGCTGAAAGTAGAAAAAAAACACTTAAACGGTGTTGATATAGCCCACGGCGGTGCGATTTTTACGCTTGCGGATTTTGCTTTTGCGGTTGCTTCAAACTCCTACGACGACATTACGGCATTGAGCATAAATGCCAGTATAAGCTATATTAAAGCGGTTAAAGAAAACTCAATATTGATTGCGCAGGCAAAAGAGGTCTCAAAAAATAGAAGACTCGCCGTTTACAATATTGACATAACTAACGAAAACGGTGAGATTGTTGCGGCATTCTGCGGCAATGTCTATATAAAAAAATAGCGGCAGTAAAGTTATATGAGCTATTTTGCTTTATATCTCGTTCTTTTTTCCGCTTTGATGCACTCATCCTATAACTTTCTCTACAAAAAAAGCGGTATAAAAACCATCTATCTTTGGTCTATGTTTTCCGTATCCATACCGGTTATGACGATTGGAGCTTATTTTTTTAGAAGCGGTTTCATATATGCGAATATGAAAATTATGATTTTGGCGGCTGCTTCGGCTGTATTTTTTACGCTTTATCAAATTTATACGGGTAAAGCCTATGCTATGAGCGAGGGGGATTTATCCATAACCTATCCGCTAAGCATAACGGCACCGATTTACATACCTTTTTTGGCATATATTTTCATAGGAGAACGAATCTCTGCTTTGACATTCATAGGAATTTTTACGGCGATGATAGGGACGTATTTGATACAGCTAAACACATCAATTAAGCAGTTTTCTTTTAAAAAAATAGACTTCAGAAAAAAGCACATAAGATACGCCGCTTTTGCCGGTTTTATATATTCATTCGGAGCAATAATAGACAAGGTTGGCGTGGGAAAAGAGAATTTCTTCATATATACCTACTGGGTTGTTGTTTTTATGTTTATCTATATGAGTTTAAACATTTTCA
Source organism: Desulfurellales bacterium (assembly GCA_027035575.1). Lineage (GTDB taxonomy): Bacteria > Campylobacterota_A > Desulfurellia > Desulfurellales > Hippeaceae > S144-51. Next base: position 1,115 of record JALVUQ010000084.1, on the reverse strand, counting down.
GGCAGAAGGAGTTGAGAAAAAATATACTCACTTGTCATAAAAAATCGTTTCTAAAAGTCATAGCCGGCGGAGTAATTTTAACGCTTTCTTTTTTGTCTTACAGATTTGCGATGGAGACAACAGCCATAAGCGCCGTTGCGGGAGTCAGGCAAGTAAGCTCTCTTTTCGGCGTTTTAATGGGCATTTTTATCCTCAAAGAACCCTACGGTCCTTTGCGATTTCTTGCCACGATTTTCATAGTAATAGGCATTATTTTGATAAAAATGGGATAAAGATTAGCCTTAAATGGTTTGTATGTAATCAATATGAATCTATTTTTTCTTTGGCTATCTGTTTGAATTTTTGAGTTAGCTTATCTTTAAATTCTTTGCCAACTTCATCAAAAGTTTCCAATAACTCATAAAACGTATTCTTGCCGCCAATAAAATCCCAGTACTCTTCTCCTATTAAAAAATCATTCGGATGGTCCATCATACCGACCTCGGTGAAGCGATGATAAGGTTTTGGATGGTAAGGATTATAGGGAAAAGCAAGATATACGTTGATATATTTTCTTTTTCTTGCTACCCACTCTAAAAGTTTTGTTTTACTCTTTTCAAAAACATCAATATTTGGTTTGACGGTTTTTATTTCAAAATAATATTCTTTATTATCCTTTTTCATATAAAAATCGGCTATATTACCGGATTTTTGAAACTCACCGTTTTCAGGAGATGCCGATAATACTTCTTTTTAAACTGAGCCTTTTGTCAAGACAAATCTCTATCTTTTTTAAAGTGAATGTCTTTTCTCATGCTGCCAGGCTTTATTTTATTTCTTTCTTTTTTCTTTTAAATTTGCTATAAGCTTTATTTTTGTTCATTGGTAAAGTCACACTCTTTTGCAAATTTCGGTTTGAGCGTTGACTCTTACAAGTTGCAACTGTGTATGGCTTTATAAGTCATAATATTTTATTATAGCATCTTTCAATATATTTGTTAAACTTAAAGTGTCTTCAAATCTGGTAATGTCAACTTAATTGTGTCACCCCCTCTTTTTTAGTAATTGCCTCTTTTTGAACAGTGTTTCCATTCTATTCAAATACCTCTCTTATAATATGTGAATATCTCATTTTT
>JALVUQ010000083.1 GCA_027035575.1 Desulfurellales bacterium | reverse complement strand
AATAGTTGGATGTTTGGAAAAAGAGAAGAAAAGATGAAAAAATTTTTAAAGAGGGTTTAGGTATGGGATTTTTAAAAAATATTTCGGATAAGCTGTTTAAAACAAAAGAGGGATTTACCCAAAAAATTCACCAAGAATCACAAAAAGACGAACCCATAAGCGAAGAATATCTCGATTTTGTCGAAGAGCTTCTCATTGAGTCCGATTTTGGCGTAAAGACAACTCAAAAGATTATGGAAGCAATAGAAAACGGTATGAAAGACGGAAGCATAAAAACAAGAAGAGATGTTGAAATAAAAATAAGAGATGTTATACTCGACGTGTTGAAAAAGGTTGAGAAGCCTTTGGAGATAAAAAGCAAGCCTTTTGTTGTTCTTGCTGTCGGTATAAACGGTTCCGGTAAAACGACAACAATAGGGAAACTTGCAAGCATTAATACGGATAAGATGAAGAGGGTTATGCTTGTTGCGGCTGATACATTTAGGGCTGCTGCCATAGACCAGCTTGAAATATGGGCAAAAAGAGCTAATGCATCCATTGTTAAGCAGCAGGAAAACTCAGACCCGGCTTCCGTTGCATTTGACGGTGTTTCAAGCGGCATAAGCAAAAATATGGATGTTATTTTTATCGACACAGCCGGAAGACTGCATACCCAAAAAAACCTGATGAAGGAAATAGCCAAGGTTAAAAATGCAATTTCCAAAGCCTACGCCAAAGCACCCAATGAGGTTTTGTTGGTGCTTGATGCTACAATCGGTCAAAATGCAATAAATCAGGCAAGGGAGTTTAACAAAGTGCTCAATGTGACCGGAATAGTTTTAACGAAGATGGACGGAACGGCTAAGGGCGGGATAATAGTTGCCGTAAGCGAGGAGTTCGGCATTCCCATTCGCTATGTCGGTATAGGCGAACAGATTGAAGATTTAAAGGTATTTAATGCGAGAGATTTTGTTGAGTCGGTATTCGTACCGTAAAATTTAGGAGGTGTTTTAGTGGGCGCAATTGTTGATGTTTACGCATTTGAAATTCTGGATTCAAGGGGAAACCCGACAATAAAGTGCACGGTTACAACAGAGGATAACATAAAAGGAGTTGCTGAGGTTCCCTCAGGTGCTTCCACAGGTGATAAAGAAGCTGTTGAATTAAGAGACAACGACACGGATAGATTTAAGGGAAAAGGCGTTTTGAAGGCAATAGACAACATCAATGAAAAGATTGCAGAAGAAGTTATAGGGATGGATGTTTTTGAGCAAACGGACATAGACAACACAATGATTGAGATGGACTCCACAGATAACAAAGCCGAGTTGGGTGCAAATGCCACTTTAGCAGTATCTCTGGCAGCGGCAAGAGCTGCGTCAAACGAACTTGACATACCGCTTTATAGGTATTTGGGAGGCATTCATTCAAATCTTTTGCCCATACCTTTTTTGAATATTATGAACGGCGGAAAACACGCAGACAACAATGTGGATTTTCAGGAATTTATGATAGCACCGGTCGGAGCCGAAACATTCAAAGAGGCTATGCAGATGGCTTCCGAAACATTCTGGACTCTCAAAGGCATACTAAAAGACAAGGGTCTGTTTACGGGCGTCGGAGACGAGGGCGGATTTGCTCCTAATCTAGAATCAAACGAAGAACCGCTCTCACTCATTATGGATGCAATACAAAAAGCCGGTTATGAGCCTATGGACGATATTGCAATTGCCATCGACCCGGCTTCGAGCGAGTTTTATAAAGACGGTTTCTATCACGTTGGAAAAGACAAGCTTACAAGTGAAGATATGATAGCCTTGTACGAAAAACTCATACAAGAGTACCCCATAGTTTTGTTGGAAGACGGATTGGCGGAAAACGATTGGGAAGGCTGGAAAAAAATGACGGAAAAAATCGGTGACGAACTAATCCTTGTCGGAGACGACATATTTGTTACAAACACCGATTTGATTTATAAAGGCATTGAAAATGCTATAGCAAATGCAGTACTTATTAAACCGAATCAGATAGGAACGTTAACGGAAACGCTTGATGCAATAAGATTGGCTCAAGATGCCTCCTACAACCTGTTTATATCGCACAGGTCTGGAGAAACAACCGATACGTTTATTGCGGATTTAGCTGTCGGCGTTAATGCCGGACTTATTAAAACCGGCTCTGCTTGCAGAGGAGAAAGAATAGCCAAGTACAATCGCTTAATAGAGATTGAGGAGGAGCTTGCACCCTATGGCGAGTACCCGACGTGGTAAAATATTTCGCATAATATTTACCATATTTGTTTTGATAATAGTTTCGGTAGTTGCAAAAAGTGTATATATGAAACAGATGCAAATCAGGGAGCTTTCCAAACAAAGCTCCCTGTTGGACAAACGGATTTCAAGCCTAAACAACAAGATAACCAAAATGAAAAGAGATATAAAGATAGCAAAAGCAGACCCTCACGTAATCGAACACAAGGCAAACGATGATTTAATGATGGTAAACAAAAACGAAAGCATAATCATTTTCAAAGACAAAACAGACAACAGCAGATAACTGCAAGAATAACATACCCGTATAAAAAAGACTTTTATGTTTGAACTTAAAGGAAAATACGGCAATGCCATAATTTTTGCAGATAATGTTGAGGAAACAGCGTACTCTCAAGTTGTAAAACTCGTTAATCACCCCATATCAAAAGGCGCTCATACAAGGATAATGCCTGATGTCCATACGGGAATCGGCTGTGTTATCGGATATACGGCAAAATTAACGGATATTGTCATACCAAACCTTATAGGTGTTGATATAGGCTGCAGCGTTTTAACTTTCTGCTTTAAGGGTATGAAACTGAGCAAAAAAGATTTTTTGTATATGGACAAAATAATCAAAGAAAACATCCCAAGCGGAAACAGAATAAGAAAATCCTTATCTTTAGAAGCATCTAACGTTTGCGAGCAATATCTGAATATCGATTTTGCACTGTTTTTAAAATCTTTAAAAAATACCGCAAAAAGAACCTCTCAAAATATAAATTATGCGCTTTTTTCTTTGGGGAGTTTGGGAAGCGGCAATCACTTTATTGAAATAGAAAAAACAAAAAATGCTATATGCTTCAGCGTTCATTCGGGCTCAAGAAAGTTCGGTTTAAATATTGCAAATTATCACCAAAAAATAGCAAAAAAACTCACAAAACCGTCCTTAGATATTCCATCGGGTATGGAATTTTTAAAAAAACCGGAGTTGTTTGATTATATGGAGGATATGAAGGTTGCTCAAACATACGCAAAAATCAACAGATATACGATTCTTAAAACCATCATAGGACTATTTACATCTCAAAAAGAGGATTATATTATGGAAAGCGTGCACAACTACATCAATTTCGATGATAAAGTGGTTAGAAAAGGAGCTATCTCCGCCCACAAAAACGAGAAAGTTGTGATACCTTTGGATATGTCAAAAGGTATGATTATAGGCGAAGGTTTGGGTAATAAAGAGTGGAACTGTTCGGCTCCTCATGGTGCCGGGCGAAAGATGTCAAGAAGACAGGCTAAAAATTCATTATCTTTGGAGGAGTTCAAAAAAAGGATGAAAAACGTATATTCAAGCTGTATAAACACTCAAACACTCGATGAAAGCCCTATGGCATACAAAGACAGCGGTTATATACTCAAATATTTAAAAGAAACGGTTAAAATTAATGAAATCGCACAACCTATATACAACTTCAAAGCGAGTTAGATATGTCGGTTAATGTTGTGGGAGGCGGACTTGCCGGCGTTGAAGCTGCCTGGGCATTGGCTAATAGAGGCATCAAGGTCAATCTGTTCGAAATGAAACCTACAAATTTCAGCAGCGTTCACAAAAATGAGAATCTTGCCGAAGTTGTGTGCAGCAACTCATTTGGAAGTATATCACCAACAACTGCAAGCGGTGTTTTAAAAAAAGAGATGGAGATTTTGGACTCCATAGTCATAGATGCGGCATATAAATCAAAAGTGCCTGCCGGCAATGCTTTGGCTGTGGATAGAAACCGGTTTAGCAGGCTTGTAACGGAAAAAATCATAAACCATAAAAATATTAAGGTTATAAGAAAAAAGGTAGAAAAAACCGACGATGAAAATGTATGGATTATATCCTGCGGGCCTCTTTGTGATAACTCCCTAAACAATCATCTGCAAAACATAATAGGTGAAAAATTTCTCTACTTCTTTGATGCTATCGCGCCAATCGTTTATGCCGAAAGTGTTGACTTCTCGAAAGGGTTTTGGCAATCCAGATATTCCGATGAAAAAGACTATTTCAACTGTGTTTTAAATGAATCTGAGTATGAAAAATTTTATGAAGAGTTATTAAACGCCGAAAAGGTTGAGTTTATGGAGTTTGAAAAAAATTATTTTGAAGCGTGTTTACCGATTGAGGAGATTGCACAAAGAGGAAAACAGACGCTCCTTTTCGGACCTCTAAAGCCGGTCGGATTGGAGTTTAACAACAAAAGACCCTATGCTGTCGTTCAATTAAGAAAAGAGAACAAGGAGGGCAGCCTGCTCGGACTTGTCGGTTTTCAAACAAAATTAACATATAAAGAACAAAAAAGGGTATTCTCTCTGATTCCCGCATTGAAAAACGCAGAGTTTGCAAAATTAGGCAGTTTGCATAAAAATACGTTTATAGACTCACCGACTTTGTTAAACTGTTTTTTACAACTGAAAAAGAAAAAAAACCTGTTTTTTGCCGGGCAGATAACGGGCGTTGAGGGCTATATGGCATCCGCTTCAAGCGGAATCTATGCCGGGTTGAGCGTAAATGCCTTTTTAAAGAACAAAAAATTTGAATGTTTGCCGAAAGAAAGTATGCTTGGAGGGCTGATAAACTACATAACGACAAAGGAGGAAGATTTTCAACCGATGAGCGAAAATTTCGGATTTATCAACGTTGGCAAAATAAGAAACAAAAAACAAAAAAGAGAAAAGCAGGCTGAAATTGCACTGGACAATATTAAGAAATGGAGAGAAAAATATGAAAGTGACACTGCTCAGGCATACGTTTGATGCCGACTATATGGCTGCTTTGGCGGCAAAGGTCTGCTACAGCAGCCAAAACGTTGAGGAAATCAGTCTAGACGAAGAATCAAAGAAGAAGTTATTGAAAAGGGTTATTAAATCGGGACACCACTCGGTTATAGAGCATATCGGTTTTACCTTCGCCATTGAAGGAATAAGCAGGGTTGCAACCCACCAATTGGTCAGACACAGACTTGCAAGCTACTCTCAACAAAGCCACAGATATACAAAAATAACAAGAAAGAGCTTTGTCGTTCCTCCTGAAATCGAGAAAAACAGCGAGGCTTTAAAGCTCTACAACGAGGCTTTGGACAACAACCTTGAGCTTTACAACAAACTTATTGAGATGGGCATAAAAAAGGAGGATGCCAGATTTGTGATACCTTCAGGCGTTTCGTCAAACATTGTCGTTACGATGAATGCAAGAGAGCTGATACACTTTTTCAGACTGCGATGCTGCATCAGAGCTCAATGGGAAATCAGAGACGCTGCGATTGAGATGTTGAAACTTGCAAAAAAGCACGCTCCCATAATCTTTGAAAACGCCGGACCGGCTTGTGTGACAGGAAGATGCCCTGAGGAAAAACCTTGTGAAAATATACCCGAAATAAGAAAATTTTTCAAAAATCTATGAAAGGCAAGCTGTTTGTTATAGCAACCCCCATCGGAAATCTTGAAGACATAACGCTAAGAGCTGTCAACACCTTAAAAGACGTTGACGTTATACTCGCAGAAAACCCCAACCACTCAAGACGTTTGCTGAAGCACTACGATATAAACAAAAAGTTGGTTCAATATAACGAGCACAACGAAAAAAGAATGATGGAGTATGCACTCAGACTTATTGAGTCCGGAAGCAATATAGGGCTAATCAGTGATGCCGGAACACCGACAATTCAAGACCCCGGCTACAGGCTTATCGAAACCTTTGTAAAAAATGACATTGAGGTTGTCCCTATTCCCGGCGTATCTGCTGCTGTAACCGCTCTTTCTGCCAGCGGACTTCCTACGGATAAATTTCTTTTTATCGGATTTTTGCCAAAAGGTCCCCTTAAAAAGAGAAAGTTTTTAAAAAATTACGATACGGATGCCACTCTTATTATTTACGAATCGCCAAACAGAGTGATAAAAACACTTGAGGCAATTTGCGATGCATTCGGTGAAGACAGAGAAATAGTCGTTGCAAGGGAACTGACAAAGATTTACGAGGAGTTTATAAGGGGGTGCGCAAAAGAGGTTTTGGAAAAATTTAAATCCAAAGACAGCATCAAAGGCGAGTTTGTCATACTTATTAAGAAAGCTTGAAAGATGTTTAAAAACGCAAAGACAATCTCCTTTTTTGTTATAATAAGCAGAATATTCGGGTATTTAAGAGATTTTTTTATAGCGAGATATTTCGGAACGAGTGCCTATACCGACATTTTCTTTATTGTGTTTCGTATGCCCAATTCTCTCAGACGCTTTTTAGGAGAAGGGGCTGTAAATTCCGCTGTTGTGCCGGTTCTATCCAAAACCAAAGAAGAAGAGAAACCTAAAGTTATCTGGAACATCATAGCGGTTTTTGCGGTTTTGCTCATAATTATTTCCGTTTTTGGAGTTTTGTTTTCCAAAGAGTTGATAGCTGTTTTTGCAGCAGGTTTTTTGCATTCCGGGCTTTTTGACGTAATGAACACAATGACAAAAATAACATTTCCTTATATATTTTTTATCGGATTAAGCGTGCTGTTGATGGGTATTCTAAACACATACAACCACTTTGCCATACCTGCTTTTGCTCCGGCACTTTTGAATATCAGCATTATAGTCAGTATAGTTTTTTTCTACTCCAAATTTACCAATCCTGTTTATGCCCTCTGTATAGGTGTAATAATCGGGGGTATTTTACAGCTATTAATATCGTTTTTTGACTTTTTCAGGTTGAATATACCGTTTGACTTCAGCTTCAAGATACAAGAAAGCACAAAGGAGATGCTAAAATTGATGTCCCAAACTGCTCTTGCAGGCGGCGTATTCCAAATTTCATCTATGATAGATGCTTTTATTGCAAGCTTTATGCCTCACGGAAGCTTCTCATATCTGTTCTATGCAAACAGGTTGTTTCAGCTTCCCTTTGCGGTTTTTACTATTGCTTTAACCCAAAGCTCCATAGTCGATTTATCTAAAATAAAAAAAGAAAACATAATAAATAAATCCGAAAATTTAATTAAACTAGTCAGCCTTCTATCCGTACCGGCAACACTTTTTTTTCTTTTTTTCGGAAAAAGCGTAATCAAAATATTGTTTGAACACGGACGTTTTAACAATCTGTCTTTGGATAATACATATGCAGCCCTTTCTCTTATGATAATAGGTTTTTTCTTTTTTTCACATACAAAAATACTCTCCAATCTCTTTTATGCCATAAAAGATGCCAAAACTCCTCTCAAGGCTTCGGTCGTAGGTGCCGTTTTTTCCATAGTATTTTCCGTTATTTTGGGTTTAACTTTAGGCTTTATGGGGCTGGCTTTGGCAATGAGCATATCGGGTTTGGCGAATATGGCTGCACTTGTAATATTGATAAATAAAAAAATAGGCAGCCTTAGAGTGCGTATGTTTTTTAACCTTGATACGCTCTATCTTCTGGTCATTTTAATTGCATTCTCTGCTATAATTAAAAGCATAACAATAAACTATATCTTACGCCTTCTGATATCTTCAACTATTTACACATCTTTTTCCTATTTTTTCTACAAAAGATTGCATTTGGAGTAAAAAACAATTAAAATTTCATATATGAAGCTAAAAAAAGAAACGCTTCAAATAATATACGCCGTTATATCCATTGTTGTAATCGTATCGGTACCTCTCATATATTCCGATATATATGATAAACTGTTGTATAAAACCTTTGACAACGCCTTTGTTTCCGCAAGAGTGGTAGCCATATCACCATCATACGTGTCGGGCATAATAAAAAAGATATATGTAAAAGGCGGAGATTCGATAAAAAAAGGGCAGCTGATAGTTTTAATAGACGATACGCTCTATCGGGCAGATTTGGCAAAAAGCCAGGCTCGACTTGACGCACTAAAATTCAGACTAAATCAGATGAAATCTCAATTCGGCAAAGACGACGCCAAATATATGGATATAGAAAAAGAGGCTGAAATTTTCGAGGCTGATGTGAAATCTGCAAAATTGATGTTGTCATATACGCGTATAGTCAGCCCGGTTAACGGTATCGTTGCCAAAGATGTTCTTCACGCAGGTGACAGTGTTTCTCCTTCCGATGTCATAATGTATGTTTACGACCCGGCAACGCTCTACATAAAAGCATATATCAACGCTAAATACATACGCTATTTCAACCAAAATATGAACATAGACATAAAAATAGGCAAACACACACTAAAAGGCAAGGTGATAAAAATCGGCGGTGTGGAAGTATTTAACGTCTGCAATAAGACCAATCCCGTTGTCCCTGTTAAGATAATTGTCGATAAAAAATACTTCAAATATTTAAAGTTCGGTATGCCGGTTGAACTTGTGATTAAATAGAAATCAGAAAAAATAGTGAAACACCATATCAAGCCTGCCGTGCTTAATCATATAAATTCCGCTGAATCTCATAATTTCCTTTATTTTAGCGCGCTTTTTCGGCGCATAGCAGTGTACTTTACAGTGTTTGCATTGGGGTTTTGGGTCTAAAGGACAATTTTCGTTTCTTTTTAGTGAGTATTGAAGTAAATCGTAGCACTCTTTACAGTATCCGTCTTTATACTCTTCAACTCCTTTTTTTAAGTGATTTTCCCTGCAATATACGGATATAAACTGCCTTAATATTTTTGCATCTTTCTTAATTCTTTCGGATTTTCTCATTTTAAGGTGAAAAGGCGGTCTTTATGAGACCGCCTAAGGTGTTTACGAGGCTGTGTAATAGCATCTTTTCGGTGACGTTACAAGCCCTTCTTTTTTTAGTTTTGAGATTATTTTTGATACGTCTTTGGTATCCAAACCCGCACCATTGGCAACATCGGCAGTTTTTAAAGGCTTTTTGGCATCCTTTAAAACTTCCAAAACCTTACTCTCTTTCACGTCCATAAAATTATCCTTAAACTATGCCTATGCTTTTGTGTTTTTCATAAATTTTCTGCGCCAATTCGTCCAAAGCCTTGTAGTCAGCTTCTTGAGGGTCGCCCTTAACAAGAACAGGTTCTATAATCTCAACCTTTAAATTGCCGATTAATCCCAATAGATGGTCAACGGCTTTTCCGCCCCATCCGTAGGATGATATTATAGAGGCAAACTTTAACTTAGGTCTTAGAGCATTTGCAAGATAAGCCAACGATGCTATTGTCGGATGGGCACCTGCAAGCACAAACGGCGTTCCGAACACAACGGTTGCATCGTTAACAAGCGCCATTGCAACCTCGCCCAAAGGAACTTTAAGAACATTGAAAAGTTTAACATCAATACCCTTTTCAACTAAAGCATCCCCGAGGTATTCCACCATCTTTTTGGTGCTTCCGTGCATAGAGATGTAGGGTATCAACACCTCGTTGTCAAGCCTGTCTGACACCCAATCCTTATAGGCATCAACAATAAACTTCGGGTTTTTATACACACATCCGTGGCTTGGGCAAATCATATCGAAATCGAGAGCCTCTATCTTTGCAATGTGTTTTTTTATGTGGGTTCTAAAGGGCATCATTATCTCCGAATAGTAGTGTTTTGCACCCTCATATATAAGCATTTCGTCTTTCGGTCCGAAGATTCTGCTCGTTGCTATGTGAGACCCGAAGAAATCACAGGTGAACAGCATCTTGTCCTCTTTCAAATAGCTAATCATAGTCTCTGGCCAGTGAACCCACGGAGTAAAGATGAACTGCAAATGCTTATCTCCCAAATCGAGTTCTTCGTACTCCTTGATGACCATAAATTTGTCATCATCAATGTGCAGAAGGTCAATCAAAAAATTCTTACACTTAGCGTTGGTTACCACTTTGGCTTCGGGGTATCTTTCAAGTATATCGGGTATCGAGCCTGAGTGGTCCTGCTCGGCATGGTGAGCCACTACGTAATCAATATGGGTTATGCCCAGAATATCCAGATTTCTCATAAGTTCATAGGTCTTTTGGGGGTCAACAGTATCTAAAAGAGCCGTTTTTTTGCTGCCCTTAATTAAATACGAGTTATAACTTGTACCCTTCGGCAGATCAACAAGCTCGTCAAATATATCTCTATCCCAATGAACCGAGCCAACGTAATAAACATTGTTTTTAAGCTTTTGTACAGCCATTTTTTACTATCCTTTCCACAATCCGTGGATATTGCAGTACTCTCTTGCCGAAACCTCTTTACCTTCGGCAACCTCAAATACCGCCTCGGGGGCATCGCCGGGATTCAAAAACTTCCTGTAAACGGCACCGTCAACAACAAGCTCTATCCACTCTATATAGTGTTTGTCTTCCATAGGGTGGGCAGTATTTTCACCGACCTTTACAATATATTTATCGCCCTCTCTTTTAATGAAAGGAACGTGCTTTTCCGTCGAAGTGTCTGCTGTTTTTTCTTCAAATTTAACCATAGGTTTACCGCAGCATACAAGTTCTCCGAAACTCCCGTGCAAAACCTCTACAATATTTCCGCAAACCTCACATTTGTAAACTTCCATTCTCTCAGCCATAACAAACCTCCTTTAAAATATTACTCTTCATACTCTTCAAAAGCATCTTTTCCAGCCCCGCATATAGGGCATGTCCAATCCTCAGGTACATCCTCAAATGCGGTACCTGCTGCAACATCGTTATCCGGGTCGCCTACCTCAGGGTCGTAAATATACCCGCAAATTTCACATCTGTACTTTTTCATATCTACCTCCTAATTCAGATTGTAAACATTTTTTGCAAACTCCGTATGCCATTATGTGCATTCTTTCTATTTTATGCCCGTCTATCATACCACCATCGGCACTAAACCAACTGCTCTCCAGCCTATACATCTTTTGGCACTGCTTACACCTAAAGTATATATAAAATTTTCCATCGTTCAAACAATATCTTACATCGTCCTGACCGAAAGAAATCTTGTCCACGATAGCATTCTCCTCAAAAAGCAAAAGGTTATTGTACAAAGTCGCTTTTGATATCGTAGGTGCGTTTCTGTGGATGGACGAATAAAGCTCATTGGCTTTCAAGCATTTACGAGGGTTTTTTAAAATATTTTCCAAAATTACAATCCTGTAGTAAGACGGATTGATTCCCTTGCTAAACAGAGTGTCTCTTGCTATTTTCTGGTTTCTGTTCATTTAAACACTTCCTTTGTCTGTTTATACCAAAGCAGCAAATCAAGATGGTGCATAGGTATGCCGATAGAACTCGCAAAATCCCCCATTCTGGATTCTATGAATTCATACCGTTTTGAACTCATGGATTTCGGCAGCTCATCTATCACACCGTATGCAGCTAAGTTTTTCAAAATATGTCTATCCAATATGGATAACTCATAACCAAAACCGACATTCCTCAAGAAATGGCTTGCCTCTTTGTATCCGAAACCCTTTATATTGTCTATCAGCCACTTTCTTGCCTTTTTAGCATCTTCAAAGGAGTTCAATTTAGCCTTCAAATCAACACTTTCTAATTTTTTAACAGCCTCCTTTATATATTTAGCCTTGTTATTTCTAAACCTAACGTTTCTGATTATGTCCGACAGCTCGGTTTCGGAAACTTTAAATACAATATCATTTTCAAACAGCATATCAGCAACTTTGGCACAGGTTTTGGCTTTGGATTGCGGCGTCATAAGACAAAACACAAGCTCTTTTAAAAATGTTCTGTTGTCCGCGTTTTCTCTTATTTCATCGAAATCTTTTATTCTGTTTTCAATTTCGGGCTTAATCGTATTATACAACTCAATCAAATTTTTCATCTTCTTAAATTCTACCTGCCGTTCCAAAATTTTAATCTTTTTACTTTGATGACTAATACATATTTTTTATTATACTCAAATTATAAGATTTGTCAAATAAAAAATATTTTATAATTATTTTTTTATCCTTTGACACCTAATAGCTAAACCAAGCTGTTTCCATTAAGTAGAATATACGTTATTTTTGCAACAAAGCCTATGCGCCCGAAAACAATAAAGCGCAATAAAAAAGGATTTTTAAAGAAAGAGGATAATAGATATCAAACCTGTCAGGCTCATCACAACGGCATAGGGAAATGCCAATTTAACCATTTTCAGATAAGAAAGCCTGATTAAAGGAGCCAATGATGATGTGAGCAAAAACAAAAAAGCAGCCTGACCGTTCGGTGTTGAGACAGAGGGTATATTTGTGCCCATATTTATGGAAACAGCCAATTTCCAGAGATGGTGAATCTGAAGAAGTTGAGCCGGCGTGGCACTATGAAGATTTGAGCCAAGGAGTGGTAAAATGTCTTTAAAATGGTTAACCGTTTCTTCCATATAAACCGTGGCTACAAATACGTTATCGCTTATGGCAGAAAGAACTCCGTTTGCAAGATAGTATGCCGTAAGCTGTTTTTTACCCTCAAGCATCAAAACATAGTCAATTATGGGTTTGAAAAGGTGATTTGTTTGTATTACTGCAACTACGGCAAAGAACACGGCAAGAAGTGCGGTAAACGGCAAAGCCTCTTCAAATGCACGCCCAATCCTGTGTTCTTCCGTAATGCCGTTAAGAGAGGTCAGCAATACTATCACGGTCAAACCAATCAAACCGACCTCTGCAAAATGAAATGCCAAAGATACAATTAACACCAAGCCCACAAGAGCCTGAGATGCCAATTTTAATTTTATCCCTGTATCCGATTTTTTTTCTTCATCTTTAACATAGTCTGTAAGTATATCTCTCACATTCTCAGGCATCTTAAAACCGTATCCGAAAATTTTGAGTTTTTCCAAAACATAACAGGTCACGATACCCGCAAACAAAACCGCTATGGAAACCGGGGCACAGTTGACAAAGAACTCTTTAAAATTCCAACCTACCATATTTCCTATAAGTAAATTTTGAGGCTCTCCGACAAGTGTTGTAGCACCGCCCAGAGCTGTTCCCACGGCTCCGTGCATCATAAGATTTCTTAAAAAACCTCTGAATTCCTCCAAATCCTCTCTGTGATGTTCTTTTATATCATCGTCGTTTTTTAGATTCGATGAATCTTTAAAGTGCTTTCCCGAGGCTACCTTATGGTAAATGCCGTAAAAGCCGTATGCAACGGCAATAATAACAGCCGTAACGGTCAAAGCGTCCAAGAAAGCCGATAAAAAAGCTCCGAGAAGTAGAAAAATCAACGATATGCCTGTTTTTGATTTTATCTTTGTTAGAACCCTAGAAAATAAAAACAGCAGTCCGTCACGCATAAAGTAGATACCGGCAACCATAAACATCAGCAACAGCAAAACAGGGAAGTTTTTCAATAACTCATCATAAACCGATTCGACGCTTGTCATTCCCATAACGACAGCCTCTAAAGCTATCAACCCGCCCGGTGCCAGCGGATAGCACTTCAAAGCCATAGCAAGCGTAAAAATAAACTCGACTATCAAAAGCCATCCCGCTGCAAAACCGCCGAAAACTAAAAATACAAAAGGATTCACAACAAGAAATGCAATTATCAAAAATTTATACCAGCTTGCCGTATTACCGAGAAAGTTGTCGAAAAATGCCCTGCCCAAGATTTTCCCTCCAAAAAAATTGCCATATAGTATTGCATAGGTGTTTAACTATTGCAATATACATATTCAAACTCTATAATTATTGCTCGTTTGTCGGAGGTGGAATGAAAAAAGATTTACTATTGGGACATATAGAGGCGTTGAGCGCCATATTAATCTGGAGCACAACGTTTGTTCAAACGAAAATACTGCTTTCCTATCTAACGCCTGTTGAAATTTTAATATTTCGTTTCAGCGTTGCTTTTATACTGCTTTACCTTCTTTACCCCAAAAGGTACAGTCCAAATTTAATTGATGAAATAAAATTTATAGGGCTTGGGTTTAGCGGTATTTTCTTATATTACATCTTTGAAAACGAGTCTTTGGTTTATACTCAAGCTGCAAATGTAGGTCTGCTTGTAACAACATCACCTCTTCTAACAGCTATTTTGGCTCACTTTTTCTTAAAGAACGAGCGTTTTGGCATAAATCTGCTTGTAGGTTTTTTTATGGCAGCAGCAGGTGTTGCACTTTTGGTTTTTAATAAAGTAGGAACCATCAATATAGGTGACTTGTTGGCTTTCTTGGGAGCTTTGAGCTTCGGTGCATACTCTGTTCTCCTAAAGCTGATTCCTGCGAAATATCACTATTTGTATGTGACAAGGAAGAGCTTTTTCTACGGTCTCATTTTTATGCTGATATATACGCTTCTAACCAAAAATCCTATAAACTTCAGCTCTCTTCAAAAGCCGGTTGTTTTTTTAAACCTTATTTTTCTTGCGATATTTGCATCCGGCATCTGTTTTGTGCTGTGGAAAGTGGCTGTTGACAATATAGGTTCTGTGGCAACAAGCACATACATCTACCTTACACCTCTTTTGAACGCCCTTGCCGCCGTTGTTATATTGAAAGAAAAAATAACGCACACACTTTTTTTGGCAGGTTTACTAATCATAGGCGGACTGTTTGTTTCTCAGCAACGCGATTTAATAAGGTTTTTAGTGAAAAAATCGGCGCACAGATATGAATGAAAAGGAAACATACGCATCAAAAAGCAAAATCTCAAAGGTCGTCAGCAAAAACGTATATCTGTCGATTGGAACCAATCTTGCAAACAGAAAAAGAAACATTATAAAAGCCGTTTTACTGCTCGATAGAAGCGATAAAGTAAGGGTTATAAAACGCTCCTTGATATATGAGAGCGAAGCCTGGGGATATAGAAGGCAGAAGCCCTTTTACAATGCCGTTGTAAAAATAGAAACAACACTAAAGCCAAATGAGTTGCTCCGACTCTGCAAAGCTGCGGAAAGAAAGATGAAAAGAGTAAAAAAATTTAAGTGGGGTCCAAGAACTGTAGATATAGATATATTAATTTACAAAAGATTGAAAATTTATACAAAAAAGTTGACAATTCCTCACAAATATATTACACAAAGGGTATTCAGTATCGTGCCGTTAGCCGAGATAGACAAAACTATCAGGTTAAACGGGAAAGAGATTAACAGCTTTATCGACGGATTCAGTGAAAAGTTAAAACCCGTCGATTAACGAGGTGAATTTGAAGATATGCAAAAGACCTCTTTATGAGGCTTTGAGCAACAATACGAAAAAACTATTAGCCTATACGCCGAAAAAAACGGTGTATAGGCTTTTTATTTAAGGAGTGTGTATTATGAATGTTCCTCAAATCGTTGCTATGAAGGACAAAGAGAAAATTTCCATGCTGACGGCATACGACTACACATCCGCAAGAATAGCCGATGAAGCCGGCATTGACATTATTCTTGTCGGCGATTCTTTAGGTATGGTTATGCAGGGAAAAACCTCAACTATACCGGTAACGGTGGATGAAATGATATACCACGCAAAGATGGTAAAGCAGGGAACAAAAAATGCGCTTATAGTTGTGGATATGCCATTTATGAGCTATCAAGCCGACTATGTGGAAGCTGTGAAAAACGCCGGTAAAATAATGAAGGAAACAGGATGCGATGCCGTGAAACTCGAAGGAGGCAGAGAATTTGCCGTAACCATCAATGCAATCGTATCTGCCGGAATTCCGGTTATGGGACATTTGGGACTAACACCTCAATCGATAAACATCTTCGGCTCATACAAAGCAAGAGGCAAAAATGAAAAAGAGGCAAAAAAAATCATAGAAGATGCCAAATATATCCAGGAGGCAGGCGTTTTTTCCATAGTTTTGGAGTCTGTTCCCAAAAATCTTGCAAAAAAGGTCACTCAAAGCGTTTCCGTTCCTACCATAGGAATTGGAGCAGGTGTTCACACCGACGGTCAGGTTCTTGTATTCCACGATATGCTCGGTTTGTTTGACGATTTTAAACCTAAATTCGTTAAGAGATACGCCCATCTCAAAAAAGAGGCTGTTGAGGCGGTTAAAACATACACAAAAGAGGTAAAAGAAGGGAGTTTCCCAACGGACGAACACTCCTATGAATAGAGGTTTGCTGTGAGAATAGTGTATGAACCCTATGAAATGCAGGAAATAGCAAATAAATATAGAGAATGGGGCAAAACAATAGGTTTTGTTCCGACTATGGGATATCTGCATAAAGGACACCTGTCGTTGGTAAAAGAGGCAAAAAAGAACAATGACGTTACATTTGTCAGCATATTTGTCAACCCGACACAGTTTGCCCCAAATGAGGATTTGGACAAATATCCGAGGGATATTGAAAGGGACGAGGAACTTTTAAAAAAAGAGGGTGTTGATTTTTTGTTTTATCCTACCGTGGAGAATATGTATCCAAACGGCTTTCAAACCTATGTAAGCGTTGAAAGTTTGACACAGGTGCTTGAGGGTGCTTCAAGACCGACCCATTTTAGGGGTGTCACAACCGTTGTCAGCAAGCTGTTCAACATAACAAAACCTCACAGGGCATATTTTGGCAAAAAAGATGCTCAGCAACTGATTGTTATTAAGAAAATGGTTGAGGATTTAAACTTTGATGTTGAAATTGTAGGTTTGCCTATCGTGAGGGAAGAAGACGGGCTTGCTATGAGTTCAAGAAATAAATACCTAAACAAAAAGGAGAGAGAGGAAGCCGTTTGCTTGTATCAAGCGCTGCAAAGGGCAAAAGAGATGATAGATAACGGAACAGACGATGCCGAAACAATAAAACGGGAGATGTACAAAACAATTAACAAATATGAAATTCCGAAAATTGACTACATAAGCATAAACAGCCTATCGGAATTAAAAGAGTTAGAAAAGATAGAGAAGGGCAATACGCTTATATCTTTAGCCGTTTTTGTCGGAAAAACACGCTTAATAGACAATTTATGGATTTGAAAATAAACGTTTGGAGGTTGTAGATATATGTTGAGAGAGGTTTTAATCGGAAAAATTCACAGAGCAACCGTTACAGAGGCTGATTTGAACTATGTCGGCAGCATAACCATAGATGAAGATTTGATGGATGCCGCCAATATCAGGGAGTATGAGTATGTCCATATCTGGAACATAGATAACGGCGAGCGATTTCAAACCTACACGATTAAAGGAAAGAGAGGAAGCGGAGTTATTTGTCTAAACGGTGCAGCGGCAAGAAAAGTTTCTGTTGGCGATAAAATTATTATTGCGGCGTTTGGTATGACGGATGAAAAAGAGCTGACAAACTATGCACCGAGCGTTGTTATAGTTGATGATAACAATAAAATAGTCGAACAACACAAAGGAATGTAGCACTAATACAGATAAAAAAAGCCTGCACAAAAGCAGGCATTTTCATAAAAATCCGTCTAAAGTCATTATTTCTTTGAACTATAGCATTGAATAAAATATACTTTCTTTGTCGGTCTTTGTTTAAAGTTTAAAAGCAATCGAAGGAGTTAAAATGAAAGATAATATATTCGATGTAATAGTTGTCGGTAGCGGAGCCGGAGGATTGGCGGCAGCAGCAGCAGCCTCCAAAGCAAAAGCAAAAACACTACTGCTTGAGGCTATGCCTTTTGTCGGGGGCTATATCAATCCCTACACTGTTAAAGATTACAGTTTCGATACGGGGCTTCACTACTTGGGAGAATTGGGTAAAAACGGAAGCTTCAGAAAACGCTTGGAGAAACTATGTATTTGGGAAAGGGTTGCTTTTGTTGAGATAAACCCGGACTGCATAGGCAAATATTACTTTAACGATAAGGTTTTTTGCCTGCCAAAGGGTATGGAAAATTTCAAAAAACGCATACTTACAATGTTTCCCAATGAAAAAAAGGCTGTTGAATCCCTTATAGAGTTGTTAAAAGATATACAAAAAGCAGCTGCAATAGGCTCAAAAGGTCCGAAACATCCCGAATTTACGAAATATATGCCGTTTTTTATGAAATTAATGAAAAAATCCTACGGTCAGTTGATAGATGAAATCACAAACAATCAAGAACTGAAATATATATTTTCCATAATGTCGGGTGAAGCCGGACTTCCGCCAGATAGAGCCTCCGCTTTCACAGCCCTCATTCTTCTTCACTATCTTGAAGGCGGATACTACCCAAAGGGCGGTAGCAAAGCTTTAAGGGATGCGTTTGTTGACGCTATAAAAGAAAACGGCGGCATAATCAAAACATCACACAGGGTAACTAAAATATACAAAAACAACGGATTGTTTAAGGTTTTAACCAATAAAGGGGAATTTCTCTCAAAAAAGGTCATATCCGACGTTGACCCAAAGCTAACCTTCACACAACTGTTGGATGAGAAAATAAATGTAGAGTCTTTGAAAAAAAGGGCACTAAAATTGCAGCCCTCTATCGGCTCTTTCTATGCTTTTTTAGTAACGGATTTAGACCTTGAACAGTTGGGACTTGGAGACTTCAATCTCATACACACAGATACGGTTGACTTAAACGAGGCATTTGATAAGTGGGATGAGTTTAAAAATTTCTTTTTAACCGTACCCACTTTGAAAGACAGAAGCTGCACCTGCGCACCTAAAAATTTCCACACGATAGAGGTAATATCTATGGCACCTTTTGAGCCTTTTGAAAAATGGGCAAACAAACCTTCCAGACAACGAGGGGATGACTACCTCAAGCTAAAACTATCCTTGGGAGACAGACTATTAACAAAGGTTGAAAGATACATACCGAACCTTAGAAAACACATAGTCTTCAAAGATTTTGCAACTCCATTGAGTAATTATTATTGGGTAAACGCTCCCTTTGGCGGAGATTACGGTCCAAACCAAACACCAAGTCAGATGGGACCCGGAAGATTTCCGATAAAGACAAATATAGATGGGTTTTATCTTTGCGGAGCCGGTACACTTGCAGGAGGAATAGCTCCCTCCATAGCTTCAGGCGACATAGCAGGCTCTTTGGCTTTAAAAGAGAGTTGATTTAGATTATTTAAGGCGGGCGGATAAAGAAACTCTCCGCCCGCTTATGTTGATTTATATCCTCTTTCCCAAATCGAGCTCTTTTTTGAAATCGGTCTCTCTAAATTCAAATGTTCTTCTTTCACCCTCTTTCAAAAGCTCTTGCTCATAAGCTCTTAAATCCTTGCGCATAACCTTTGAGCTGATTGTTTTCGGGAATTCCTGTAAAAATTCTATAGACCTCGGGCGTTTGTAAGGTGCCATATTACTTCTTATAAATTTAAATATATCCAAAGCTATTTCTCTTCCGGGTTTATAATCGGGTTTCAAAACTATAAATGCCTTTGGGACAACCCTCTCCCTCTCATCTATTGTTGGAACAACGGCAACCTCCAAAACCGCCTGATGAACGGATATTTCACTTTCCACCTCAAACGGTGATATTCTGTAATCCAGGCTCTTAAATACATCGTCGGTTCTTCCGACAAAGAAAAAGTAACCGTCTTCGTCGTAGTAAGCGGCATCACCCGTCAGATACCAATCACCCTGGAATACCTTATCGTTAACCTCTTTATCGTCGTACTTATACAGCAATCCGAGGGGTTTGTCGGGTTTAACCTTAACACAGATTTGTCCGTCATCACCCGGTTTAACCTTATTAAACGATTCGTCAAGAATCTCTATATGGTAGCCCGGTGCGCATTTACCGAAAGAGAGCTCCTTCCTTGGTTCATTTGGGAAATTAGCTATCATACAGGTACTTTCCGTTTGACCGTAACCCTCTCTGATTTCAACACCCAAAGCCTCCTCAACCTTTTCAACAACTTCAGGTATCAAAGGCTCACCGGCACTGACAACCTGCCTCAAATTAAATTGGAACTTGCTTAAATCCTCAAGGGTAAGCAGTTTAAGAACACTCAAAGGAGCACACAAAGTACTTATTTTGTACTTCTCAAGCATTCTCAAAACCAGTTCCGCATCAAACTTGCTGTACTGAAGGATAAAAATCGTAGCGCCTGCATTCCATGGTGTAAATATACTGCTCCAGGCATACTTTGCCCACCCCGGCGAGCTAATATTGTAGTGCACATCGCCCTTTCTTGTGTTTACCCAATACATAGTGGTTAAATGCCCAACGGGGTATATATGCGTATGCATAACCAATTTCGGCTTTGCCGTCGTCCCCGATGTGAAAAACAGGTAACATTCGTCAGCTGCATATGTAGGTTCATCCGGCGTAAATTCATCCGAATATTTTTCAATACTCTTTGCGTAGTTTATCCACCCTTCCCTTTCCTGTTCGCCTATATTTATAAGCTTAACCTTATCCAAGATAGCTTTATCCACCTTCATTACCTTCTCAACATACTCGTCTTGAACTATTACGAACTTTATATTTCCTCTTTCAATCCTATCTGCTATATCTTTTGCCGGAAGTATGGTTGCACCGGGTATATAAACACCTCTGGTCTTCATCAAACCAAGCGTTAGCTCGTGTGCTTCAGGAATCGCTTCCACAATAATAAAAGCCCTGTCACCCTTTTTTAATCCTATATCCTTAAGGAAGTTTGCAACCTTATTGGATTTTTTTCTCATCTCATCGAAGGTTAGCTTCTTTTCGTCGTAGTTTTCATTAACCCAAATTAAAGCCAAATCGTTATTATCCTTTGCCATTTTATCGAAATAGTCCAAAGCCCAGTTGAATTCTTTAATATCAGGCCACTTGAAGTTTTCATATGCTTCCTTATAGCTTTTTACATTAAGCAGAAAATCCCTTGCTTCCAAAAATTTACCTACGTCACTACCCATAAAACACCCCCTTTAAAAAAATTAATTGCTGATTTGACCGATTCTACATATTTCTTCTGTATTTTCCCCCAACCTCAAATAACGTATGGGTTATCTGACCCAAAGAACAGTACTTAACAACCTCCATCAATTCGCTGAATATATTTTCATTGTTTATGGCAGCTCTTCTTAATCTGTTTAAATACTCCTTACTAAAAGCCTTGTTTCTTTCGTAAAATAGTTTGAGGTTTTCAACCTGCTGTTTCTTTTCATCCTCTGTTGACCTGCTTAACTCTATGGGTTTTGATTCCTCAATATGTTTCGGCAAAAAGGTGTTAACGCCTATTATAGGCAATTTACCGGAGTTTTTCAACCTTTCATAATACAAAGATTCCTCTTGTATCTTATTCCTCTGATACCTTGACTCCATTGCACCCAAAACTCCGCCTCTTTTTGATATTCTGTCAAACTCCTTAAGTACCTCCTCTTCAACAAGGTCTGTCAGCTCTTCTGTTATATATGCGCCTTGAAGCGGATTTTCGTTTTTTGCCATTCCGAATTCGTTGTTTATAATCATCTGAATCGCCAAAGCTCTTCTTACAGACTCCTCTGTGGGAGTGGTTATAGCCTCGTCGTATGCGTTTGTGTGGAGCGAATTACAGTTATCGTATATTGCCATCAAAGCCTGGAGTGTTGTTCTTATGTCGTTAAACTCTATCTCCATTGCGTGCAGAGAACGGCCTGAGGTTTGAATATGGTATTTTAACTTTTGACTCCTTGGAGATGCTTTGTACAGGTTTTTCATAGCTACAGCCCAAATTCTTCTTGCAACCCTGCCTATGACCGCATACTCAATATCCATTCCGTTCGAGAAGAAAAACGACAGGTTTCTTGCAAAGTCATCAACATTCATTCCCCTTGACAGGTAGTACTCCACGTATGTAAATCCGTTTGCAAGTGTTAAAGCAAGCTGTGTTATGGGGTTTGCACCGGCTTCAGCTATGTGGTAGCCTGAAATGGAAACGGAGTAGTAATTTCTGACGTTGTAATCTATAAAATACTGCTGAATATCTCCCATAAGCTTCAAAGAAAAGTCGGTGGAAAACAGACATGTGTTTTGAGCCTGGTCTTCCTTTAAAATATCAGCTTGAACCGTGCCTCTTACAACGTTTAAGGTTTTTTTCTTAATTTCGTCATATATCTCCTTATCAACAACAAAATCACCGCTAACACCGAGAAGCCCGAGACCGAGGTGGTTTTCAACCGCTGCATCGCTAACGCCGAACTTTGTGTTATATGTCGGACGAGGAAGATTAAGTTTTTTGTAGTGCTCGTTTATCTTATCCATAGCCCTGCCGAACTGGTTATTGTCCCTTAAATACTTTTCAACCTGCTGGTCTATTGCGGCATTCAAAAACATAGCAAGCATCATAGGTGCAGGACCGTTGATTGTCATAGACACAGATGTATTTTTATCGCACAAATCGAATCCGCTGTAGAGTTTTTTGGCATCGTCAATTGTCGGAACAGATACACCGGCATTTCCAATCTTACCGTAAATATCCGGTCTTTTGTCCGGGTCTTCTCCATACAGCGTTATCGAATCGAAAGCGGTGGAGAGTCTGCTGAAGGGCTGTCCTTGAGATACATAGTGAAAACGTTTATTTGTCCTTTCGGGCGTACCCTCGCCTGCGAACATCCTTGTGGGCTGCTCATCCTGTCTTTTTAGCGGAAAAAGTCCTCCCGTGTATGGAAACTCTCCGGGGATGTTCTCCTTTAGTCTGTACTTCACAATCTCACCGTAATCCTCTGATTGAGGAAGCGAAACCTTGGGTATGGAATTACCCGAAAGCGTTGTTGTTCTGAGTTTATAGGTTATCTGCCTATCCCTGATTTTTGCAATTAGTTCATCCTTTTTATACTCCTCTTTCAGCTTCGGCCACTCATCGATAAGTTTTCTAACGTTTGCATCCATAGACTCTTTTATTTTATCTGCTTCCTTATCCAAAACATCAACGGAGTTTTTAACGGCTTTATCGTCATATTCGTCTTTAACATCTTCAATATGCTTTTTAGATTTTTCCAGTGCAAACAGCTTTGTTGCCAATTCCGACTGAGCCTTGACATATTTGTGATAATCCCTGACAGTGTTTGATATTTCGCTTAAATACCTGCTTCTTGTAACGGGAATCAAGGAAACATTAGACGATTTTGCCGATACGGAAAAATTTGACGGCACCTCCTTAATAAAACCTACCTTTTTCATCAATTCAAAAAAGAAGTATGTGGTCGCATCGTCGTTAAACCTTGACGCTATCGTACCGTAAACCGGCATCTCTTCAAGCGGTTTATCGAACAGCTTGAAGTTTCTGACATACTGTTTACGTATCTCATACAGGGCGTCTTCGGCATTTTCCTTGTCGAATTTGTTCAGTACAACCATATCCGCATATTCAAGCATATTAATTTTTTCAAGCTGTAGAGCCGCTCCGTATTCCGGCGTTGTGACGTATATGTTTATATCCGAAACATTCACAATCTCTATGTCGTTTTGACCTGAACCCGCCGTCTCAACAATAATCGAGTCAAAACCGGCAATTTTAAACAGCTTAATGATATTGTCTAATGATTTTGAAACGGATGTATTGGCAGAGCGCGTTGCAATAGACCTCATATACAAAGATTCATTGGGAAGCGTATTTATTCTAATTCTGTCGGCTAAAAGAGCTCCGCCGCTTTTTCTTGTAGGGTCAACGCCGATTATACCCACCCTTTTACCTTTAACATTATCAACAAAACGCAGCAAAATCTCATCAACAAGCGTCGATTTTCCGGCACCTCCCGGACCGGTAAATCCCAAAACCTTAACATCCTTTTTATCGGATTTAACAAAATAGTCATCAAGGAGAGCTTGATATTTATCACCCCATTTCGCCGAAGCCATCAAATCCTCAACGGCGCTAACGGCTTTTGGCAAAAATTTTTCAATATTTTCCAAGTAGTTTTCCAACTCATCGGCTTTGTAGGGCAAAAAGTCGCTTTTTTCCATCATATAATCAACCATACCCTCAAGCCCCATCTCAACACCGTCTTGAGGTGAGAATATCTTTGCTATACCGTATGCCTCAAGTTCCTTAATCTCCTCAGGAACAATAACACCGCCGCCGCCGCCGAAAATTCTTATGTCGGATGCGTTGTTTTGTTTGAGCAGGTCGTACATATATTTAAAAAATTCCATATGTCCGCCCTGATAAGATGTTATTGCAATAGCCTGCACATCCTCTTCCAGTGCGGCATTTACAATCTCCGCAACACTCCTGTTGTGACCGAGATGTATAACCTCGGCGCCTTTATCCTGAATTATTCTTCTGAATATGTTGATAGAGGCGTCGTGCCCGTCAAATAAGCTCGTAGCCGTTACAACACGTATTCTGTTTTTAGGTTTATAGGACATACAAACAACCTCCTTTATTCAATCAATTCAAATTTCCAGGCGCAGTGATACTCCTTGGGAAGCTTATCGGGCGGCGCTGCAATTGCAGTTGTTTTTATTCTTGAGTCTATTGTCGATGCAAAATATGAATACTCCACTATACCGACCGGCTTACACGGGAAATACTCCATCTTTTTTCTCTCCCTTGCCTGTTGAACCCTGCAGGTTGTCATCTTTAAAATCAACGTATGCTCATCGGGTCTTTCTATAACCTGCTCGTTAATTCTTCTGTACATCCTGAAATTCAATGCCTTTTCAAGTCCGTCAAGTCCGCTGTTTACGGGGAGTTTTAATCTTTTCATAATCCTTTTTGCCTCAATAACCGTAAAGTCCTTCCAGGCTTCTATATCCAGCTCAATAGCCTTTTTTATACCGTAGGAACGCTCAACGGCTTGAAACCAAAGCCCGTCGTGAGCAAGCCAATTTTTTGCTTCATCTTCAATAACGCCAATCAACTCTTCTTTTGATAGCTCTTCAAGTTCGGGATATTTCATTGAAATTAACCTCCTTATTTAAACATCATTTTAGATATGACAATCCTCTGAATCTCGTTCGTCCCTTCATATATCTCGGTGATTTTTGCATCTCGATACATTCTTTCTATCTCGTATTCGGTTATATATCCGTATCCGCCGAAAATCTGCATAGCCTCCTTTGTCACGTATGTAGCCGTTTCGGAAGCATAAGCTTTTGCCATAGACGACTCTATTATGAAATTTTTATTGTTATCTTTAAACCAGGCGGATTCATAAACCAAGAGCTTTGAAGCCTCTATCCTCATTGCCATATCAGCCAATTTAAACTGTATTGCCTGAAATGAGCTTATTGTTCTTCCGAACTGCTTCCTTTCTTTTGAATATTCCAAAGCTCTCTCAAAAGCACCCTCTGCTATACCGAGCGCCTGTGCCGCTATGCCTATTCTGCCGCCATCCAATAAATCCATTCCGATTTTAAATCCCTCTCCTTGTTTGCCAAGCAGATTCTCTTTTGGTATTTTTAGATTATCAAAAGCAAATGCCGAGGTGTATGTTCCTCTGATGCCCATTTTCTCCTCGTTTCTTTGAAGTTCAATCCCATCTTTGCTCAAATCAACAATAAATGCGCTTATGCCTTTATGCCTCAAGGATTTATCGAATGTGGCAAACAGTATTCCGTAATCCCTATATCCGCCGTTTGTCACAAAAATCTTGTTGCCGTTTATAACATAGTTGTCTTCTTTTTCTTCAACAGTTGTTGATATATTGGCTACGTCACTTCCGGCTTCCGGCTCGGTCAGCAACACGCAGCCAATCTTTTCTCCTTTTGCAAGCGGAGTAAGGTATTTCTTTTTCTGCTGTTCTTTTCCGAAGGCAAGTATCGGATTACAGGCAAGTGACGTGTGTGCGGAAATCAAAACACCTGTCGATGCACAGACCTTTGAAATCTCCTCCACAACAAGTATGTATGATAAAAAACTCAACCCCGCACCGCCGTACTCTTCGGGAATATAGACACCGAAAAACCCGAGTTCCGATAGCTTTTTAATAATCTCATCCGGTATCTTATGGTTTTTGTCAATCTCTGAGGCTATCGGTTTCAGCTCTTTTTGTGCAAACTCCCTTGCCGTTTCCTGCACCAATTTTTCTTCGCTTGTAAGTTCAAAATTCATAAAAAAGCCTCCTATTTGGTGTAATCGTAAAAACCCTTACCCGTTTTTCTGCCGAGATTACCGGATTCAACCATCTTAACAAGAAGCGGACAGGGTCTGTATTTGGAGTCTTTAAATCCGTCATAAAGCACGTTTTGAATCGCCAAAACGGTATCAAGACCGATAAAATCAGCCAAAACAAAAGGACCCATAGGTTGGTTCGTTCCGAGCTTCATACCCTTATCTATATCTTCAATCGATGCAATTCCTTCGTAGTAGGCATATATAGCTTCGTTTATCATAGGTATCAAAACCCTGTTTACTATAAATCCGGGGTAATCCTTTGCCAAAGCCGGGTCTTTTCCCACAGCCTTAGCCAAATCTATAACGGTTTTGTATGTCTCTTCACTTGTTGCAAGACCCCTTATAACCTCAACGAATTTCATAACGGGAACAGGATTCATAAAGTGCATTCCTATAACCTTATCCGGTCTTTTGGTTTGAGCAGACAGCTTTGTGATGGAGATAGACGATGTGTTTGATGCCAAAATGGAACCTTCTTTAACTATTCCATCCAATTTTTTGAAAAGTTCCATCTTTATCTCTTCGTTTTCGGGTGCCGCCTCTATACAAATATCGACATCAACGACATCATCAAGGTTTGTTGTGGGTTTTATATTAGAGAGTGTTTTATCGATATCCTCCTGCGTTACGGCTCCTTTTTTGAGCTGTCTTCCCAAATTGTTTTTGATTGTATCAAAAGCCCTCTCAAGCTGTGAGTCTGCAACATCATACATAACAACGCTGTATCCGTTTAAAGCAAAAACGTGGGTTATACCGTTTCCCATTTGCCCCGCGCCGACAATACCTACATTTTTAATCATACTATCCTCCTGCAAATTTTTATTATTTATTCAACAACATCCTTGATATGACCATCCTTTGAATCTCGTTGCTGCCCTCATAAATCTCCGTAATCCTCGCATCCCTGTAGATTCTCTCGACATCATATTCTGTTATATATCCGTATCCTCCCAAAATCTGCATAGCCTCCTTCGCAACGTAGTTTGCGGTTTCGGATGCGTATGTTTTGGCTATGGATGCTTCAAGTATAGGGTTTTTGTGGTTATCCTTCATACTGGCGGCTCTATAGGTCAAAAGCCTTGCAGCCTCAATTTTCATAGCCATATCCGCTATCTTAAACTGTATCGCCTGGAAAGAGTTTATAGTCTTACCAAACTGTTTTCTCGTTTTTGAATATTCAAATGCACTGTCAAATGCCCCTTCGGCCATACCGAGCGCTTGAGCGGCTATGCTTACCCTCCCGCTGTCGAGAAGCTCCATCGCAACCTTAAAACCTTTTCCTTCCTCAGCCAATATATTCTCTTTGGATATGCGTACCGAATCCAGACTGAAAGCCGAGGTATATGTTCCTTTCAAACCCATCTTATCTTCATTTCTTGTCAAATTTACGCCTTCTGTCTCCAAATCGAGTATAAAAGAGGATATTCCTCTGTGCCTTAAAGATTTGTTGTGTGTTGCAAACAGAATTCCATAGCCTCTGTATCCGCCGTTTGTCACAAAAATCTTATTGCCGTTAACAACATAAAAGTCACCCTCTTTTTCTATGCTTGTGGAAATGTTTGCCGCATCGCTTCCGGCTTCCGGCTCGGTCAGCATAAAACAGCCGATTTTTTTACCGCTCGTCAATTCCGGGAGATATTTACTCCTCTGCTCTTCAGTACCCAGCATATAGATGCTGTTGCAGGTTAAAGAATTATGAACAGAGAGCATAACACCTGTCGATGCACAGACCTTTGAAATCTCCTCCACAACAAGTATGTATGATAAAAAACTCAACCCCGCACCGCCGTACTCTTCGGGAATATAGACACCGAAAAACCCGAGTTCCGATAGCTTTTTAATAATCTCATCCGGTATCTTATGGTTTTTGTCAATCTCTGAGGCTATCGGTTTCAGCTCTTTTTGTGCAAACTCCCTTGCCGTTTCCTGCACCAATTTTTCTTCGCTTGTAAGTTCAAAATTCATAAACATCTCCTAAAATTTTAAAAATTCCCGTTTAAAATATGCGAAAAACCGTGTTTCGCATCCCAAAACCCAAAAAAAGCATCAAACTAACAAGTTTAAAGTTAATGTTTGATGCCGTTACTTCCAATAAAGTTACATAAAGTAATCATATATCCAAAATAAACAATGCCGTATATGTAATTTCGATGTCCTATTGTTAATTATAGTTAATTTTATCTTTAAATCAAGAAAATAAAATCACAGTAATGTTATGAAAAGTATTAAATAGGTAAAGTAGAAATAGTTAAGTATATTACTGCTTTCTTAAATAAAAAATTTTTTTAAACGATTAGTATTTAAAAGGCAAAATTTGTCAAAACTCGTATGAACGGATAGCTATTGTTGATTTTTGCAAACTTTTATATATCATATGGAAAATAGGAAAGGGGTGGTGTTATGGAGTTTTTGTACTATGCTCCTCTAAGAATAGATTTCGGTAGAAACCGCATATCAAAAATAGCTTCCTATGCTGCAAGAAACGGAAACAGGGTTTTGCTTGTTACAGGGAAAAATCATCTCAAACAAACCGGAATTTTAGACAAAATTATTAACTCCTTCAAAAAAAGCGGCAAAATTGAAGAACTTATTGTGTTTGATAAAGCAAGAGAAAATCCGAACGCCGAACTCATCGATGCGGCAAGTCAAATTATGAATGAAAACTCCCTTAATGTCGTTGTTGCGGTAGGTGGCGGAAGTTCTATGGATTTGGCAAAAGCAGCAAGTATATCGGCAAAACAAAAAAAACCGATATGGCAGTTGACAAAAGACCCTACAATCAGCGTTTGCGATGCTTTTCCCGTAGTATGCTCTCCTACAACATCCGGTTCAGGCAGCGAGGTAACAAAATATGCCGTTATAAATAACGATACGGAAAAACTGAAAATAGCAATAGCCAACGAGCACATCTATCCTAAGGTTTCATTGATAGACCCTACCCTGA
>JALVUQ010000082.1 GCA_027035575.1 Desulfurellales bacterium | reverse complement strand
TCTCTGTCAAACCTCTCTATATCGTGCTTTGGGAAGGTGCGCTTCAACATTTCTTCAACCTGTTGGGAACCGACACCCCTGCTCATAATATTGGAGCTTCCGCATTTGGGGCAGACGGAAGGTATATTGTAGCTTGCTTCACACCAATGACACTTTAAATCGTTTGTCTTTTTATGGTAGGTTAATGAAACGCTGCAGTTGGGGCATACAAACAGATAGCCGCAGTCGGCGCATACAAGATAGTTGGAAAAACCCCTTCTGTTTACCAATATGGCAACGGTCTTTTTTTGTTTTAGCGTGCTTTTTATTTTATCAATCGTATAATCGGGAAGGATTTCATTTCTGTTTGTTTCTACAATATCAACTGACGGAAGAGGGATGTTCTTTATTCGTTTTTTAAGCCTAAAGAGTGTGAATTTTCCGCTTACGGCTTTATGATAGCTTTCAAGTGTGGGTGTAGCAGAACATAAAATCACGGGTATGTTGTGCTGTTTTGCTCTGAATATAGCCACATCTTTCGCATTGTATCTCGGTTCGTTTTCCTGCTTGTACGATTCGTCGTTCTCCTCATCAACCACAACAACACCAAGGTTTTCAAAGTCGGAAAACACGGCAGACCTGGTTCCGATTAGTATCCTTGTGTTGCCTTTTTTAAAATTAAGCCAGTTATCGAATCTCTTCTTGGGCGTTAATCGCGAGTGAACGATGCTTAAAATGTCGCTTGAAAAACGTTTTGAGAAAACATCTATGTATTGCGGTGTCAGCACAATTTCAGGAACAAGCACCACGCATTTTTTGCCTTTTTTTAACACATCCTCCATAATTCTCATATAGACCTCGGTTTTTCCGCTTCCCGTGACACCGAATATGAGGTTTACGCCGAATTCGTTTTGATTTATGTTATCGTAGATATATTGTTGCTCTTGATTCAGACTGTGCCCTTTTGAAAAATTGAAGGCGGTGCTGTTTTCTTCTGTTAGGTCTATTTCGGAATGCACTTCAAATATGCGTTTGGGAAGAGCGCTTTTTAAGACCAAGCCTATAAACGTCAAGTAATATCTTGATATAAATTCAACTGTTTTTTTAAGCTCTGTATTTATAATATGTTTTTTATCGAGTATATCCAAAACGGGTTTTATTTCATAATTACGGTTTTCGTCGGTTTTGTCCCAAACAATTCCTATTTTGTGTTTGCCTCTGAAAGGAACCAAAACCCTGCTTCCGATTTCAATTTCAACATCGCTGCTGTATATAAATCCGTCTTTAACGGCAATCGGAAACAGAACCTTGTAGAAATTCATACTGTTTTTAGACTTAAAGCCTACCTGTATATCCTATAAAGTAAGTCTTCTATGGCTCTTTTCGGGACATAGTGATTGCCGTAGCTGTCCCTGAAATATTCTATAGAATCTTTAACCTCGGTAATCTTAACGTTATCTTTCGGTTTGCCTACAGCAATAACGTATAGTATCTCAAGGTTATCCGGCAGCGAGAATAAATTTCTAAGTTTTTTCTTATCCATTGCCGCTATCGTGCATCCTCCAAGCTCCAACTCACTCAAAGAGAGCATTATTGTCTGGATGGCAATTCCAGCATCTGTTAAGACAAAGGCTTCGTCGGCTATATCTTTGTCTTTTAAAATCAC
>JALVUQ010000081.1 GCA_027035575.1 Desulfurellales bacterium | reverse complement strand
GTAAAAATCAAATCGTTCATTTGTTTTTCCTCCTTTGAAGGGTTATTTTTTTCTCAAAGAGGGGTTATAACATATAACCCCTCTTTCCTTCAAAGGGGTGACACAATTTATTTTACACTACCTGATTTTTTGCTTACTTTTAATATAGCATAAGGGTAGTTTATGAGAAGAAAAGATAAAGAAACAAACGATATTAAAGAGATAGAAAATATTCTAACGGAATCCGAAATAGGAATAGTCGGAATGGTTGTTGACGATTTTGCCTACAGCGTCCCTGTAAATTTTTTATACTATCAAAAAGCCGTTTATTTTCACTCGGCAAATGAAGGCAAAAAGATTCAAGCCTTAAAGAAAAACAAAAACGTCAGTTTCTTAACCTACATAGAAGGCGATGTTATAACAAGCGAAGATCCCTGTAACGCCTCCCGGTCTTTTAAAAGCGTAATGCTTCAAGGTAAAGCGGAGTTTGTAAAGGATGCGGATTTGAAGCAAGTTGTCCTCGATAAGATGGTAAAAAAATATTATCCTAAAGATGAATATACGGCTTTAGAGAACAATGATTTTAAAAACGCCGCATTAAAAGCAGTAAACGGTGTTGAGGTTGTAAAAATTTCCATAGACAGGCTAAGTTGTAAAATCAGTCATCGGAATAATTAAATGTTTGTAGCAAGGAGGAGTTATGCTGCCTTTTTATAAAAAATATCTCTATATCAACCTAAATGACAAATCGTATGAAACAGTTCCGATTGAAGAATCCGTATTAAAAAAGTACGGCGGCGGGAAAGGCATCGGAACATATCTGCTTTACAAACTTAATCCCGTTGGCGTTGACCCGTTTGACGAGAAAAACCACTTGATTATCAATGTAGGACCTGCCGGAAGTGCCAAAGTCTGGGGCGCTTCACGATACGGCATATACACTAAAAGCCCGCTAACCAACTGTTATCTTGATTCCACATCCGGGGGGCACGTTGCAAAATACATAGACAAAACGGGATATGATGCCATAGTTATACGAGGAAAATCGGATAAACCCGTATTTTTGGAAATAAACGACAGAGAGGTTATATTTCACGATGCCTCGGACATCTGGGGTAAAGACACCTACGTTTCTGAAAACACACTAAAAGAACGCTCAAAAAATTCGGACTGTGGGGCTTGTGTAATCGGACCTGCGGCTGAAAACTTAATCAGATTCGGCTTGTTAAAAAATGATTACTGGCGCTCAATCGGAAGAGGAGGAGTAGGCAGCGTCTTTGGCAGCAAAAAGCTAAAGGGTATAGTGTTCTACGGAGAAGCCGAAAGACCGATTGGCGATAAGAAAAAGATTGAAGAGCTGTATAAAAAATATCTGAAAGAGAGCAAGGATAGCGCAGAGGTTAAAAAATACAGAACTTGGGGCACACCGGCAGGCGTTCCGGCTTTAAACAAGATAGGAGCGTTTCCAACGCAGTACTGGAGAAAAGGTGTGCTGGAAAACTGGGAAAACATAACAGAAACAAAAATGCAGGAGGTGCTTGATGTTACGCCCAAGGCTTGCGACAGGTGTTTTATAGCCTGCGGAAAATTAAGCAAAACAAAACCGGGCAGCAGATACCCCAATCTTGTTGTGGAAGGTCCTGAGTATGAAACGTTCTACTCGTTCGG
>JALVUQ010000080.1 GCA_027035575.1 Desulfurellales bacterium | reverse complement strand
TTTCTGATTCTTGTTAATCCGTCTGCAATAATATCATTCATCATCATAGCATCCTTTACCAGCTTGCTTTTTTTACACCGGGGAGTAATCCCTCATTTGCCATTTTTCTAAGACAAATTCTACAAATACCAAAATCTCTATATACAGAATGAACTCTACCGCAAATAGAACATCTTGTATATGCTCTAACTTTAAATTTAGGTTTTCTTTTAGCCTTAGCAATCATACTTTTTTTTGCCATTTCATTTTCCTTTTGTAAACGGTAATCCGATAAGTTCAAGCATTCTTAGAGCTTGTTTATCATCATCGGTTGTTGTTGAAATATTAATATTCATTCCGTGAACTTTAATTATTGAATCATAATCAACTTCTGTAAACACAAGTTGCTCATTTAACCCAAAATTAAAATTCCCTCTTCCGTCAAATCCATTTCTGTTAACACCTTTAAAATCCCTAACCCTAGGAAGTGCAACAGAAATAAGTTTTTGTAAAAAATTCCACATATAATCATTTCTTAAAGTTACCTTTACACCAACAGGCATTCCTTCTCTTATTTTAAATCCCGCAACAGATTTTCTAGCAGGAGTAATAACAGCCTTTTGTCCCGTAATGATTGTTAATGTATCGGCAACATTTTGAAGAAATTTTTTATCTCTGCTTCCTTCACCAACACCGGCACTCACAACTATCTTTTCAAGATCTGGAATAAGCATCGGATTTTTTATATCAAACTCTTCTACAAGTTTCGGTCTAACTTCTTTTATGTATCTTTCTTTTACTTCAAACATTGCCTCAGCCTTCTACTTTTTTTACATTTGAGATATGGATTGGTTTTTCAATCTCAATAAAGCCGCCTTTTGGGTTTTCATCGGTAGGCTTAACAGCTTTTTTGACTTTATTTACACCTTCAACTATAACTTTTGCTTCTCTTGGAAGCACTTTTATAACAACTCCCGTTTTTCCTTTATCATCTCCGGCAATTACTTTTACAGTATCGCCTTTTTTGATTTTGAATTTAGGAGGTAAATTTTTTCTATCACCCATTATAACACCTCCGGAGCAAGTGATGTAATTTTTTGGAAACCTTCGTATCTTACTTCTCTGGCAATAGGCCCGAAAATACGAGTTCCGATTGGTTCTTTTTTTGCATCGATAATTACTGCCGCATTATCATCAAATCTGATTAACGAACCGTTATCTCTTTGAAGTTCTTTTTTTGTTCTAACAATTACAGCTTTAACAACTTGTCCTTTTTTAATTTTACCGTTTGGAAGGGCTTTTTTTACGGAAGCGACGATAATATCGCCTACTCTTGCATATCTTCTTTTTGACCCTCCCAAGACTTTAATACACATAATTTCCTTAGCACCGCTATTATCGGCGACTTTCAATCTTGTAAATGGTTGAATCATAACTATTCTCCTCTTTCAACAATTTCTGTAAGAACAAATGTTTTTCTTTTAGAAATTGGTCTGTGTTCAATCGCTCTTACAACATCACCAACATTAGCCTCGTTTTTTTCATCATGAACTAAATATTTTTTAAATTTTTTAACGATTTTATGATATTTAGGGTGTAAAACTTTTCTTTCAACCAAAACATTAACCGTTTTATCACCCGTTTTTTTAATAACTTTTCCTTGAATGACTCTTTTAGGCATTAGTTACCCCTTTTTTGTCTCATCGCAGTTTT
>JALVUQ010000079.1 GCA_027035575.1 Desulfurellales bacterium | reverse complement strand
GTGCAGCCGGTATTCATATGATAGTCGCAACACAGAGACCGAGCGTTGATGTTTTAACCGGTCTGATAAAGGCAAATTTCCCGGCGAGAATATCGTTTAAGGTTTCCTCAAAAATAGACTCCCGCACAATTTTGGATATGCAGGGAGCCGAGGCTCTGCTTGGCAGAGGCGATATGCTGTTTATGCAGCCCGCTTCGTCTTCACTTGTCAGAATTCACGGAGCTTTTATCAGTGATGATGAAATTAAAAATGTAACCGACTTTGTAAAATCTCAGGGCTCTCCCGAATACAGTGAAGAGTTGATAAACGCGACAAAGGAGGCAAGCGGTATAAGCGACGATGACGATTTCGAATTGGATGAGATGTTTGAAGAGGCATTAAATATAATTAAAGAAGGCGGTAATCCCACCATATCATATATTCAAAGAAGATTGAAGATAGGATACAACAGGGCTGCAAGAATTGTTGAACAAATGGAAAAAAAGGGTATACTGTCAAAACCCGACGACAGGGGCAAAAGGGAAATTTTAATCTAATCGGAGGTTAATTATGGCACTTATCGTTCAAAAGTACGGTGGCACTTCGGTGGGTAGTATAGAGAGGATAAAAATTGTAGCCCGTCATATAAAAGAAACAAAAGACAAAGGGCACAAAGTAGTAGCTATCGTATCTGCTATGGCAGGTGAAACGGATAAGCTGATTAATTTGGCAAAGGAGCTCTCAGACCGCCCGAGCGAAAGGGAGATGGATTTACTGCTGTCCAGCGGTGAGAGGATTTCAAGTGCTCTTGTTGCCATAAGAATAAACGAGATAGGCGCAAAAGCCGTGGCAATGACCGGAAGGCAGTGCGGAATGGTAACCGACGAGGTGCACACAAAAGCAAGAATCAAATCGATAGACGCAGATAAGATTATGGAGTATGTTGACAATGACTATATAGTTATAATTGCCGGCTTTCAGGGTATAAGCGAAAAGACCGGAGATGTAACGACACTTGGAAGGGGCGGTTCGGATACCACGGCTGTAGCCATAGCCGCTGCTATAAAAGCGGATGTGTGTGAAATTTATACCGATGTTGACGGTATATATACGGCTGACCCGCGTATTGTAAAGGATGCAAGAAAGCTTGACAAAATAAGTTACAGCGAGATGATGGAGCTAGCCAGCCTTGGAGCTAAGGTTCTGCAAATAAGGTCGGTTGAGTTCGGTATGAAATACGATGTCCCCATTATGGTCTTATCGAGTTTTACATTCAATAAGGGTACTTTAGTCACTAAGGAGGATGAAAATATGGAAAAAATTCTTGTTTCGGGCATTGCACAGGATAAAAATCAGGCAAGACTGAAAATTAATAACGTTAAAGATGAACCGGGCATTGCATCGATGATATTTAACACAATAGCCAAGAACAATATCAATGTCGATGTCATAGTTCAAAATGTCAGTGACGATGGAAGAACCACGGATATATCCTTCACGGTTCCGAGAGAAGACGCAGACAAAGCGTACGAATTGTTAAAGGATTTGGCAAAAACAATAGATGCGGGAGACGTATCGATCAATAAAGATGTGGCAAAGGTCTCAATTGTTGGTGTAGGTATGAGGTCTCATCCCGGAGTTGCCGCAAAGATGTTCGATGCTTTGGCAAAAGAGGGCGTGAATATTCGGGCAATTTCGACATCTGAAATTAAGGTGTCCTGCCTGATTGATGAGAAATATACGGAGCTTGCCGTGCGGACTTTGCACGATGCATTCAATTTATCGGAAGAGGACAAGAATTAAAACGCAAACCCCTTGAAAGGAGGGCGATATGCTTGTACTGGATTTTGAAAAGCCTATTTATGAAATAGAGGAAAAAATAGACAATCTGAAAAAAATGGCAAACGAGCAGGGCATAGATGTTATGGATGAAATCTATGCACTTGAAAAAAAGAAAAACGAGATTATAAAAAACGAATTTGAAAACCTCTCCATCGACAAGATAATAAAAATAGCGCGCCACCCGAACAGACCATATACGCTTGACTATGTGAAATATATCGTTGAAGATTTTACGGAGGTTCACGGTGACAGGTCGTTTAGAGACGACAAGGCTATCGTAACCGGGTTCGGATATATAGACTCTCAAAAAGTAGCCGTAATAGGACACCAGAAAGGTAAAAACACAAAAGATAATCTCTATAGAAATTTCGGTATGGCAAACCCCGAAGGTTACAGAAAAACGCAGAGAGTTATGAAATTGGCGGAAAAGTTTAATATACCGATTGTTACTTTTGTTGACACACCGGGGGCATATCCCGGCATCGGAGCGGAAGAAAGAGGGCAATCCGAAGCCATAGCAAGAAATCTATATACTATGTTTGAGACCGCAGTGCCGATTATTGTGGTTGTAACCGGTGAAGGAGGAAGCGGAGGCGCTTTGGCTATAGCAAGCGGTGACAAAATAGGTATGCTTGAATTTTCCATATACGGCGTTATATCTCCCGAGGGGTGCTCTTCCATTCTTTGGAGGGATACGGAACACTCGATAGAAGCCGCAAAGGCTATGAGGGTAACGGCGAAAGACCTGCTTGAGCTTGGAGTTATAGACGAAATCATTAAAGAACCGCTTGGCGGTGCTCACAGGGATTACCTACAGGCATCGGAAAATATAAAGGAATTTATAAATAAGGGTTTATCAGAACTTAAAGCTCTCAGCAAGAAGAAATTGATAGAAAGAAGATGGAAGAAATGGAGAGAGATGACAACCAAGTTTCTGTAGAAAAACTTGATACTCTAAGAAAAGATATAAGTGATATAGATAAAGAGATAATAAAACTTCTTGAAAAAAGAGCTGAGCTCGTTAAAGAGGTCGGAGCAATTAAAAGAAGTAGAAAAATGCCGTTTTACTCTCCCGACAGAGAGACAAAAATTTACAAAATGATAGAGGAAAACGCAAGCGGTATTTTTCCGACAAAGAGCCTTAAAACCATCTTCAGAGAGATAATGAGCGCATCTATAAAGCTTGAAGAACCTCTTGTTATAAGCTATTTGGGACCTGAGGCCACATTCACGCACGAAGCTGCAATTAAGCGTTTCGGGCTTTCTTTGCACTATATTCCCGAAGAATCCATAGAAGACGTGTTTATGGATGTTGAGGCGGAACGTGCGGATTTTGGTGTTGTGCCGATAGAAAATTCCATTGAAGGGGTTGTAAATTATACGCTGGATATGTTTGTAAATTCATCCGTTAAGATTGTTTCTG
Source organism: Desulfurellales bacterium (assembly GCA_027035575.1). Classification (GTDB taxonomy): domain Bacteria; phylum Campylobacterota_A; class Desulfurellia; order Desulfurellales; family Hippeaceae; genus S144-51. The sequence continues at coordinate 26,532 of JALVUQ010000079.1, read as the reverse complement.
AGATAATAATAGACATAAAACACAATCTTTTATCGAAATCGGACTCGCTTGATAAGATAAAGTCAATCCACTCTCACCCAAACGCTTTGGGGCAGTGTAAAAGCTGGATAAAGAAACATCTGCCCAATGTTATGCTTTTTGAAACCACGTCCACGGCAAAGGCAGCTAAGATAGCCGAAAAAGACCCGTCGGTTGCAGCCATTGCATCTTCTGCGGCTGCGGATATATATTCATTGAACATTCTTGCAAGAGGAATAGAGGATAAAACCAACAACATTACTCGTTTCTTGGTTATCGGCAGTGAAATTCCTCAAAAAAGCGGAAACGATAAAACATCTTTTATGTTTACGATTAAAGATAAGGTCGGTGCTTTATATCAAATTTTGGAACCGTTTTACAGAAACTCCATAAATCTTACACGCATAGAATCGCGTCCGTCAAAACAGAAAAATTGGTCGTATATTTTCTATGTTGATATTGACGGGCATATAAACGACAAGAAAGTGCAGGAATCCTTAAAAGAGATAGAAAAATTTACCGTACTTTTAAAGATACTGGGCTCATATCCAAAAGGTGCAAGAGCTTAATATTCATTAAGAAGGTTTTTGTAAATATTAAAATACCTTTCAGCCATACGCTTTGTTGAAAAACTATCCGTTACGAATCTATAAGCTTCTGCTGTAAGAGAACTTGCCAATTTTTTATCTTCAATAAGTTTTATTATGCCATTTGCAAGTGCTTCGGAATTCTTCCTTGGAACCAGTATGCCTGTTTTGTTGTGTATTACAACCTCTTTTGCTCCTCCAACATCCGTAGAGACAACGGGAGTTCTTAAGACCATGGCACTTAACAGTGTGCTTCCGAGACCTTCAAAGTCCGAAGGTAGTACAAAAATATCAATCGCCTTTATGTAATTTTCTATATCATTTTTAAATCCTATCAGCTTAAAGCTGTCGCTCAATCCCTTTTTGTCAATCTTATCCGATAATTTCTTTTGAAGCTTACCTTCCCCTGCAACAATAAATTTTGCTTTAGGATATTTTCTTAGGATAATGCTCGCTGCGTTAATAAGGTTTGGTATGTTCTTATGAGGGCTTAGTGCAGCTGCTGTTCCTATTAACGGTGAACCTTTAAATTCGGATTTGATACGGAGAATTTTATCCATATTTATTTTATTTTGAAGAGTAGTGTCAGTTGCAGAATATACTACCTCAATAGAGTCTTCCGTCTTAAGGAAGTGTTTCAAAACATTTGCTACAGAGTTTGAAATGGCAACGAGTTTATCGGTTTTTTTATATTTAAAGTGAGTAATTATGTTGTTTTTCGGTTTATAGTCAACCCTTCTTGTATAAACAAGCCTCTTTTTGTTTAAGATTTTTGCAAACGCACAAATGGTGTGAGATTTGGCTGCATGAGCATGCATTATGTCAAAATCTTCTGAAGTTTTGGCTATTTTAAAAATATCAACAATTTGATTTCCGCTTAAAGGAAGCACGGTTATATTGTTTTTCAAACATCTTTCATACAACTTTTCTTCTTTTTTGCACGCCACTACGGACTCAATTCCAAACTCGGATAAACCTTCAACAAGCCACAGAAGCTGTTGCTCTCCACCTCTAAAGCCCTTTTGCGTGTTAACGTGTAAAATTTTCATAATATTATATTTGAAAATTTATATCTTATTTTCAACTTTGTCGGAATAAAGCCTAACCATAGATTTAAACCAATCCAAATCCTTTTTCCAAACATCCAGTCTTTTTATCTCATAGGGAGAATCGCCGTAGGAGTTCGAGCCGGGGTTTGTTGTAAATATGTATTCGAACCCTACCTCTTTGGCTATTTTTAAAGACGTGTCGTTATATGCTCCCCAGGGCCAGGAGAACGCTTTGCATATTTTTTTTACCTCCCATCCTATCTCCCCTTTTGATACCTCAAGCTCCATTCTGATTCTTTTTATCTGCTCTTCTTCTGTTTCCCATTCGCCTATTTTATCCGTATTTTTTTCTTTTTTGTAGTCATCAACTATGTTTGCAAGCTCTTTTTTCCAGCCATCCCTTTCAAAGAATTTTAAATATCCGCTGCTTCTAACGTGTTGAACAAGCCTGTCTCTTAAATCCTGGTATGCCGTGAATTCACGCGCAATAAATTCCGGTTTTCTTTCAAAATCGGGCGTTCCGAGCCTTTCATCGCCCTTAACACTGCTGCATGCGGAGAGTATATCTTTCGGATGGTTAAACCCTATCATTTTGTCTGATGCATAAACCTTCCTGTGAAATTTGCTGTGAGGTTCTATGTCTATTATGCCCGTTTTATCCATTTCTCTGACTTCTCTCCAGCAAAGCCTCCTTTCAAGCCTTTTTTTAATACCGTTTTCAACAACAAAATTGGCTGAGCATCTTGGAATCATATCTTTGGTTATCTTGCCCTCATAATAGTCGTCGAGATTAAATCCCAAAAATTCATCCTCTTCGACATTCCAGGAAACTATAAAGGCTATTGCTTTAAATCCGTATTTTTTTAACAGGGGATAAGCATAAACCCAAGTGTCCAAATATCCGCCGTCAATGGTTATTACAACGGCTTTTTCAAACTCTTTTTTACCTGTTGTCATAAATTCAGCAAGCTCTTGTGCTCCTATGGATGCATAGCCTTCGTTTTGTAAAAATTTTAGCTGTTCCTCAAAAAGCTCCGGGGATACGGACATAACATCATCATCGTAATTTATGTGATGGTACAATAAAACGGGAACACTGCTACTGCTCATCCTTTTTAACCTCCAATAAATATTTTATACTCTCAAACACCTCATCCGGCGTTATATCTTTCATACATTGATGAGTGCCTACAGGGCAGTTATCGCTGCCGTGCAAAGAACAAGGTCTGCAATTCAAGCCTTTCTTTTCCAAAACCACACTCCTACCTTTCGGATAAAACCCAAACTCCTTAACAGTGGGACCGAACATTGCGGCTACGGGTATATCAAGCGCAACGGCAAGGTGCATAAGGGCGGAATCGTTCGATACTAAGAGAGAACAGTGCGCCATATACTCAGCCGTTTCCTTTATCGATAACTTTCCGGCAAAATTCATAACGTTTTTGTACCCCTTTTTTATGTAATTTGCAATATCAAGCTCATCTTTGCTTCCGAATATAAAAACATCATATCCGAGGTTGTTTATTATCATATCAGTTAGACTTTTGAAGTGCTCTTCAGGCCAAATTTTTGTTTTCCATTTTGCACCCGGAGCTATACCTATTACGGGTTTTTTGAGTGTTATGTCGGCTTTTTTAACATACAGCACGGGCTTTTTATTCTTAAAATCGTCCGTTATCAATGCCAATTGGTCGTCTATGTTGTAGTCTGTTGTTCTGTCTTTAATAAACCAAAACAGGCGCTTATGTATGAGTTTTTGACGATAAAGTATATGTTTGTTTACCCTTTTAATCGCTTTCGTTTTTACCAGGTAGGATAAAGCTATGCTTCTTGGGTTTTTGTGTAAATCAAATACGCAATCGAATCTGTAATTGTTCAGTTCTTTTGCAAAACTTGTGATGCTTGTGTTTTTTTTTAAGGCAAACAGACCGTCAATAAAGGGCTGATGTTTGAGAATTTCTGCAAATTCCGATTTGGTTGCATAGTATATTTGAGAGTTTTTATATTTATCTTTGAGCGCTTTTAGAAAAGCCGTAGTCATTATGATGTCGCCTAAAGAAGAAAATCTTATAACAAGAAATTTCATAGCAGTTCAAATGAGGCATCCAAAATCATTTTCGGGGTTATGTCCAACATACATTTGAAATGTTTTTTGTGACACGACACGCTTCCGTGCTTACCGCAGGGTCTGCAATCCAATCCGTCAATCTGCAATATCCTGTTTCTGTCGCTCAAAGGATAAAAACCGAACTCCGGTATTGTCGGACCGTATATCTCCACAGTCGGGATGTTGTAGGCACTTGCTATATGCACCGGCGCCGAATCGTTGCTTATCAGCAAGTCGAGCTTGGATACGGCACAAAACATATCTTTAATGCCGGTTTTGCCCGTTAAATCTATTATTTTGTTGTTGTCACCCTTAATAAATTCCGAACGCTCGGTATCTTTTGTTGTACCGAACAGTATAACGGTACAGCCCGAATCCGTTAAAGAGTTGGCGACCTCCTTAAAATACTTTTTAGGCCATCTCTTTGTAGGCCAAACTGACGAATGGCTTATTCCCACAATTTTATTGTTTTTATCAACGCTGTATGCCTCAAATATTCCCTCGATGAATTTCTCGTTTTCCTCATTGTAGTACAGTTGAATATTTTTTACGATTTCCGAAAAACCCAAAGGCATCAACAATTGAAGGTTTTTATCTCTCGAATGAAGATTTTTGTCTATGTTAACCCTTTTGTTGTACACAAAACTTATATCGGCTTCGTTAAAACCTATACGCAACTTAGCGGAGCTAAAAAATGCAACAAGAGAGCTTCTGAAACTTGTATGAGGAGAAATTACAACATCGAAATTAAATCTTTTTATCTTTTTTATAATTTTAAAAAAACCGATAAGCCCGTTGTCTTTGCCGTGCTTATCGTATGTTATTATGTTGTCAACTTTTGGGTTTAGGCTAAACACATCTCTGTTTTGAGGTATAACCAAAACACAAACAAAAGAGTCCTCATCGTTCTTTTTTATCGTTTCAATAAGCGGTTCTGTCAATATGGTATCGCCTAAAAAAGCCGTCTGAATAATCAGGTAACGTTTTGACATCTTTTAATGATACAAAAAAACCCGAAAAAAACAACTTAAAAGATTATGGCTAAGATTGAGTACCTTTTGAGCCCTTTGTCAAGACAAATCTCTTTTTCTTTAAGCGTATGCCTTTTTTTATGCTGTCAGACCCTCGGCTTTTTCTTAAAGGATGAGTTATACAACCAATCCGGTGTTTTATATTCAAATGCCTGATGATTGTGCACTGGTCACCGGTGGACAGTATAATCCCCACCCCAAATTTCACACCTGCGAAGTGTGCAAAAAGGGGCAACAAATTTAAACCTCAAACAACGGATTGAGATTCGAGCAAGTAAAGGAATTAAGGGACATTATGAGAATGCATAATCCGTTGTTTGATAAAGCCAACAGCAATAATTTTAACAGATTGATTTTTAGATTTTTATCCCCCTTTCTCATTTCTTGCACCTTGTATGTTACTCCCATCAATCCATCATCTGTGTTATTATTCTAATATAGGGTTGATAGGGAAGGTGTGGTCGTTCACACCCGGAGCGTTTATCCCTGTTAAGGGATAAACAGCTCGATTCGTAGATTGACTCAACCTTCCCTAAGTTTGAACAGTAGCCGGGACGCTTCTTTTTATAAGAAGCTGTCCGTGTACAAGGTAAAACAAGGGAAGACTCCCTATCAGCCATTATAGTCCTTTATTTTGGAAATTTCAAAGGGAGGGTTTTGAAAGATGAAGGATTTATCTTTTCTTGGGGTAGATATATCCAAGGATTCCATAACGGTATATGACGGTAAGAAGCTATATACATTTCCAAATGAAAGATATCTAAAGAAATTCAAAGAAAGAATATTTAAACGCCTGAATAAGGAAAAGACAGTTATGATATACGAACCGACAGGTCCGTATTCTTCGTTTCTTGAAGAGTTTGCAGCAATTGAACAGATAAAGGTTGTAGCAATAAATCCAAGAAAAACACCCTACCTGCTTGAGGTTATGTCTCATAGAGCAAAAACGGACAATTCAGATGCAAAGGCTCTCTATGAATATGCCAAATTGATAGACAAAAAGGATATAAGAACAATAGACTTGGATGGAGACTTGGAGGAGCTGTCTTTCCTGCTTTCAGAATACAGGTTTATCAAAAAACAGAGGGTAAATTTCATTAACCATCTCGAATCCGTAAAACACAATCCCAAGAGTGACAAAGAAGGGAAAGACCATATTGAAAATATGGTCTTGCAGATGAATGAAAGACTAAAATCCATAGAGAAGAAAATAAAGAAACTGATAGAGAAAAAAGAGAAAATAAAAGAAACCGTCAAAAAGATAGAAAGTATAAAGGGCATAGGCTTTCTAACAGCTGTTAATCTGTTTTTATTCTTTGAAAAGAAACAGGTCAAAAACAGAAAAGAGGCGGCTGCGTTGATAGGATTAGACCCCATTATATATGAATCCGGCAAAAAGAAGATAAATAAAAGAATAAGCAAGCAAGGAGATGCCTATATAAGGAATCTCATCTATATGGCAGGGATGTGTGCAATAAGAACCAACAGTAAAATCAAAGAGTTTTTTGAAAGGCTTGTATCTAACGGCAAGAAGAAAAAGGTGGCTTTGGTTGCCTGTATGAGGAAACTGTTAATTATGGCATTGGCGCAGTATAAGAGTGCATACTTTTAAAAAAACACACTGAGTTGGCTAAAGGGGGTTGACAAATAACACAGTATCTACGAGGTGCAAAGTTTTGGGGAATTTATCCGCACAGCCGCTAATCACTATTCACTATTCACTAACCACAAGTCACTAACCACTAAACACTAAACACCAACAACTCACCTATTCGACCATTAAACAATTAACCTTTTTTCACACCTGCGAAGTGTGAAAAAATAGGTGTGAAAACAGATTGGTGGTGATTTGTCAAATATGAAACGCACGGGCAAAAATATATTTTTGAATTAAGGAATTTAAACCGAATCAGAGGTATCAAAGCCGAGCCAGAGCTAAACATCGGCAGGCTGCTTGAGCATCGACTGGTTTGAAACTCAAAACAATCTTACGCATATACAAGGAAATCTATAAGAATTAATTTTACTGACCAAGAAAGTTTTAAATCATTTCAAACTAGAGAAGGACTGTTTGGATTATAATTTACTAATGAAAATAAAGGAAGGTGTTAAAATAAACAAAGAGATGTCAGAAACAAACAAGGCAAGTTTTAAGTAGAAATTTAGACTGTTTTTTAGTTGTTGTAACCGTACAACTTATTGACAACGTTTTTTTGTTGTGGTATTTAATTTAATAAGTTATAGAAAGAGGAGGTTTCGATTATGTCTTATTGTAATAAAGCCAATTCGGAAGTTGATATAGAAAACGGTGAATTGTTATACGACGACGGTGTACATAAATTTATCTGGTTGGGTTGGGGGCGGCTCGAAACGGGAATGATTCAGACCAATCAGTATCTGATAATTGATAACAACAAAGGAACGCTGCTCGACCCAGGTGGGATTCATATATTTCCGAAGGTTGTTTCAAATGTTACAAAATTTATAGATTTGGAAGATATTGAGTATATATTTTTCTCACATCAAGACCCCGATGTGAGCTCGGGAATACCTATGTGGCTGTCTGTTACCAGCGCAAACGTGTATGTATCCGAGTTGTGGGTCAGATTTTTGCCGCACTTCGGAATATCCGATTTATCGAGAATTCAAGGAATTCCCGATAGGGGTACGACTATGGGCACCTGTGAAATAATTCCGGCCCACTTTATGCACTCGCCCGGTGAGCATATAGCATACGACTCAAAGTCCAAGATACTGTTCAATTCGGATATAGGTGCTGCCGTTTTCCCTGAGAATAACAGTTATCTGTTTGTGGATGAAAACAATTTTCAAGAGCATACAGGCTTAATGGAGGGTTTTCATAAGAGATACCTTGCATCCTCAAACGCCTGCAAGTATTACGTAAACAAGGTTAGGGGTCTTGATTTGAAGATGATAGCTCCTCAACACGGAGCCATATTCAGAGGCGGTGGCATAAATATGTTTTTGGATTGGCTAAACAATCTGCAGTGCGGTTCGGATATAATAAGTGAAATAAGCGGGTGATGAGATGTTTTGGAAAAGTAAAGATAGCGATAAGAGTGAGGTTGTAAGAAAGCCGACACCGGTTAAAAGCAGTCCTGATTTAAAAAGGGAAAATGCCATAAAGATGCTTTCTATGGGTGTTATCAAGAACTCCTTTATGTCAACGGCAACCATAGAGAGTTTTAAGATTATTTCATACGATATAGAATTTCTTGAAGACCAGATGAAAACCTTCTCGGCTTCCTTGGAAGAGATGGAAGGTAACCTTAAAGGAATGGCAGGCAATATTTCTAAGGTAAACGGAGATTTTGAGTCGTTCAATAACAATATAAACGATATTTCCACCAAAATATCCCAAAGAAACGAGCAGATAGACTCAAGAAAATCAGAAATAAGGGAATTTGTGAACAGCATCAAAGAATTAACGGAGATTTCCGAAAATATCAATAAATCAACCGACAACATCTCTGAAATTGCCAATCAAACAAACCTGCTGGCTCTAAATGCAGCCATAGAAGCCGCAAGGGTAGGGGAGAAAGGAAAAGGTTTTGCGGTCGTAGCGGACGAAATTAAGAAATTGGCGACAAAGACGGATAATCTGACAAGCAACATACAAGCCATATTGCGTGATTTCAACACGAAACTCGATTATACGGCTGACAAGGTGGGTTCCGTTTATGAATTTCTTGAGGCTTTGAGCGACGACTTTAAGGAGTTTGCAAATATTTTTGTCGATATAAATGCCGACTCGAACGAGATAGCCGAGTCTTTAAACGAAAATAGTTTGGCTATTAACGAGCACGCAGATGTAATAGACGATTTGACAAGAAGAATTGTGGATATATATGAACTGTTGAGCAGAATTATCAAGGTCGTCGAGACACTGCAGAATGCAAACAAAAAGATAGACCAGTTGGTTAAGATATAGGCAGTTTTTTGAGTTAGGCGTTACTTATTTAGAAGCAGAAAAATGCCTATTGCTATAAAGCTGATGCCCGCTGCATAATTTAAATACCTCTGATTTATATAATTGGAAAGCATATCGCCCGCCAAAACGCCTATGGCGCTTGTTGTAGTTAATGCAAGTGCCGCTCCCAAAAATACGACGTATTGGTTGATATTTTTCTCGGAAGCAAAAAGCAGTGTGGCAAGTTGGGTTTTATCACCGAGTTCTGCAAGAAATATAGATACAAATACAATAAAAAACGTTTTCATACTACCTTTGAGATTCGTATTGTTTAAACAGTTCCGCAAACAGCATAGGTACAAGTTTCATTTTGTCTTCGGGTTCCACACAGGCTATTCTCATCTGGGTTTTCCCGGGGTTTTCTCCCAAAACATTGTAAAAGCCCCACATAGGGCTGACAAGCAGTGTCATTCTTTTGCCCTCTACATTTACTTCTCCTTTTTTTGAACAGAACATAACGAAGTCTTCAGCATCAAAACCGGGCTTGGCAATCTCTCTGACATCCAATACGGTGTATATTGAGGCTTCCGGTCTTGACATTATAATTCCGGGAAGTTGCTTTTGAAATTCATTGTAAATTGTTGAAAGAATATCTTTGTAGTAGTCCCGCAAAGAGCTTATCCAATTTCTTATATCTCTCTTTGTTTCGTCGTATAGAACTTCTATTATATGTTGGTCAATAGAAGAAGGGCATAGGTATGTTGTGTTTGCAGCCGAAGCCCTATCTCTGAATTCCTCGTTATCCGTAACCATTGCTCCCATTCTTAATCCGCAGGCATTAAACGTTTTTGATAAACTTTCTATGCTAATCCTTATTTTTGCCTCCTCTATACCGGGGACATCTGTATTTGTTACTTTCCAGATTGTAGGCGCATCTTCGTCAACATAATACAATCCTCTGTAGGCTTCGTCGCTGACTATAAAAATGTTGTTTTCAAGACATATTCTTGCATATTCGTTTATGGTTTTTTGTCTCATCAATTGCCCTGAAGGATTGTCGTAGGGTATTATCAAAAGTGCGCCCGGCTTGTATTTTTTCACTGCTTTTTCAATCTCTTCCACCGTAACGTGGCTAAAATTGCCGTGTCTGTCCAGTGCTCTTGGAACGGATACTATCTTTCTTCCAAGCTCATCTGCAACCGCTTTATAGTTTACATACGTAGGGTTCATAACAAGAAGTGGTCTTTTATCGCTCCCTGCGTCTCCGCAAACGCCAAGAAGAACCGTTCTCATAACAGCCGAACCGCCTTCCTGAACTATAGAATAAAGCTTAGGATTTATATTTTCCGGCAGGAAAGCTTCTATTATTTTCATAAATACTCCGTTAGCCTTCTTTGTCCCGGGAGTTTCTCCGTATCTCCATATGCCGTTTATTAATGTTTCATCCTTTGGGTTCAGATAGCGCTCAAGCAGTTTCGGATGTGTTTTTAAGGAGACGCTGCCTATGGCAACATTTATGGCTTCTATCGGGTCTTTACCTTTTTTTATGTCGTCTTTTGTTCTTTTTTCAAACATCGTTTGAGCCACCCTTAATCCGGACGGCTTTATATTGTTAAAAAAGCTTGAGAATTTTAAATCCTCTACAATATCCATTGTATATTTCATTTTCTCCCCCCTTACTTATAGTGAACGAATTGTATATAAGCAGAAAAATTTGTCAAGGATTTCTATCTGTTATCAGGCAATCGTCATCTTTTTTCAGATACAAGAAAGAGACGAATTTGCTGAAACTGTTTACGTTTAGCATACCTTCGTATATTCTGTCTTTTTTGTTGTTTACAACAGGTATGTGCGTTGTGTCTATCCTGGCAAGAAATTCAAAAACATCCATTCCGTTTGATGATAGGGTAAGAACATTGGGGTTGTGTGTCATAAGTTCTTCTACGGTTGTTTCGAGGCGGTTCTTTTTGTTATACATCAACCTTACGTCTCTAAACGAAAGAATGCCGACAATTTTGTCGTTTTCAAGAACAGGGAAATAGCTCGACGGGCTGTTCATAAGTTCGAATATCACATCCTTTAACTTGATATTTTTTTTCAGTGTGGGTATGTTTGTATCTATAAAATTTGTTATGTTTAATTCCTCGAGCTTTTTCCTGTATGAAAAATCTGCAATATCAAACCCCTTTTGCAGAATGGTTCTTGAAAAATGCAGCCTTTCTTCAAAAAGGTGCGTAAAATAGAGAGTGATGACCGAGGCAAGCAGTATGGGAATTGCCATTTGGTAGTTTTGAGTGAGCTCTATGACTATCAAGGATGACCTAAACGGTGCGCTTGATATTCCCGATGTAATTGCCGCTGTTCCTATCAAAGCAACCGAAAGCGGGTCTATACTCATAAAATGACCGGCTAATCCGCCTATTGAAAACCCCAAAAAAGCCCCTATAAAAATAGACGGGGCAAAGATTCCGCCGAACATACCGCTTGCAAATGTAATTGCAAGGGCTACAGCCTTTATAACTGAAAGTGTAAAAGAGTCCTCGAAAGAATATCCGTGAGCAAAAAGTTGGCTGACCTGTTTATAACCTAAAGATGCTGCATTTGGAAACAGAAATATCAAAATGCCTACAGCTATGCCTCCTATAATCGCTCTTGAGTAGAACGATAGAGACATTCTATTGTAAAACTTTATTATGCTTCTTTGAATCGATTCGAAAAATACGACCATAAAGGAAAAGAAAAGAGAGAAAATAGGAACGGCAAGCAAAAATATATATCCGTATGTCAATTTATGAACATAGAAAGTGGGATAATTACCCAAAAAATAGCGGGAAATTATGGTTGCAACGGCTGAGGAGACGGATAGGGGAATTATAACACTAACGCTTAGGCGTCCGAGAATTATCTCCAATCCGAAAACAACCGCTGCTATCGGTGCGTTGAAGGTTGCAGCAAGAGCGCTTGAAACGCCGCAGGTTACAAAAAGAGGTATTGCAGAACCCTCGATTTTAAACATTTTTAAAAATAAAGCGGTAAATGAGCCGCCGAATTTCGCTATCGGACCTTCCCTTCCGACCGGAGTTCCTAATCCTATGTTGATTGCCGTTAAAGTAACGCTTGCCAGCCCCTTTTTGTAATCAAGCCTTCCTTTTTTTAAGGCTATGGATTTTGCCACGGAATCAATTGTCGGATTTGAAGTATCATTTAAAAATTTATTGATAAGTATCGATGATGTAAGAAATATTATAGGTATGGAAAACAGATAGAAATATCTTAATGACGGAAGGTAGTTTATGGCAGATGCCAGTGCGAATGAGTAGTGTATTATAACCCTGACAAGTATAGCCGAAAATCCGCCGATAACCCCGATGAATATCGGAAATGTGAATAATTTGTTAACCTCTTTCATCTGCCATTTGCCTCAACTTCAACGCCAGTTCTTCAACCTGCTTTTTTGTATAATCGATATCTTTTGAATTATCTATGGCAAAATCAGCCATTTTGATTTTTTGTTCGACGGGTATCTGTAATCCGATTCTCTTTTCTGCCTCTTTTGTGCTTAACTTATCCCTTTTCATCAACCTTTCAAGCTGTGTTTTTTTATCCGTATAGACCACAATGGTTACATCAAACATCCTTTTTAAATTCTTCTCAAAAAGAAGTGGTATGTCGTAAATTACTACTGCGTTTTTGTCGGTTTGTTCAATCTTTTTTAGTTCCCGATTTCTTATTTTCTCAATTTCGGGATGAACTATCGACTCCAATTTTGATAATTTGTCTTTGTCTTGCAGCACTATTTTTCCGAGCTTTTTTCTGTTTATATTCATTTGATTATCAAGTATTTTACTGCCAAACTCTTTTATTATTTCATTGTAGGCTTTTTGACCTTTTTCATAAGCTTTGTGAGCCAGATAATCTGCATCAATGACGGTAAATCCCAATTCAGAGAATATCTTGGCTGCACTGCTTTTTCCCGTTGCTATGGAGCCTGTTAATCCTACAAAAAGCATCCTATACTCCCTCCAAAGGACACCCCCTGCATTGAGGTTTCTTGGTGCAAAATTCCTTGGCGTTTCTTACGATTAGGGCGTGAAATTCGTTAAACAGAGCCGTATCTTTTTCGAGATTTTCTTCAAACAGCCTTTGTATGCTATCATAATCCGTATTTTTTGACAAATTATGTCTTTTAATCAGGCGCTTTGTATATGCATCGACAACAAATACAGGCTTATCCAAGGCATAGAGCAGTATGGAATCGGCTGTTTCTTTGCCTATGCCTTTTATTTTAAGGAATTTTTCTCTTAATGTTTTTGCATCCTGCTTCTTTAAGCCGTTGATGCTGCCGTTTTCAAGAAAGAACTCAGCCGTATTTTTAAGGTACTCAGCCTTTTGATTAAAAAATCCGGCAGGTTTTATAAATGTTTTAAGTTGTTCCGTATCAATATTACAAATCCCTGCGAATGAGCATATCCCTTGCTGCTTTAAATTTTCAATAGCCTTTTCTACATTTGCCCACGATGTGTTTTGTGTTAGAATTGCACCTATGACCACCTCTTCTTTTGTTACTGCAGGCCACCAGTGTTGATTTGAGTACCTTTCAAGGAGTTTATCGTATATGTCGAGAAGTTTATCTCTCATACGGTTGAGCATAAAGTAATTTTATGAAATCTTCAAGTGTATAGAGCGTTTGAATCTGACTAATGTGTTTTTGGAATTTGAGAGCTTAAAACCTCACAGCCGTTTGCGCTATCGAAACCATATCCTCAATCTCCTCTTTTGCAAAAGCCATAACCGGGCTTGCTCCGACAGCCAAGAGGGCATTAGCCGTTATGTTTGTAACTACTAGATTTGTTATGTTAAGCACAAGAGGATTTTTTTGTCTAAGCGTTTCTATGTTTTTTCTTGCATCCAACAGTATATCCAATTCGTAGTCCTCCCTTTTTTATCTTTTGATTAGTTTATTGCAGCGTCAAAACACCATAGGAACATATCCGTCTTTAATCAGATTCGATACCTGTTCTCCTATATATTCCGTTTTGATATTTAGCTCCTTAAATTTTTCATATATATTTTTTTCTTTGGCTATTAACTTACAGGCAACCGCGTTAACCGATTTTATTTCTTCTATTAATCCCTGCTCCGTTAATATGGTTTTTTCGGCTCCTCCGAATAGGAAAAATTGAACATCATCAAGCCATCCGTATTTGACAGCGTTTTTACCGTAAGTCAGACCGGATTTAAGTTTTTCCATATCGGAGCTTCCAAGAATAATAATCACCTTTGAAGACATAAATAGATACCCCCTTTTAATATCAATCTGTTTTATGAAGTTCTTTGGTGTTTAGTTTCCATAATTTTCAAATGCTTTCACTATGATAATCTTTTGTTGCTCAATGTTCAATATGGTTTATGGAATATGATACAAACATTTGATAAAACTATTTTTATTGACAAAACAATCAGGTAAATTATTATAAATATTATGAAGTTCCCGACTAAATTGAGGTACAGTTTAAGACTGTTGATAGAGATAAAAAATTCAAAAACACCTCTCACCTTAAAAGACGCTTCAAAAAAGACGCTCATTTCCGAAAACTATCTGAAGCAATTGGCAGCGACACTGGAGAAAAAAGGGGTTATCAAAGGCAAAAAAGGTCCAAACGGCGGATATGTTATTTTAAGCGAGAACATAAGCCTTATGGAGTTGGTAGAAATATTTTCAGGGGGCGTTCAACTTGCCCCCTGTATTGACGAAAATTATCAATGTGAGCTTGTCGATGTTTGTAAGGCAAGAAGAGCGTGGCATAATCTAAACGATGAAATCGGAAAACTCTTTTCAAAGGTGAAACTAAAGGATTTTTAGTCCTATATCTGGACGACCCGTATTTTATCCGTTTCAAGCTCTTTTTTAAGTGTTTCTTCAATCATATACAATGTTAAAACGGCTGCATTGCAGGTTGAACAGGCGCCCTTATATTCAATCAACACCTCAACCTCGTTATCTTCAACCTCCTTAACATCCATAAGTTCAACGCTGCCGCCGTCTGCCTCAAGGATGTAGCTGACTTTTTCTTTTAAAACCTTCTCTATGCTTTTAATTTTGTTTAACAGGGTCATATCGTCGAATACGTTCGTAACTATTTTGCTCAATATTTCACCCTGTTTGATTTTTTTATTGGTTTCTTCAATTATATCCACAAGATACACACTCCTTTCTTCGTGTCCTCCGGGTTTTACACAGCTTTTGCAGTATGTTCCCGCATCTGTGTATTGCTGAAGCTCTTCAACGGTTTTAACATTGTGTTCCTTTATAATATCCTCAATTTCTTTCCTTGTTACTCTGGCACACTCGCAGACTATTTCGCTGTTTTTTATCTGATTTGCGTCAACGCCCTTATATTTTGCGCCGGCTTCAATGATAACATCATAAGCCATAACAGAACAGTGCATTTTTTGCGGAGGAAATGCAGGTGTATCGGGTTTATCCCTTAAAGCCTTTTCCACATCGAGATTTGTTATTTTCATAGCTTCATCAACCGTTTTACCAAGCGTTAACTCTGTCATCATATCGCTGCTTGCAATTGCCGTTCCGCATCCGAAACTTTTAAATCTCGCATCTATAATTTTATCCGTTTTGGTATCGACAAGCCAATACAGCCTGACGGCATCACCGCATGCCTCACTTCCGAAATCCGCAACAACGAGCTTTGCGTCTCTCTTTTTTGCATCTTCTTCACTAAACTCGCCGAGAAATTTCGGAGAGTTCATTCTTTCTATAACCTTGTTTGAATATTGTTCCCATACATTACCCGTAATCAGGTCGTTTCTTGCCATATTTTTTTCTCCTTAAAATTTATGGTTTTGTTTTGGCATAGGTCATTGATATATCCCTCAATCGTTTAACTATCAAGGGCAGTTTATCTATTACATAGTCTATTTCTTGCTCTTTTGAGAACCTGCTTAGCGAAAATATTATTCCCGTGTGGGCTATTTCGGGGTCTTCTCCGAGAGACTCCAACACTTCGCTGCCTTCAAGCCTTTCGCTTGAACAGCTGCTCCCTGTTGCCGCATAGATTCCGTTAACGTTTAAATCCCAAAGCATAGATTCGCCCTCTATACCCCTAAAAGATGCAACAACGGTGTTCGGCAGTCGATATTTTTTGTCAACATAGCTTTTTGTATCGGGAATTTCTAAAATAGCCTCTTCCAATTTGTCTCTTAATTTAGAAATATTGTAATGCATATAGTCCAAATTTTCGTTTGCGAGTTTTATGGCTTCAGCCATTGCTGCTATGCCGTTTGTGTATATGCTGCCGCCTCTTTTGCCTCCCATTTGATTGCCGCCGTGAATGAGATTAACAAAAGGAGCGCCTTTTTTAATGTAAAGTCCGCCTATTCCTTTTGGACCGTGAAACTTGTGAGCTGAGAATGTGAAGTAATCAACCCCCAATTCTTTAAGGTTTATTCTTTGTTTGCCGATTGCCTGAGCGCCGTCACAATGAAAGGGTATTTTGTGCTTTTTTGCTATCTTGCTAATCTCTTTTATGGGTTGAATTGCTCCGCTTTCGTTGCTTGCAAATAGAACTGAAATCAACGCAGTGTCTCCTCTTATTGAGTTTTCCAACTCTTGTATATCTATCCTGCCGTTTTCGTCCGTATAAAGGTATGTAACTTCCATACCGAACGTTTTTGCAAAAGCGCAAGGTGCTTTAATAGAACTGTGTTCGGCAATGGTGGTTATTATGTGTTTTTTACCGCTACCGTTTAAATAGTTATAAAGAAATGTTTTGATGACGGCGTTATTACCCTCTGTTGTAGAGGATGTGATAATGATATCATCCTCATCTTCTGCGCCCAAAGCCGGATAGATTAAATCGTATGCTTTTTCCAGTAACCTTCTTGTCTGAGAACCTTTTTCGTATATTGAGTTGACGTTACCGAAAAATTTCGTATTGTGACAATATTTTTCTTCGATTATAGGGTCGATTTTTGTTGTACTGTTGTTATCAAGATAAACGTCCATAAGTACCTCCAAAATAAGTTAGCGATATTATAACTATTTTTGTGAGAATGTCAAGGTATGGTATATATTTTATTATTTACTATTTTATATCTTTTAGAAAATCGAATATTCTCTGAGACAACATCTTTGGATTTTCTATTTGAACCATATGACCGGCATTTTCTATTGTTGCAAAATCGGCTTTTAGGGCTTGAGATGTTTCTTTGGCAAGTTCAAGCGGCGTCATAACATCGCTATCTCCTACAATGACCATAGAGGGGATGTTTATATCCTTTGCCGCTTCATAACCGCTGTAGCTGCTGCAAGCCAAAAAATCGTTTAGTATGGCTTTTTTATTATCAAGCATCATTTTTACGGCGTTCTTTATCATATCCTCCGGTGCGGATTTTGAGAAAGACCACTTTGCAATGGTCTTGATGGTTTTTTGCAAATCTTCCTTTAGTCCGTTTATAATTTTGGGGCTGACGGGGAGCTTTAAGCCACTGTCAACAACAACCAAAGCCGAAATATTCTCATCTTTTGCGCACTTTATACAGACAGCGCCGCCCATAGAATGTCCTATCAACACAACATCAGAGAGTCGGTTTTTTTTGATATACTCCAAAACCCAAGCTGCATATCCGTCTATGCTCGTTACAGTTCCGTCGGTTTTTCCGTGTCCCGGCAAATCCGGCGTATGTATTTTGCAGCTGCCTTTTAAATATGGTTTGACATACCTCCATACGTCTCCTTCATTTCCGGCTCCGTGTATAAAAACAAGATTTTTCATTTATCACCCCGTTTGTTCAATCGATTTGTTTAATTTCACTGTTTGGAATGCTGAACAGATACCCCTGAGAGTATTCTATTCCTAAACTTTCCACTATCTTTTGCGTTTCCTCGTTGTCAACAAACTCCGCCACGACCTCAATGTCTATCGAATGTGCAAAGTCGGTTATGGCTTTTGCAATCCTTCGGATTTTGGAGCTTTTTGTGAGATTTTTTATGTATTTGGCGTCAATCTTTATAAAATCTATGTCCAGCTCGGATATTCTTTCAAAATTGGAGTATTCGACGCCGAAATCGTCCAAAGCCAGTTTTAAACCTGACTCTTTCAACTCCCTTAATTTTTTTACGTTGTTTTTAGTTCCGGAGGATGTTATTCCTTCCAAGATTTCAAGTGTTATCCTCTCTGACTGGAATTTATATTTCATACACACTTCTTTGATATAGTCAGCAAGATGACCTTTGTTCAAATCATCTTCCGTAATATTTATCGATATTCCAACTTTATCGTCAACAGATGCTATATATTTTACGGCTTTGTCTGCCATAATTTTTGTTATCTCATAAACAAATCCGCTGCTTTGTGCAATATCCAAGAAAAAATACGGTGAATAAACGTTATCTTTTGTAACAAGCCTTGCAAGAGCCTCGTATTTTTCGATTTTTTTCGTTTTGTTGTTCATTATTCCCTGAAAATAGGGGACAATCTGCGCTTCCTTTTGATAAAAGAGTGCATCGTAGAGAAGAGAGTTGAATTTTATGAAGTTTGTATCGACCTTTTGCTCTTTATATAATGAGAATTCGAGGTATGGAGATTTCTTTGCCTCTTTTATGGCTATTGCGGCTCTGCTTAACACGTCCTCTGAGTCATTTTTGCATACGCCGAAACTAAACGACAGTCTAAGTTTTACGTCATCGTTATGCAGATATATCGGCTCTTTTATGAATTTTTCTTTGATTTTTCGTATATCCTGTTTGTATTGGCTGCTTATAAACACAAACTCATCGGCGTGTATTCTGTATAGCGGCTTTTTTATGACATTTTTAACCCTTTTTGCTACAATTCCAAGCACTTTGTCCCCTGTTTTAAACCCGTATATGGCGTTAATTTTACTGAAATTTTTAATGTCAAACATAACGATATGCGTATCTTGAGGAGCTTTAACAATATCCCTGTCGAATTTTAGCTTGTTAAATGCCTGCGTTAGTGCATCAACATACAAAAGCTCAATATTTCTTTTTGTCTGAACATCCACTCTGGCATTTAAAGAATCAATCAATTTTTTGTTCATCTTTTGGTATTTATAACCCGTATAAGACATACCCAAGAATATTAAAAACATCAATCCGGATACAATTTGTGTGAGAGTCTCTTTTTTTGCAAGTCCGTATGTATCATACATAAATCCAAGATAGTAACCGAGAATTTCTCCTTTGTTGTTTTTTATAGGTAAGGATATAACGTAGTATCCCGTTATAAAGTTTGAGCGGGGTATTATATATTCGTATTTTTTTATTTTTATGAGATTATCTATTCCGTGCTGCTTAATCAGTTTGATTATAGGCTGTTTTATGTTTGTATTTATTATTTCATAGCCGCCAACCGATACTTTTGATAAAGGAGAAGAGACAATTTTTGAGAGTCGTTTATCAACAACAACTGCACTGTCCACACAACTGCTTTCAAGCTCCTCCGCTATGGAGTTAAAATGGGTATCGACCTCAACAAGTCCGAGAAGATTGCCCGAATAGTCGTATATGGGTGAAATGCCTTCAAAAACCATACCCTTTTTACTTATGCAAATGCCCTCATAAAATTTGGGATTATATTTATAGTTGTCTATCCTGCCTGCTCTTTTTGAAAAAAGAATGCTTTTGATTACGGAGGATTCTTGAAGTGTATTGTTTTTAATTCCCTCTTCTCCGAAGGGTGTGTAAACATATATGCCGTTTTTATCTAAAATATAAACGCTTAAATGCTTATATTTTGTGTAGTACTTAGATATGTTGAATACAAACTCGTTTCTTAATCTTCCGTACTCTCCGCTTTCCATTATCTTTATTACATTTCTGTTGTGGGCTATTATCTGTGATATATCAAAAGTAACATCCTTTTTTTCTTTTATCATCTGTTTTATATTTTTTCTTGCGGTTGCGGTAATATTTGTTTCGCTTATTTTGACGTACTCTTCGTTGATTTCAAGCTCAACGAATATTAAAAACAGAAACAGCAAAACAAAAAAATATATGTAAATGGGTCTGTTTTTTGAAAATCTTTTCATACTTGCACTGTGTTTACAATATCAATCTTTAAGTCCTAAACCTCCCCACAAGCTGCTCTACCTTGTTTGCTATCTGGTTTAACTCTTCCGAGGAGCGGGCTACATCATCTACAGCCTTTGCGTTTTCTCTTGTAGCTTCGGCTATCTCTCTTATCTGCATATTTATCTCTGCAACGGTTGAGGAGAGCTCCTCTGTTGCAGCGGAAGTTGAGTTTATTTCGTCTATTACGTTGTTTGTTTTGCCTACCACCTCTTCTATGTGTGATTTGTCTTCGTATGCCTTCTCTTTTTCTGCAAGTATCATATCACCTGCTTTTTCCGTCTTATCAACCGCTGCCTTTGTATCGTTTTGTATGGTGTTTATCATATTCCTTATCTCTTCTGTGGCGTGCTGAGTTTTCTCAGCCAGTTTTCTTACCTCATCGGCAACTACTGCAAAGCCTCTGCCTGCTTCTCCTGCTCTTGCAGCCTCTATTGCAGCATTGAGTGCCAAGAGGTTTGTCTGGTCTGCTATCTCGTTTATAACGCCTACGATTTGACCTATCTGTTTGGAGGATTCACCTACGGTGTTTATCTGCTCCATAGCCTCTTTTGCAAGTTTTGCGTTTTCTTCCATCCTGGTTAGTCTTTCCTCTATGTCTTCAAGCATCTGTTGGTTTACCTCTCCGACCTCGGAGGCAAGTGAGTTTACATTCTCGGAGGAGCGTGCAACACCGTCAACCGCCTGTGTGGCATCGTTTATTGCAGTTTCTATCTCCTGCATATTTGCAGTTGTCTGCTGTGTTGTTGATGCCATCTGATTTGCAGCGGAGGATAGGGAGGATGAGTGTGTGCCGAGTTGGGAGACGGTTTGCTTTATCTCTTTTGTCATAGATTGGGTTTTATCGAGAAATCTGTTCAGCATCTCAGCCAGTTCGCCGATTTCGTCTTTGGTGTTGACATTTATTCTTCTTGTCAAATCTCCTTCGCCCGAAACCAAATCTTTCATATCGTCATACGTACTGTGGATAGGCTTCATCAAACTGTTTGCAAAAACGATGCCTATAAAAAATATGAAAATTAGAGCAAGAAGCATTATACCAATCAGGTATGTAACAAACTGCAAAAAGTCTTTTTTGAATCTCTGTCCGTACTCTGCAATTTCTTTGTCAACTTTGTCAAGATAAACACCTGTCCCGACTATAAGATTGGTATGTGGAATCAGGGCTACGTATGTCAATTTGGGTGCAATGCCGCCGCCGAGTTTTTTCCACCAGTATTCAACAAACCCCGAACCTTTTTTCGTTGCGACGCTAATCATATTCCTAAAAAGATAGTTGCCTTTTTTATCCTGCATATTATAGACGTTCTTGCCGTTTAGTTGAGGTTTTGGCGGGTCTAAAACCAAAATGCCTTTTGTCGATAAAACAAAGAAATAGCCTTTTCCGTTGTTGTACCTTGTGTTGTTCAACTCGCCTGCAAGCATTTTTGTAAGCGTTGCTTCGCTTATTCCGTTATTCAGCTCTTTTTTGTATTTTGAAACTATCGAATCCGTCACTATCTTTAGGGCAACCTTTTTTTCTCTTATTATAAATGACCGTATATCCCTTGTGACCTTTTTTGTTTCCGATATATTCAAAAAAAAGATGGCAAAAATAATAACAATCGAAAAGACGACCACGCTTCCCATTGAATATAGCAGAAGTTTTGTCTTGAATCTCATATACTCCCCCTTGTTTTAGTTGACTTTTTTATACAACAATTGTAACCGTACTGTCAAGCGGATATATCAAATTTTACCTGTGTTGTACGTATAATAAATATTCAAAAGTTAAATTTAAACAAAAAATATTAACTAAACAGCTATTTTATGCCGTTTTCTTTGGAGTCCAAAAATATTGTTACAGGTCCGTTGTTTGTCAGTTGTATATCCATACTTGCGCCAAAAATCCCGCTTGCGGTTTTGATTTTCTCATTTTCAAGTTTTTCAATGAACTGCTCATATACTTTGGCTGCCGTTTCGGGCTTTTGAGCGTAAAAATAGGACGGTCTGTTCCCCTTTTTCGTGTCGGCTGCAAGCGTGAATTGGCTGACAACCATACATTCTCCCTCAACATCCTTCAACGAGAGATTGAACTTTCCGTTATCATCGGAGAATATACGCATATTAGCCACCTTTTTTGCAACATAATCCAAATCTTTTTCGGTATCGTCTCTGCAAACACATAAAAACACCAAAAGCCCTTTGCCTATTTGAGAGTAGAGTTCATTATCTATGTACAGCTCTGCTTTTGAAACCCTTTGTATGAGCGCTCTCAATTATACCTCCTATTTTTCTATTCAAAAGAAAATGATATTCCCGAATACTCTTCGATAAGATTAATTAGTTTGGCAGCCAAAGGCTTAAATTCGGCGTCACTTATCATAAGCCTTTCTTTGTTTTGAGCCTTGAGTATAAAGGAAATCAAAGAAACCTCTTTTTCTGAAAAGCTGTTTTTGTCAAATACACCGTTTTTAATCAAAAAAGAGGCACCGAACCATATAAAAGCGGTTTTGTGAGAATATTTTTCAAGCATCGTCAAGCCGTTTAATAAAAGCCCCATACCTATCTTGGTTGAATAGGCTATCTCAATCATAGTCATTGCAACGGAGAGCTTCAGAAACGATTCCCTTATTTTCTGAAACCTGTTTATGATATTCATACTCTTGACAGTAAGATAGTTTTTGTTTGTATTTTTGTACAGCCCCGTCACCTCCATATAAATCATACTGTCAATAGGCGTTTTTTTGCCGTAGATAAAAAGCTCCACAGGACCGTTTTTATTTATGGCTTTAACGAAAAATCCCTTTGAGGTCTCGGTTTTTGAGACGGTTATACACTTAAACCTAAAACTATCCATAGCGAATGAATTTTAGACGCTTTGAACCTTTGTTTCAAGTAAAACTTGACCTGCGGGTATATTTTTATAATAATTTTCTTAAAATAGGAGGTGCAAACTATGATTATAGTAACAGGCGGCGCCGGTTTTATAGGAAGCAATATCGTAAGAGGCTTAAACGGTATCGGAATAGACGATATTATTATAGTTGACGATTTGACAAACTCGAAAAAGCATAGGAATTTGAATGCCCTTTCTTTTAACGATTACATAGATAAAGGGGATTTCATCAACTCTCTTGATATGTTTAAAAACTACAAGATAGAGGCTGTGTTTCACCAGGGCGCCTGTTCGGATACGATGGAGCAGGACGGTAGATATATGATGCACAACAACTACGACTACTCGAAAAAACTGCTTGAATTTGCCGCCGAAAATGGAATCAGGTTTATTTATGCCTCAAGTGCTTCTGTTTACGGTGATGCCATAAACGGGTTTAAGGAAGAAGAAAAAAACGAATACCCTTTGAATGTTTATGCTTTTTCAAAGTTTTTGTTTGATAGGTATGTAAGAAGATTGATAGAAAAGTTTAACATACAAATTGTGGGCTTGAGATACTTCAATGTTTACGGACCGCAGGAGACACACAAAGGAAAAATGGCATCGGTTATCTATCACTTTCACAACGAAATTTTGGACGACGGCACGATTAAGCTGTTTGAGGGAAGCGATAATTTCAAAAGGGATTTTGTTTTTGTCGATGACGTGGTAAATGTAAATCTCTTCTTTTTGGAAAACGAAAATTTGAGAGGGATATACAACTGCGGGAGCGGACAAGCCGAACCTTTCTTAAAAATAGCCGAAATTATGCAAAAGCTGTATAAAAACGTCAGGATTGAGTTTATAAAATTCCCTGAAGAGCTCAAAGATAAATATCAAACATTTACTCAAGCCGATATTTCTTTGTTAAAGAAAGTCGGTTACGACAAGAGGTTTACATCGCTTGAGGAGGGTGTTGCAAAATATGTTGAGATTTTAAAATCCACAGGCGGATATTACAGGAATTAAGCAAACGGTTAGGATGTTTGCCTATATCACTCATTGGCAGGGCGGGTTTTTTGTATGAAAAAGCTTCTTAAAAGAGCGTTAGTTTAAGGGGGTAGAGTATGAAGAAGCTCCTTATATTTTTGTTTATTGCAGTTGTTGCCGCAGCAATTTTTATAAGCACCATAAATCTCAACAAGTATGCTCCTATGGTTGAAAAGGCTGTGTACAGCTCAACCGGATATATAATTAAGATTAAAAAAGGCATCCATATATCCGTTTTTCCTTTGGGCGTTAAGGTATCCTCAATTGCCGTCAAAAACCCCAAAAGCTTTTATAAAAACGACATTGCAACAATCGGTGCTCTCTATGTTGAATTTAACCCTCTTGATGTTGTTTTCTCTCACAACGCAAAGATAAATGCAATAACAATCAAAGGTTTAAAACTATATATAGTTAAAAATAAAGATGGTGTTTTAAATATTTTACCCTTAAAAAAGAAACAAAAAGGCTCTGAAAGTTCATCGAACAAAGGTTTGCTTATAAAAAGAATAACGCTTAAAAACGCCTATATCGAATACAGGGATTTAAAAAGCAAAAAAAGCATATACATTGCCAATATTCACCTAAAGGCTAAGATAAAAAAGAAGCAAGAAGAAGATGTCTATAAAAGTATTGCTTTGAAAGGCGATATTGCGTTTGATACCTTCAAAATCAACAGACTGGCTGCCGTAAGTGATTTCAAAGCGGACTTTTCTATGAAAAACGGCTTGTTTGATATAAGTCCGATGAAATATAAATTTTTGGATTCACCGGTTAGCGGGAGTTTCAGCGTTGATTTTGAAAGCGGCGGGCTGACGGAAATTAAGCAAAAAGTCGATAAGCTAAATCTGGAGAAACTCTCCAAAGCCCTGTATCAAAAACTGAAACTCAAAGGGTTTCTCAAAATGAATCTGGATATCTATTTTAACCTTGAAAATGCTGCAAAAACCCTAAACGGCAGCTTTGCTGCAGATGGAAAGAATATTGTCATAATAGGAAAAGACCTCGATAAAGTAATAGACGGATTTCAAAAAACGGGAAACATAAACGCTGCCGATATAGGTTCGTTTTTTATTGTAGGTCCGCTTGGAATGCTTGCCGATAAAGCGTATAGTGCGGGCTATGCCGCTGAAGGTTTGGAATCGGGGAAAACCTACATAAGAAGGCTTTTTGTTAAGGTTAAGATAAAAAAGGGAAGGGGTTATTTGAGTGATGTTGCCTTTTCCACCAAGAAAAACAGGATAGCGGCAAAAGGCGTATTGAATTTTATAACCTCTCGTTATGAGAATGTGAGGGTTGCCGTTTTGAATAAAGCCGGCTGCGCTGTAATTGTTCAAAGGATTGACGGAAGTTTTTCTCATCCTAAAGTTGAGGTGGGAAGAAGTGTGGCAAAGAACATAATCAATAAGATTGGCTCGTTCTTCAGGAAGCTTGAAAAGGCGGTCGGCATAAAAAAAGCCAAATGTAAAATTTTTTATAAAGGCGTTGTTAAGCAGCCGTAAAATGAGGAGGTAAAAAAGTGATTTGTAATGAGGTTGATTATGAAATCATAGGTGAAGAGATGCAGATTGTTGAGGTTGAACTTGACCCGGGAGAAACGGTTATAGCTGAAGCGGGTGTTATGAACTATATGGAAGATGGGATAATGTTCGACACAAAGCTCGGAGACGGCTCAAACCCAAACGAGGGGTTTTTCGGTAAACTGTTGAGTGCGGGTAAAAGGGCTATTGCCTCAGAATCGGTTTTTATGACACACTTTACAAATACAGGGGCAGGAAAGAAGCGTGTTGCATTTGCAGCTCCCTATCCGGGTAAGATAATTCCCGTTGATTTGGATAAGTTTGGCGGCGTGATATACTGCCAAAAGGATGCTTTTTTGTGTGCCGCTTTGGGTACAAAGATAGATATAGCCTTCAACAGACGCTTGGGAGTTGGATTTTTTGGCGGAGAGGGATTTATTTTGGAGAAACTTGTGGGTGACGGAATGGTATTTATCCACGCAGGCGGAACAATAGTAAAAAAAGAGCTGCACGGTGAAACTTTAAGGGTCGATACCGGCTGTCTTGTTGCCTTTTCCGAGGGTATAGACTACAGCATAGAGCGCGCCGGAAAATTGAAATCTATGATTTTTGGCGGAGAGGGGTTGTTTCTTGCCACGCTAAGCGGAAACGGCGTTGTATATCTCCAGAGTTTGCCGTTTTCTAGACTGGCTGACAGGATAATAGAGAGCGCACCGGATATGGGAGGAAAACAGGTTGGAGAAGGCTCGGTGCTCGGCGGATTGGGAAAACTGTTTGAGTCGGATTAAATGGGGGCTTTAATTCTTTGTTATCACCATATTAACTATCAAGAAAGAATAGAACCCGAAAATTTTGAGAACAACCTCAAAACCTTACAAAAAGAAGGTTTTAAACCCATTAGGCTGGCAGATATATACGATTATATATCAAAGGGCAAAAATCCCCCTAAAAAGAGCGTGCACATTACCTTCGACGACGGTTATGCCGATAATTTTCTGTATGCCTATCCGATTTTGAAAAAATACGGTTTTTACGCCACTATATTTGTTATAGCCGGTAAGGTTGCAGAAAACATAAAGCGTGCAACTTACGACGAGCTTGTGTCAATGAATATATCGCAAGAGGTAAACGAGCTTCTTGAAAAATCTAAGTTTGTAAGCTGGGAGGAGTTAAAAGAGCTTGTTGAAAGCGGGTTGTTTGAGATAGGTTCGCACTCCTATTCCCATAAAGCCTGCTTTTCTTCAAAAAGGGTTGTAAAGTTCAACAACACCGGAA
>JALVUQ010000078.1 GCA_027035575.1 Desulfurellales bacterium | reverse complement strand
TCTTTGTGATGGCTGCGGTAAGTGTTGTTTTACCGTGGTCAACGTGACCTATTGTTCCGATATTAACGTGCGGTTTGGTTCTAACATATTTTTCCTTTGCCATAAAAGCCTCCTCTAATTCTCTTTTTTAATAATTTTTTCAACTATGGATTTAGGAACCTCATCGTAGTGGGAGAACTGCATTGTATATGTTCCCCTTCCTTGGGTGATGGACCTCAAAACAGTAGCATATCCGAACATCTCTCCCAAAGGTATATTTGCCTTTATTATTCTTAATTTACCCTTATCTTCCATATTCTTTATTTTCCCGCGCCTCGAATTGATATCACCCATCACGTCGCCGAGATACTGCTCAGGTATGCTGACCTCAACATCCATTATAGGTTCGAGTATGTAGGGCTTTGCCTTCTTTGCACCCTCTTTGAAAGCCATAGAACCGGCTATTTTAAATGCCATTTCAGAGGAATCCACCTCGTGGTATGAACCGTCATAGAGCGTAACTTTAACATCTACGACCGGGTATCCTGCAACAATTCCTGTTTCCATAGCCTCTTTTACGCCGTTTTCAACAGCCGGTATAAACTCTTTCGGAATAACACCGCCGACAATGGAATTGACAAATTCAAAACCTTTACCTCTTTCAAGCGGCTCTATTTCCAGATATACGTGTCCGTACTGTCCGTGGCCTCCCGTCTGTCTCACAAACTTACCTTCTTGTTTAACCTTGCTCTTAATACTCTCTTTATATGCAACCTGCGGCTGGCCTACATTGACGCCTACCTTAAATTCCCTTTTAAGTCTATCAACAATTATGTCGAGATGAAGTTCTCCCATTCCCGAAATTATGGTTTGGTTGGTCTCTTCATCGTACCTTATCCTGAATGTGGGGTCTTCTTCAGCCAACTTTTGCAGCGCAACGGAGAGTTTATCCCTGTCGGCTTTCGTTTTAGGCTCAACGGCTACTGAAATAACCGGGTCGGGGAACTCCATAGATTCAAGCAAAATCGGGTGTTTCTCATCACACAACGTATCACCTGTTGTTGTATATTTCAAACCTATTGCAGCCGCTATATCTCCGGCATGAACAGAGTCAATCTCTTCTCTCTTATTTGCGTGCATTCTCAAAAGCCTTCCTATGCGCTCCGTTTTGTTTTTGCTTGAGTTGTAGGCATAAGAACCGGCTGAAAGCGTGCCGGAATAAACCCTAAAATAGGTGAGTCTTCCAACGTAAGGGTCACTCATAATCTTAAAAGCCAAAAGGCTTAACGGCTCTTTATCATCGGCTTTTCTGTGTGTTTCTTCTTTTGTATTTACGTCAATCCCCTTTACCGGAGGTATATCAACCGGTGAGGGAAGATATTCAACTACGGCATCCAACAAAGGTTGAACGCCTTTATTCTTAAAAGCCGAGCCACACAAAACCGGTGTCAACTTGTTGTCAATTGTGGCTCTTCTAATTGATTCTTTAATTTCGCTCTCTTCTACCTCTTCACCGTCCAAATATTTTTCCATTATATTATCATCAAAATCCGACAGTGTTTCAACCAATAAATTTCTATACTCTGAAGCCTTATCAACTAAATTTTCGGGTATCTCTTTTTCTGAGAACTTAGCTCCCAAAACATCCGAATCCCAAACAACAGCTTTCATTTTAATAAGGTCTATTATGCCCTCAAATTCACTCTCCGCCCCTATGGGCAAAGTAAG
>JALVUQ010000077.1 GCA_027035575.1 Desulfurellales bacterium | reverse complement strand
ATTGAGGGTTTTGGAAATGTAGGCCAGTATGCGGCTTTGCTCCTTGAAAAGGAAAAAGGAGCAAAGATTGTGGCTTTAAGTGACAGCAAAGGGGCTATTTATAACAAGAAAGGGTTTGATGTTGAAAAGCTTATGAAATACAAAAAAGAACACGGTACCATAGCGGACTATCCGCAAGCACAATCAAGAATGAGCAGCGAGGAACTTAAAAAATTGGATGTTGATATTCTTATACCTGCTGCTTTGGAGCACTCCATAGATTCTCAAACTGCAAAAGAGATAAAAGCAAAGATTGTTGTGGAGGGGGCAAACGGTCCGTTGGCAAAAGAGGCTGATAATATTTTAAACGATAAAGGTGTTTTAATTGTCCCGGATATACTGGCAAATGCCGGTGGCGTCACGGTTTCATACTTTGAGTGGGTGCAGGATTTGCAGTCGTTTTTCTGGAAACGCCATCAGGTCAATCAGGCACTTGAAGAGATGATGGAAGAAGCGTTTAATAATGTTTGGAATATTAGAGAAAAATACGACACGGATATGAGAACGGCAGCTTATATTTTAGCAATTGAGCGTCTCTTATTTGCTATTCATAAGCGGGGAATATATCCTTAAAAATCCGTATGTCTATCTAAGCCCTCTTGTCTTTGAGGGCTTTTTTTATTTCATCCAACTCTTTTAATATGCTTTTAGTAGCAATACTATTTTTATAAGCCATCATAATCAATTTTATGGAAATAAGGAACACAGCCGATTCCAACAGTATGTCGTGAGTCAGTCCCTTGATAAACAGCGCCAAAGTAAAAAATATAAATGTCACGATAATCACTATGACAGACAGAATGTCAAAATGCTCACCCATAAACCCTCCTATTTTGCAAAGACATACTATTATACGCTGTAGAGATTATCAAATCTTTATCTATAAGCCCATAAATAAATTTCTTGCATACAAATCAAACTTTATATAGAATCTGTAGTGATTTGAAAGGAGGAATTTAAATGGAACAAAAACCCGTATATTCCGACGAAGATGAAATAGACCTTATAGAGCTATGGCAGACTTTAAGAAAACATAAGGCAGTCATAATAATAACAACTTTCGTATTTGTTTCTGCTGCAATTATCTATTTGCTGATGGCTAAACCCGTTTACGAAGCGGTTGCCACTTTAAAAATCGGAGGGCAATTAATCAATGGAAATAAAAAAATTTATTTTGAAGATGCTAATAAATTAAAAGAAAGATTGGATGTGAAGTATAATGTGTCGGGAAAATTTAGGAAAAAAGGCATTTTGTCTTATGTTGAAAATGTTTCTATACCGAGAAAAACACGAGGTTTCATCACCATAACAGTTGATGGACCTAATAATTTAGAAGCAAAGGCAACGTTATCAAAAGTGATAAAGCAAATAATAGATAAACATAGTATAATTTATAAATCCATAATAGGCACCAAAGAAACAACCATAAAACTGTATAATGAATTGATTATACTCTTGTCTAAGGAAATCAACAAACAAAATATGGTTGTTTTAAACTTGAGAAGGTATTTAAATAAAATACAAGATAAGAATCCGAATTTGTCTGCACTTATAATTCTACAAATAGGTCAAATTAAAAGAAATATTGTAGTCGAACAAGACAAAATTAATAATTTGAAAAAAGAAATTTATAATTTACAACTAACAATGCATTCGCCGTATTTGGTAATGACACAAATAGTCGGAAAGATTTACACTCATAATTACCCTGTCAAACCGAAGAAAAAGCTTATTCTTGTTGTTGCTTTTATTACGGGGCTTATCTTCGGCATATTCTTGGTATTTTTTCTTGAATTTATAAGGAAAGCGAGAGAGCTTGAAACTTAAATATTTTAGATGGGCATAAAAATTGTCTGCGGAAAGTATATATTGTCATAATTGTAAATCCTGCCGGTATTTCCTGCTAACTTTATGCATTTTATTAGCTATTGTTTAGAAATAGTTATGCTTTAAATATCATTTTTAAAATGTTTTTCTACTTGGTAGTGTCAACTTTTTTGTGTAAACCCACCTATAGCCGGGTGAAGTGCTGCATTTGGTGATATTATTTCTCGTAGAAAAGCTCGTACAATGCAGATTGCGGTTCCTTTTCCAAAAGAAATTCGTCGTCTTCAGGGTAATATTTGGCTTTTTCAGGATTTTCGCCTGCAAACTTCTTTACCGATTCCATGGAATCCCAAATGGTTATTAATAGAAAGTGGGTCACATCTGTTTCGTCTTTACGTAGAAAGTAGAGTTTTTTCAAGCCCTCTACAGAGCCGTAATCCGGCGCTGCCTTCTGTTTCATAAGCTTCGCATACTCATTTGATTTGGATGAGCTTACTCTACCGTGCCATATTCGTACAATCATTTAGTATCCTCCTATTCTTAAGCGATAAATCGGTTTGTCTATCCTGTGGTGAGAACATCTTTTAAATTAATTAAGCAGACTGCTGTCGGTTGTAATTGCGGTTTTACCAACTGCCGCCGCCACCGCCTCCTGCGCCTGTGCCTGCACCTGAAACTCCGCCACCGCCACCTTCGGAAGAAGAGGGCAGGGAGCCTAAAGCCTCTGCAATGGAAACAACACTGTTGTTTATTAAATCCACGAAGGCATAGGTTGAAAAACTGCCGTTTATATAATTTGTCTGTCCGACATACCATCTCGGAGGCTCGCTAACCAAAGCAGAAAACTTGGATGCCCATTTTTTATGTTCACCGAAAGAGATTGCATACGCCAACGTATTGTAAAAATATTCAGGGTCTTCGTCAAGCAGTTTCTTCAATCTGTTTTCTTCCACCTTATCCATAAATTCTTTAAATCCTCTGATTGCGGCATACTCTTCAAGACCTTTTTTTGTTTTTTTTGGCATAATTTTACCGAAAATAAAAACTATGATTGCTGTTAAAAGTAAGGCTATAAACGATTTTGTATCTTGTGCTGTTTTTGTAAAGGCATAACCCAAGATAAATATCGAGCTCATCATTAAAAATGCGGACAGACCCCTTGTGCCTCTTTCATAAACCTTTTTACCTTTAATATATCGGTTCAAACTTTCTTTGGCATAAGACATAGTTTTGTAAAATTTGTCTTTCAGCGTGCTTATTCTAACGGTTCTTATCATACCGGGAAACAGGCCTTTAAATATAATTAACTCGAACTCTTTGGCGTCTTCTGGCAAATCCTTTAATTTTTTCAGTATAAAATCTTTCTTTTTAAAAAGACTTGTTTTGCTTTCCGTTTCTTCTATTTCTAAGTATCCCTTGGATGCCCAATAGTATATGAGAGAGATTAAGTCTCTGTTGTCAATTTTATCATCAATCAGCAACCCGGCTTCTGCCGAAGTTACACCTTCCGGCGGTTTGTAGTATGTCATAACTGCTGCTTTTTCGTCCTTTCCTATTATGAGCCATACGGCAAGAAGAGCTATGAATACGAACAAAGGCAGAAAAAACACTCTGTTTTCGTAGATAAATAGCTTCATTTGTAAAATAACACCGCTTTTTGTCAAATATCCCTTGGGGAATGCTATAAAGACGGTTACTCCTTGATGCGGCAGCAGTTTGCGGTTTATTGTGCAGCTTAAAATTCCGTTTTCAAATGTTACATTGCTTTCTTTGTTTTTTGAGCCTGGATAGCCGCTGTAAATCGTATACCTTATTTTTGAGTAGTCTTTGAGCTTTGGTAACACAATCTCGAATGAAGAGCCGTTTATCGGAACTTTCCATTTTGTGCCTATAACATTCAATAAAAACAGAGAGCTGTTTTTAAAAAACCGTATTGCACCGTCAATACTGTAGGATATTATATAATTAACGTCGTTTCTTAAATAAATATTCGGGTTTCCGATTCTAATAACAACATTTCCGTTTTTGTAGTAAATCTTATTTTTAAAACCGGGAGTTTCAATGTTGAATATATGCAGTCTGACAAGAACCCTCTTTTTTTTAGAAGAATTTGTGTTTGTATATTCATATTCATAGGGTATAAACCTGTATATTCCGTGCCTTGGATAATTGAAGTGAACCTTTATTGTTTCTCTGACATCAATTATGGAATTTTTGTGTATATAGATTTTCGATGAGTAGTTCTTTATGTAAAAAAATTCGGCAAATGCTTTTGTTGAAATAAGCACTAAAAAGAGGGTTAAGAAAAATCTAAAACTTAACCTTGACATTTTCCCTTTCGTTTTCGTTTATCTCAAAAAACTCCCTTTTGGTGAAGTGAAATTGGTTGGCTATAATTACAGACGGAAATGTTTCGCAGAGTATGTTGTAATCTCTTACATTAGCGTTGTAGTATCTTCTGGCAAGTTGTAGGGTGTCCTCTATTTCGGATAATGTTTTTTGCAAAGAGAGAAAGTTTTCATTTGCTTTCAATTCCGGGTAGTTTTCTGAAAGTGCGAACAGGGATTTAAGCGCACCCGTTAACATATTTTCGCTTTTAGCCCTTTCTTCCACAGTTGTTGCGTTCATTGCCATACTTCTTGCTTTAGTTACATTCTCAAATGTTGTCTTTTCGTGTTTTGCATACCCTTTAACTGTTTCCACAAGATTCGGTATCAAATCGTGCCTTCTTTTAAGTTGAACGTCGATGTCGCTCCAGGCATTATCAATCTGATTTTTTAGCTTTATAAATCTGTTATAGTAAAAAATACCTAACAAAATAACAAAAACGAACAGAGCTATTAAAATACCGAAAACCTGCATATTATTCCTCCTTTTTGTAAATCGAACGATTTAAAGCTTTTAAAAACAAAAAAATTATACAGACGCTTATTAGTTTTTGCAACCTTTTTATTCTTCACTCTTTTTTTGAGCACGGCTTACGTCAACAAACAATGGACAAAAAATGTGAAAAGATATAAAATAAAAACAGTATGTCAAAATTCAGGATACTGTTAAGCATTATAGCTGCAACGCTGATATTTGTTTCTCTGCCTCTCAAGCCCGCAAACGACTCTTCCGTTTCGCCTGTTAAGGTCAGTTTACAGCTTAACTGGAAGTATCAATTTGAGTTTGCAGGATTTATCGTTGCAAAAGAGTTGGGTTTTTATAAAAAAGAAGGACTTGATGTGACACTTAAAGAGTTAAATGACCCGAACTCCGACATAGTTAAGGATGTTTTACAAGGTAAGTCTGACTTTGGAATAACCGGCTCTTATCTTATCTATCGAGCGGCAAAGGGTGATGAGGTTAAAGCTCTTTTGCCCATTCTGCAGCACTCGCCGGCAGCCTTGATGGTGCTTAAATCTTCCGGCATAAAAACCATTAAGCAATTGAATTCAAAAAGGATATCGCTATCGGATAGGTATGTGTTTGTCAGGGCGATGTTAAAAGCAAATAGAGTTAAGTATATTCAATATCCGCCTAAGTACTTTCTTAGAGACCTTATAAACAAAACAATAGACGCAATGGTGATATATACCTCCAACGAGCCGTTTATAGCAAAAGAGAAAGGTATTAAAATAAGGATTTTTAAGCCCTCGGACTACGGTTTTGACGGATACGGGGATATGCTGTTTACATCAAGAAGATTTGATACAAAACATAGCGATATAGTTAAGAGATTTGTTAAAGCAACTATAGAGGGCTGGAACTATGCTTTTAACCATACAAAAAGTACCGCAAATTTAATCTATAAAAAGTACAACACGCTTAAAAAATCCAAAGATGCGCTCCATTTCGAGGCTTTGCAGATAAAAAAGCTGAGCGGGTATGATAATGGAAAGTTCGGTAAGTTCGATATGTTTAGAGTTAAAAGTATAGCTCAAATCTACAAGTATGTTATGCCGGGAAAATATGATATGCAAAACTTAGATGATTTTGTCTATAATTCCAACAGGCTGACAAAAAAGGAGATATACTACCTTCTTAAAAAGCGTAAGATTAAAATGTGTGTTTTTCCGAATTTTTACCCTCTTGAATCTGTAAAAGACGGAAAGATTATCGGTGCTACAAGGTTGATTTATGACAGGTTGTCAGAGAGGCTGCCTGTGCCTGTACAAATTATTACAGCTAAGACAAACAAGGGGGTTATGGAGGATGCTCTCAAAGATAGGTGTGACATTAAATCAATAGTGCTTGAAAAATACGCCCCGTGTGCAGAGAAGTTTTTCATTATTCCTTACATACGGGATTATTTTGTGGTTATTACAACCGTGGACAAAGCTTATCTGAAAAATATAAAATACTTTAAAGGTAAGATATTTGCGGTTACCCGAGAGGGGTTTGAGAGGTATTTTAAAGACAACTATCCTTTTTTGAGGATTAAAACGGAATATAAGAATCCGGATGATATAGTGGAACAAATGAAAGAGAATAAAATCTACGGACTTATTGTTCCTTCCATTATTGCAAACACGATAGTAAGAAAACTCGGATATAGAGATATTAAGGTTAATGCAAAGGTTTACGGTTCGTCGGTTAGGTTCGGTTTGGGTATTCTTAAAACAGAGCCTGAGTTGTATGAAATAGTAAAAAAGATATTTTCCGGCATTTCAAAAAACAGTATTAACAGACTGCTGGCGATTTATGATGCAAGGCAGTATCAGCAGGAAGAAAACTATAGATACCTTAAAATAACGGCAGTGGCATTTTTGATTTTGACGATTGCTCTTTCTCTTTTGTTTATCATATATAAAATTAAAAACGGACAACTTCAACAACTGCTCGACACATCTATTTCGGGTATTGCCGTTTTTAAAAACAACTCTCTTGTTATGTGCAATAAAACGGCTTTGAAGATGATGGGATATGACGATATAGAAGAGGTAAAGGGAAAATACATAGTTGACTTTGTTGCGGATGCTTATAAAGAAAAGTTTATTCAAGCTATGAAGGATAAAAATATAAAGGCTTATGAGGTCAATCTTATAAAAAAAGACGGTAAAGAATTTCCGGTTTTGGGCAAAGGCACAAGAATTAACAGGAGCACAATAATTGCATCTTTTATAGACTTGACAGATATGAAAAATGCCCAAGATAGGTTAAAGCAGTTAAACGAAACACTTGAAGAGCGCATAAAAGAAGAGGTTGAAAAAAGCAAAAAACAACAACTTATACTTCTCCAACAGGCAAGATATTCTCAGATGGGTGAGGTTATATCTATGATAGCCCACCAATGGAGACAGCCTTTGAATATACTATCGGTGTTACTGCAAAAGTTGCAAATTCAACACCAGTTCGGAACACTCGACGACAAAACAATAGAAGATGTTTTGGAGAAATCCGATGCTCAAATACAACAGATGTCTTATATAATCGATGAATTCAGGAATTTCTTTAAGCCGAACCAGGAAATGAAAAAATTCAACGTCTCAAAAGCCATTGACGAAATTATATCAACATTGAAACCTCTGTTTATAAATCTCAATATAGGGATAGTGCTTGATGTTGATGATAGCGTTGAAATAGAGGGATATAAAAGCGAGTTTAAGCAAGCGGTTATGAATATTATAAATAATGCAAAGGATGTGTTGAAGGATAAAAAGGGTAAGAAAACCATAGCTGTTTCTTTAAAAAGATATGAAGATAAAATTGAGCTTTCGATTGAGGATAATGGTGGCGGAATAGCGGATAACGTTATTAACAACATATTTGAACCCTATTTTTCAACAAAAAGTAAAGACGGAACGGGAATCGGTCTTTATATTACAAAAATAATAATAGAAAAACATATGGACGGAAAAATCGAAGTTGTAAACAAAGCCGAAGGCGCAAGATTCATAATAACAATCCCGATTCTTTCAAAACAGTAAAAGTATGCTTAAATTTTAAGGTAATTTAAAAAAAGCCCCTCAGCTTTTAAAAAAACCAAGGGGCTTTCTTTCTTTTAAGTCCTAAACCTCCCCACAAGCTGCTCTACCTTGTTTGCTATCTGGTTTAACTCTTCCGAGGAGCGGGCTACATCATCTACAG
>JALVUQ010000076.1 GCA_027035575.1 Desulfurellales bacterium | reverse complement strand
GTTATTTTATCACATCTTAAAGCTACATTCATTTTTGAGCCACTTTATTCTTTTTAAATAGGTTAAACAGCTTGTCCCAGGAAAACTCTTTTTGCCCCATAATTCCTTCCCTTGCAAAAATCATTATGATAATGAGCAACAGAGCAAACACAACCATTCTCATACCGGGGATTCCTGGTATGTGAAGCCCTAATATATTCATCGGTTGTTCAACAACCCTCAAAAGTTCAGAACCCCAAATTACAAGCAGGGTTGCCAAAGCCGTCCCCGTCATACTTCCAAGCCCGCCGACCACTATTATGATTAGCAGCTGGAATGTTAGGAAGAATGTGAACATAGTCGGTGATATGACCGTAATGAGATGAGCCAGCAATCCTCCTCCGACACCCTCAAAGAAAGCCGCAACAACAAAAGCAATCATCTTTATCCAAAATGTGTTTATGCCCATAGCGATTGCTGCATCTTCGTCATCTCTGATTGCCTTCATTGCTCTGCCGAATTCGGAGTTAACTATTCTCATAATCACAACCATGGCAAAAACAGCCCATCCCCAGCACCACCAGATATTTGTGTAGTTTGCTATTCCTTTCAATCCTAAAGCACCGTTTGTAATGGAAATTGTGTTGTTAGCAACAACCCTGATTGTCAAACCGAAACCTAAGGTGACTATGGCAAGGTAGTCTCCTCTAACCCTGAATACGGGAAATCCGAGCAAGAAACCGACAAAAGCCGTTACCAAGCCGGCTATGATTAGAGCCGGAAAAAACGACATATGGAGGTTTTGAAGCCAGGGTACCATTGGTGTAATTATAAACATAGCTCCTTTTTGAGCCGGTGTCAGCGTTAAAATAGCAGCCACATAAGCTCCTATTGCAACAAATCCATTAGGCTCCAAAGAAAACTGCCCTGCAACACCGTTGATGAGATTGTAGCTTGCTCCCAGCATCAAAAAAATGCCAACCTCTTCCCATATTTTCATTACATAGGGGTTAAAATGGTGACTGCCGTACCATATAAACAAGAAGATAAATATAATCGATAGTATAGTTAAAATATTATTTCTGCTCATTGTTTAGAAACGCCCCCTATCTAAATCTTCGCCCATTATTCCTGTCGGTTTGAATAGAAGCACGAATATTAGAAACAGAAATGCAAAGGCGTCTTTGTATCCTGCCAAAGGAGGAAATATTGCAACGACAAAAATTTCCGCTATTCCGATTATGAATCCTCCCAACGCAGCTCCGGTTACAGAACCAATGCCGCCCAAAACAGCCGCAGCAAATGCTTTCAATCCGGGCATTATCCCAATTAGGGGATTTATTGCCGGATATCTCATAGCCCAGAAAATTCCTCCCAATGCAGCCAAAAAAGAACCTATGCCAAACACCATAGAGATTATCATATCGACATTTACGCCCATTATTCTCACGGTTTCCATATCAAATGACAAAGCTCTCATTGCCATACCGTATTTTGTTTTATGTAAGATAAAAAGAAGCATAAGCAAAAATACTATGGCAACTATAGGTGTTATAATGGCTATGTTTGGAAAAATAACCCCGTGAATGTTGATTGCTCCGCCAAATAGTGCGGGAACCGGGAATGCTTTGGGAACACCACCGTAAACAACGAGGAACAGGTTTTCCAAGAAAAATGAAACACCTATTGCCGTTATCAACGCAGAAATTCTACTTGCGTTTCTTAAGGGTTTGTACGCCATTCTATCGACAAGCACACCCAAAAAAGCCGTAGCTATCATAGATAGCAGGAATGCCGCCCACCAAGGAAGAAACATCATTGCTACCCCTGTAAACGCAAAATACATTCCGACCATCATTATATCGCCGTGAGCAAAGTTGATAAGCCTTATGACGCCGTAAACCATCGTATATCCGATAGCGACAAGTCCGTACAAACTGCCCAATGATATACCGTTAACCAACTGTTGAAGTAGTATTGTAGAATTCATTTTCTCTCTCTTTTTTTATATATTTTTTTAGAAAAGGGCGAAAGGGGGTCCCCTTTCGCCTCAGCAGAGTCATCTTTACGGATTGACTGTTGTGACATATACGAATTTTCCGTTTTCAACCTTTCTAACTACGGCACTCTTTATAGCGTTGCCTGTTTTCGGGTCGATTGTAATAACGCCTGTTACACCTTTAAAGTCCTTTGTGTGTCTTATGTAGTAATTGATTTTTTGAGGCGTGGCTTTGTGTCCGCCGGCTTCGTTGATAGCGTGTACTAGTACGAAATAAGCGTCAGCACCCAAAGCTGCCATAGCATCAGGCTGTCCTTTGTATTTCTTGTAGTAAAGTTTCAGGAATTTCTTTGCCAAAGGAGTAGCTGCTGCGTGAGGGTCAAAGTGAGTTGTGAATGTAACGCCGTTAACAGCTTTTCCGCCAATCTTTAACAGAGCTTCAGCCTCTGCACCGTCTCCGGCCATTATAACCTGGTTGAGTCCGTACTGTCTTGCCTGGCGGGCAAACAGTGAAATTTCCTGGTAGTAAGAAGGCATATAGATGACCTGAGGATTTTTGCTTTTTATTGTGGAAATTTGTGCGGAGTAATCCTGGTCTGTTGACTGGAAGAAGTTTGTTGAGACTATTTTTCCGCCGAGTTTTTTGTATGCCTTAATAAAAGCATGAGCCAAACCAACCGAGTAATCCTGGTCTCTTTCAATCATAACAGCTGCTGTTTTTGCATGGAGTGTATTCCAGACGTATTTTGCAGCAACTAAACCCTGGAACGGGTCGATAAAACAAACCCTTGATACGTATTTTTTGCCCTTGGTTACAAGCGGGTTTGTTGCCGATGATGTGAGCATAGGAGTCTTGTTTCTTTCTGCAATAGGAGCACCAGCCATTGTGTTTGAGCTTGTGATAGCTCCGATAACAGCTTTAACGTGATCTTCCGTGATTAGTTTACTTACGGCATTAGCTGTTTGAACCTTCATACCCTTGTTGTCAAGTAGTATAAGATGAATGTTTGAGCCGTCTTTTGCCTTTGGCTCCATTGATTGAGCCACCTTTGCACCCTTCCAGGCGCTTTGACCGAATGCAGCTACCAAACCTGTCATTGGCCAAACAACACCAACCTTAACCTCTTTTGCAAAACTACTGGATGACAAGAACATAAACGATACAACTGCTACAGCCAAGATGTGTAAAAACCTTTTCATACAACACCTCCCAACACAAAATTAAATTAAACTTTAATGCAAAAATAATTCTTTGTCAAGTATTATTAAATCCCATAAAAATCCCTAAACCAATCTATAAAGTTTTTAACTCCCACTTTAATCGGGGTAGCTGGTTTATAATTAAAATCCTTTGCCAAATCCGATACATCGGCGTATGTGCTTGCCACATCTCCTGGCTGCATAGGCAGTAAATTTTTGTCAGCTTTTTTATCCAAAATTTCCTCGATAGCTTCGATAAACTCCATTAAACCGACAGGAGCGTTGTTGCCTATGTTGTATATTTTGTATGCAGCCGGAGAGCTTGCCGCATCGGGCTTTTCATAATCAAAATTATCATTTTTTTCGGCAGGCTTTTTAATGGTTTGAACAACCCCTTCGACTATATCGTCAATATATGTAAAGTCCCTTTGCATCTTTCCGTAGTTGTAAACATCTATGGGTTTATTTTCCAATATGTTCTTTACAAATTTAAACAACGCCATATCCGGTCTGCCCCAGGGTCCATAGACGGTAAAAAACCTCAATCCCGTAACCTTTAAACCGAACAGGTGGGCGTATGTGTGAGCCATAAGCTCGTTGGATTTTTTTGTAGCCGCATATAAACTTATGGGGTGGTTTATGCAGTCGTGTTCCGAAAAGGGCTGTTTTTTATTTAGTCCGTAAACGCTTGATGAACTTGCAAAGGAGAGGTTTTTTACATCAAACCGTTTGCAAGCCTCAAGTATGTTTAAAAAACCGTAAATGTTGCTGTCTATGTAGGAGTATGGATTTTCAAGCGAATATCTGACTCCGGCTTGAGCAGCAAGATGGCAAACTCCGTCAAAACCGCTGCTTTTAAAAACTGCAAACAGATTGTCCTTATCCGTCAAATCCAGTTTTATAAACTGATAATTTTCAAACTTATCGGAAACAAGCGGCTTGTTGTACTCAATTTTCTCTTTTTCTATACCAGATTCTTTGAGCCTTCCGTATTTTAAATTTATATCGTAGTAGTTGTTAATATTATCAATGCCGACAACATCGTATCCGAGAGCAGTCAATTTTTTAACAAGATGAAACCCTATAAAACCCGCCGTTCCCGTAACCAATATTTTTTTCATCAAAACTCCCTTGAGAAAATCAATCTTATTGCAATGTTCAGGTTGTTGAGCGTGTTTAAAAGAATTTGATTTATGCCGACGCTCAGCATTGTTTGAATTGTGTATATTGTATCGCCGTTTTTGAATCTGATAAACAGAGGCTTATCTCCTTTGTGTATCGAGACTATATTTTTAATCTTTGCAATTTCCTGAATCTTTGAATTGTCAAATATCAACTCAACCTCTTTGACGTACTGCTCCAGTTTTTCAATACTGAACAAATTTTGGATGATTACGCTCGGTCTTTCTGTTGTTGTATCCACGCTTCCCATTAAGATAAGCAGCTTATCTCCCTCTATAAGCTCTTTTTTTTGCTCGTAGAGTTTGGGAAACAGGGTTGCTTCAAAGGTGCCTTTTGAGTCCATAAATTTAACGAATGCCATAGTCTCTTTTCTTTTTGTTTTTGTTTTTCTGACAGCTATTGGAATTCCGGCTAAGACAACACTGTTTGAGCCTATCTTTGATAAATTCTCACTTGTAGCTGTCGCAATGCTTTCTATGATGTTTTTGTATTTATTCAGCGGGTTTGCACTGATAAAAAATCCCAACAGTTCTTTTTCATACTTTAATACATCCGCCTCTTTCATCTCCTGCGCATCGACAAGTCTGGGCGTGCTCTCCTTTTCTGCTTCAGAGCCGCCAAAAAGCGACTGCATATTTTTCGGTTTGCTCTCTTTCTTATTTGCCCACTCAAGCAAATTTTCAAACGACGCCATAAGACTTGCCCTGTTTTTATGCAGAGAGTCAAAACATCCGCTCTTAATCAGGCTTTCCATAACTTTTTTGTTGACTTTTCTCGTATCCACCCTCTTTAAAAAATCAAATATAGACTCAAATCGCCCGCCTTCTCTCGTTTTTATAATATTTTCTATTGCCGCACTGCCGACGTTTTTTATTGCTCCGAATCCGAACCTGATAACCTTTTTATCCCCATTTCTTGCGACTGCAAAATCCTGGTAGCTGTCATTGATGTCCGGCGGCAGAACGGTTATTTTAAGCCTGTTGCACTCCTCTATATATTTTGCGATTTTATCGGTGTTGTTTTTTTCGCTTGTTAAAAGCGCACTTAAAAAATATTCCTTGTAATGCGCCTTCAAATACGCCGTCTGATATGCAATATAGGCATAGGCGGCGGAGTGTGATTTATTAAAACCGTATTCGGCAAACTTTGCTATCAAATCAAATATATGTTCTGCTTTTTGTTTGTCTATGTTATTCTCCACGCTTCTTTGAATGAAGGATGCTCTTTGTTCTTCCATTACCTCTATCTTCTTTTTGCCCATAGCCCTCCGCAGTATGTCTGCCTCACCAAGCGTATATCCTGCCAACTTGCTTGCAATCTGCATAACCTGTTCCTGATAGAGAATTATGCCGTATGTTTCTTTCAAAATACCCTCAAGCTCGGGTAAGGGGTATTCTATCTTCTTTTTCCCGTGCTTTCTTTCTATGAAATCGCTGACCATTCCGCTTCCCAAAGGTCCCGGTCTGTACAAAGCCACAAGGGCTATCAAATCCTCAAAGCAGGTCGGTTTCAAATCCGTAATGAGTCTTTGCATTCCCTGGGATTCAAGCTGAAATACACCAAGCGTATCCCCTTTCTGTAAGAGCTTGTATGTTTCCTCATCATCAAGGGGAATCTTTGATATGTCAAAGTTATTGCCGATGAGTTTTACCGTTATGTCTATAACGGTCAGGTTTCTTAATCCCAAAAAGTCAAACTTAATCAGACCTACATCTTCGAGATACTCCTTGGAAAACTGGCTTACATAAGCCTCTTCGCCTGCCGGTTTATAAATGGGGCATCGCTCGTATATCGGGTTTTCGGATATTACAACACCTGCTGCGTGGGTTGATGCGTGACGCTTTACTCCCTCAAGCGTTTTTGATATTTCAAACAGCTCTTTTACCTTCTCGTTTTTATCTATCTCCTCTTTTAGCTGCGGGTTGTCTTTTATTGCTTCGTTTAGGTTGTCCTTATCCGGTATCATCTTGGCGATTCTGTCAGCCTCTTTGTAGGGAAAACCCAAAACCCTCGCAACATCCCTCACAACGGCTTTAGCTGCCATAGTACCGAATGTTATAACCTGGGCAACGTTGTACTTGCCGTATTTTTCCTTGACGTAACTGATTACCTCATCCCTTCTTTCGACGCAGAAGTCCACATCAATATCCGGCATAGTTATGCGCTCAGGGTTTAAAAAACGCTCAAAGAGCAGTTTATATTCAATGGGGTCTATATCGGTTATGCCGAGGCAGTATGAAACAAGGCTGCCTGCTGCCGAACCTCTGCCGGGACCTACCGGTATCTTTCTTGTCTTTGCGTAGTTGATAAAGTCCCAAACAATGAGAAAATATCCCGAAAAACCCATCTGCTTGATTATACCAAGCTCAAGCTCCAGTCTTTCTTTATAAATCTCTCTTTTTTTATCATCAAAGCCTGCTGTCTTTTTCTCTAATCCCTCATAAGCTAATTCTTTCAAATAGTCAAATTCACTTATGCCGTTTGGCGTTTTAAAGTGGGGCGGTGAGAGTTTTCCAAGCTCAAGCTCAACACTGCATCTGTCTGCTATTAGCTGTGAATTTGAAACAAGCTCGGGGTGGTCTTGGAAGAGCTCTAACATCTCCTCTTCTGTTTTAAAATAAAACTCGTGTGTGCCCATCTTCATTCTGTTTTCTTCTTCCATAAGATGGTTTGTCTGAATGCATAAGAGGGCATCCTGGGCTACGGCATCCTCTTTGTTTAGATAGTGGCAGTCGTTTGTTGCAACAAGCAAGGTATCCGTTTCGTTTGCCAGCTTTATTATATCGCTGTCTATTTTTTTCTGGTCGTCAAGACCGTGTCTCATAATCTCCATAAAGAAATTGTCTTTTCCGAATATCTCTTTATATTCCAAAACAGCCCTTTTGGCTGCATCGTAGTCACCGTTTAGAAGGTTTATCTGTATTTCACCGTGCAGGCAGGCACTTCCTGCTATGATGCCTTTTGAGTATTTTCTTAAAAGCTCCTTGTCGATTCTCGGTTTATAGTAAAAACCCTCCGTATATGAAAATGTGGTGAGCTTCATAAGGTTTTTGTAGCCCTCTTCGTTTTGTGCAAGCAGTGTTATGTGATAATTGCCCTTTGTATCTTTATCAAACCGTGTTGTTGGAGATATATATCCCTCTAAACCGATAATGGGCTTTATGCCTGCTGCTTTGGCTGTTTTATAGAAATCTATGGCTCCGAACATATTGCCGTGGTCGGTCAATGCCACACAGGACATATCGGATGTTTTGGCTTTGTTTATCATATTTTTGAGTTTACTTGCTCCGTCGAGCAGGCTGTACTCCGAGTGGTTATGCAGATGCGCAAAGGGCATAATTATCTCCTCAATCTTTCAAATACAATCTATCAAATATCAGAAAAACAACATCTTTGCAAGGGCTAATATAGTCAGATATTCTATAATTGAAAACATTAAAAAGAAAGGCTTCTTGTGATTATATGCTAAAATGTGAGTGTAATTTTTTTAAAAACAGGGTTAAATTTTCAGCATCAATTGAGCAAAAATTATGCTTAACACCAATGATAAAGGATAGACTGCCGCATAGCTGACAGAGGGGTAGTCGGATTTTGTCAAACTGTTTGCCATCGTTAAAGATGGGGTTGAAGTCATAGCTCCCGATAAAAAGCCCATTATCTCTATAAAATTCATTTTGAATATCTTTCTGCAAAAAAACGTGGCTAAAAGCAGAGCGAAAAAAACCACAAAAACGGCTGTATAAATCGGTAAAAATCCGTTTGCTTTAATGGAGGAAGCGAGGTATTTGCCGGAGCTTGTTCCTATCGTCGCCAAAAATATCAACTGTCCGAGCGTTTTCATAATGGAGTTGGAGTGCGGGGATAACTGCCAAATTATATTGCCCGTTCTGCCGATTCTTCCCAAGACAAGTGCGGTTATCAAAATGCCGCCCACAAAACTCAGCTTTACAAAGCCTATGCCGGGTAAGCCGAAAGGGATACTTCCAATCAAAATGCCAAGCACAATTCCCAACGATATCGGCAGAAAGTCGGCTGCGGGATATTTCATCAAATCATCGCCGATAAGTTTTTGAATTTTCGATTTGTATTTTTCCGGTGCAACAACATAGAGTTTGTCTCCGAGCCTTAAACTTAAAGAGGGATAGGGCGGTATGTCTATGCCGGAGCGCCTTACTCTCGTAACCGTTGCCCTTAGCGATTTCAACTCTTTAATCTCCGCTATTTTTTTGCCTACTATATCTTTGGATGTAACAAGCAACCTATATACCTTTGTGTTGTCGTGAAATTTATAGGAACTTTCTATCTCTTCACCCAATATAATTTTTAAATTCTCCAACTGTTTCGGAGTGCCTGAAACTCTGACAATGTCTCCGTGATGCAGGATTGCATCTTCTTTGTCCGGCTCTATCGGATGGCTTGACTCAACCCTTTCTATAATTGTGG
Organism: Desulfurellales bacterium; assembly: GCA_027035575.1. Classification (GTDB taxonomy): domain Bacteria; phylum Campylobacterota_A; class Desulfurellia; order Desulfurellales; family Hippeaceae; genus S144-51. Next base: position 22,301 of record JALVUQ010000076.1, on the reverse strand, counting down.
AGGTCATTTTCTCAATTTGAGACTTGTAAATGGTTTCTTTTTTGAAGTTGTCGTTTGTTATTTTGAAGTTTTTGGTTATGATGTTAGGGTGAAGCGTTTTTTGATACTCCTCATACCTTTCAACCTCTTTTTGAATGTCAACTTTAAATATAATTGGCAAGAATCGTATGAAAAAAACCGTAGCCACAATACCAAAAGGATAGACAACGCCGAACGCTATGGAGATTAAAGGTGAATTTTTAACCTCAAGGGCTGAGGCAAGAGCCGGAGCGCTTGATATGGTTCCTGTAAAAACCCCGTCGATTAAATCTTTGGGCATATGAAACAAAAAACCGGATAAGAAAATTAATGCGAAAATAGTTACCAAAAGTCCTATAGCCATAAGGTTGAGCTGAATTCCCTCCTGCTTCATAACATCAAAAAAGCCGGGTCCCGATTGCAGACCGACGGCATAGATAAAGATAGCCAGACCGAATAGCTTAAATTGGGGAGGAATTGTTACACCGAGATGTCCGGCAATCAAAGCCACAATTAAAATAGCCGAAATATCGAGAGAGAAGCCTTTGATTTTTATGTTTCCCAAAATATAACCGAAAGTTATTATTAAAAAAAGGTAAAATATATCACTGTGAATCATATCTCAATACCAATCAAACCGACAATCATAGAACTTTTATATAACTATTGAAACTCTATGTCAAACTGTTAAGATTAAAGCAAACCGCAATATTTTCTGTTTTTTTAAGGACAAATTACTATATTTCTCGACCACAAACAGTCGGCACAGGAGGGTGAGCCTCCCCAACAATCCACCTCCGTGTCCTTCACAAAGCTGCACATTTCGTTAAAATTGCAGTCAAGGCAGGAGGGGTACATAGAGTTGTCAACGGTAAATCTGAACCATTTATAATTCCTCTTGTTCCAGATTTCCAACAGCGTCTCTTCGTTTATATCCCCGAATGTGTGTGCATAGAGTGTTTTTTCTCTTCCCAAAACATACTCTTTTGCCGTGTGCAAAAATCTGTAGCAGGGCGCTACTTTACCGTCCCATCTGACCACAAGGGATTTTTTATCGATAAAGTTACATTTCCTCTCCGTTTTAAGAGAAAAATAGGGCAGGGTCATAGAGATATTGCCTTGAGCAAGTGCAATAAGCTCATTCAAGATGCCCTTTTCATCGCTTGGATAGAGCGTTCTGTCAACATATTTTTTATCTATGGGCAGAAGGTTTGAGATTATAACGTCTCTTATGCCTATATTGATAAACTCCGCAACTATGTCTGCCAGTCCTCCTATCGACTCTTTGTCAACAACAATCTCCACGGATAAAACGGGCTTATCAAGCTCCTGCCGTTTTCTTTCTTTTATTATCTTTTCTACGGTTTTATACACAACACTGTTGTGAAGGTGGCCTATGCTTGTATTGTCGGCTGACACAACAATGTTGTCAACCTGTTTTTGGAGTATAAAATCGCTGAACCTGTCAAGCAAAAATCCGTTTGTAGCCAAAATCAGATAAACACCGAGTTCATCTTTCAAAAAACTTATGATATTTTTAACATCTTTATGTAAAAGTGATTCGCCTATGCCGCCGAGTACAACCTCTTTTAAGTTGGGCAGTTCTTTCAGGGTTTCTTTAAGCCTTTCAATTGTTTGAGCATCCATAAACCCTTCCGGTTCCACAAATGTGTTTTTGAAGCACATTTTGCAGCTGAAATTACAGGCGTTTGTAAGTTCGATATAAACCTTTTTTATATCGCTATCGTCGTTTAAAATTATTTGATTGTTTTTTAGGTTAAATACATCCCTCAAGTAAAACTCCTAATTTAAATCTATTTTAAAGAATGAAAAATCAGCCAGTTCAACGACGAGCATTTTATTTATGAGCTTTGGCTTTCCCAAAATATTATTTACAACCTCATAAGCCATAAGGCTTCCAACAACAAATACGCTCGGTGTGGAAACGGCAATGATTCTTCTGTTGTTTGAAGAGTGCATATTGGAGTATATGTCGCTTAGCTTTTGGGTTTTGCCCTTTATAATTGTAGTAACTTGGCCGTAGTCATTTTCTACCCCGCCGTGAACAAGGAACAGGTTTTTTCCTATACAGTCCTCAAGAGTAAAGCGGCTTTCGTAGTTGTCAAGGCAGTCTGCAACACCATCAACCTCTGACAGCATATCTTTCGGGCAATCGGCTTTTATGTCGAAAAAGGCGGTTTTAATCGTGCAGGTGTCGGTCTTTTTTAAAAGAGAGTCTTTTGCTGCATCAACTTTTTTTAGCCCTATATCCTCAATTTCGTATAACGATTGTCTTCCCAAATCAGGCATATCAACAATGCCGTTATCGATAAGCGTTAAAAACCCTACACCCATTCTCGACAAAATCTCCGCAACCACACACCCCAAACCGCCCACTCCGGCAATAGCTATGCGGGCTTTTTTTATGGTATCCATTTCTTTTTTTGAAAAAAAGAGGGCATTTCTTGAGTAGATGTCGTTTTCTCTCGGTTTTGTCATTATCCTCCACCGCCGGGCGGGAAAAGGGCTAATTCATCACCGTCTTTTATGATTGTTTCCAATTTTTGGAGGTGATGAACGTTTTTGCCGTTAACAAGTATAATGGCATTGTTTAAAAGGTTGCCGTCGCTGTCGATAAGTTTATGGATAAACTTTTTGTTTGCTTTTTTTTCGGCAAGATACAACAAATCCGACAGTTTGATTTCTTTTTCAATCTCAACGTCTATGCTTTTAATGCCGAGTTCAAGCCTGAAAAGTGTAAAAAAATTCAATCTAACCATAAAGTAAAAAAGAGGGCGGCATAACCACCCTCACACCTTTTTTTAAGCTATTCCAAGCTCTTGTAATTTTTCCTTAGGTATTATTCCATCTTCTGTCCAACCTCTTGCTTTATAGTATTCAACAAGCAAATCTTCATAGTGAGAGAACGAACCTTTTTGCGAGCCGTCAGGCAGCGGTTCTTTAAATCTATCCGGCAGTCTGTCTTCGTCAGGCGTTATTCCTGCTTCATAGTTGAATTGTCTTTCCAAATTCCAAATTCTCTCACCTATCTTTAAAACCTCATCGGTAGTAAGTCCGAAATTTGTTCCGACATTGATAAGCTCTGCATAGTCATCTGCACCGAGAGCAAAAGAGCTGAACAGGCAGAGACCGGCGGAGTCTATAACTGCTGTCAAGTCTTGGAAAACCTTAACCCATCCGGCTTTTCCTTCAAGACTTTGAGGGTCTAATTTTTCGGGAACGCCCAAAACTTCCGGTGAAATCATATAACCCCTGACGTGGCAGCCTCCTCTGTTGGATGTTGCATACTCAAGACTGTGTCCCTGGACACCTCTCGGGTCGTAAGCAGGCAGCTCCTGCTTTTTAACGCTCATAGAAAGTTCCGGATGACCGTAGCCCTCTGCAAATCTATATGAACCTTCAGCCAATTTATCTCCCAAATCTTCTCTGTATGCTATCTTTTTCAAGTAGTACAATAAAGATTCACTGCTTCCGAATGTTAGCTCAGGTCCGTCTTTCAAATCCTCTTTCGGCAGATAACCTTTTTCATAGAGCTCCATAGCGCAGGCGAGTGTCGTCCCGGCAGAAATAGTATCAAGACCCAATTCGTTACACATAAAGTTTGCATCCGAAATTGCTATCAAGTCCTTAACGCCGCAATCAGCTCCAAATGCCCAAGCCGATTCGTATTCGGGACCTTCTCCTTTTCTTCCGTTGGGCAGAACAACATCCCTTCCGCATCCTATCGGGCAGGCGTAGCAGGCTTTGTTGTCTATAAGGTATCCTTTATTAACCAGAGCCTCACCGTTGACCTCTTCCACATATTCAAATGTTCCGAACTGGAAGTTCTTTGTAGGATAGAGTCCGCTCTGATTGATTATACTATCCAAAACCTTCGTTCCGAGTTTGGGCAGTCCGTCGCCTGTTATAGGGTCTTTTCTTATGAGGTCAACCTTTGATTTTACGGCATCCATAAATGCAGCCTTATCCATAACATCTATTCTTTCTGAGCCTTTTACCACTATCGCCTTTAGATTTTTGCTCCCCATAACAGCGCCTACGCCTGTTCTTCCTGCTGCTCTTGCCTTATCGTTTATAATTGCGGCAAATTTCACAAGTTTTTCTCCGGCAGGACCAATACAGGCAACCTTTGCGTTTTTCTCACCGAACTCCTCAATCAAAGTATCCGTTGTTATATCGGTTGTTTTTCCCCATAAATGGGAGGCGTCGTTTATTTTAACATCAGAGTCTTTTATGGAAATATAAACCGGCTTATCCGCTTTTCCTTCAATAATAACAAGGCTCCATCCGGCTTTTCTCAACTCTGCTCCGAAAAATCCCCCGGAGTTACTTGAAGCTATTGTTCCTGTCAGAGGACCTTTTGTTACTACCATATACCTTCCTGCTGTCGGAACTGCTGTTCCCGTTAACAAACCGTTTGCAAAAATCAATTTGTTTGCTTCAGACAGCGGGTCGATTTTCGGGTCAATCTCGTCTTTTAAAATCTTGCTTGCGAGTCCTCTTCCGCCGAGATATTTCTTTACAAGTTCCATATCGATGTTCTCTTGCTTAATGTCACCGGTTTTCAAGTTAATTCTTAGAGCTTTCACATCCATCAATTCATTCGCCATACGTTCCTCCTTTTTTGTTTTAAATTACAAAAATTACTTTACATACTGTTTTATTAATCCCTGTTTGTTCATACCCTTACACTCTAAGTTTAGCGTGTTAAACTTAAAGTTTGCCGAAGTCAAACCGTGCATACAAACATTAATTAATCAATAACTATTTTTAAAGATTTTTCATATATTGTCAAGTAAAAGTTTAAAATGCGTTAAACCCTTATTGATGCGTTTTTTAATCAATAATTTAACATACGGCAGGAAAGCAGCACTTGATTTTTTATAACAAAATGTTAAACTCAAGGTTGTTATCGGAGGGATAGATGTTTGATAAAGGCGAGTGTCTGGTAGAGGTATTACCATATATCAAGAAGTTTGCCGGTAAAACCATAGTGATAAAATACGGCGGCAGTGCGATGATTGACGAAAATCTAAAAAACAGCTTCTCAAAAGATGTTTCTTTGATGAAGTATGTGGGCATCAACCCCATAGTTGTTCACGGGGGCGGTCCTGAGATAGGCGCAGCTCTCTCCAAGTTGAACATAGAGAGCAAGTTCCACAACGGTCTTAGGATAACCGACGAGGAGACTATGGAGGTTGTGGTTATGGTTTTGGCGGGCAAAGTAAACAAAGAAATTGTTTTACAGATAAACAAAAACGGCGGAAAGGCTGTCGGAATAAGCGGTGTGGATGCCAATATCGTAAGGGCAAAAAAAAGGTTAAACAAAGATGTCGATTTGGGCTTGGTAGGTGATGTTGAGTATGTTAATCCTTCCATATTGACACACTTGTCGAATGACGGGTATATACCGGTTGTATCACCCATAGGTTTCGATAGCGAAGGCAGAAGGTACAATATAAATGCAGATAATGTGGCAAGTGCCGTAGCAGTAAGCCTTAAAGCCGAAAAACTGATATTTTTGACCGATGCCGACGGGGTTTTGGACAAAAACGGCAGATTGATTTCTTCCATAAATATAAAAGATGTGGATAAAATAATTGAGGATTCAACCGTATCGGGAGGTATGATTCCAAAGGTTCTCTCAGGCAAGCAAGCCGTGCAAAACGGTGTAAGCAAGGTTCATATTATAAACGGCTCGAAGCAGCACACTCTTCTTGAAGAGATTTTTACGCAAAGAGGCATAGGTACGGAAATATATGGCTGATAATTACGCAAAAAGCAGAAATTTATTATACGAATTTTCCATAATTGTGGAGCGTGAAAAGGATTTACACAGACTCTACTTTATATCTTTGCCGATAATAATGATAGCTTTCGGATTTGAGAGGGGGGTAATCTTTAAATACAGCAAAAGAAAGAGGTGTTTTGACCCCAAAGCAGGATTAAAAAAGGAGAATTTAAAAGAACTGCACAAAAAATGGGAATCTTCTTCAAATGCGGGGGAGTTTGCCGAATATATGCTTAAAATAGACACGTCAAGTCTGTATGAAACGGAGTTTAACAAAAAAATCAGGGGATTGAACATACCTTGCAATGATACATCCCGCTCTATCGCAAATATGTTTGTAACAAAAACCGACAGGCATTTAAAAGCCGAAGAGATAGAAAATAAATATATTGCAAGAATTTTAAAAGATATGGAGATGGATATCTCTCTTTACATTCCGCTTATAGCGAAAAGCTCCACGGTGGGTTTTTTACTTTTAAGTCCCCCTGATAAAAAAACGGACGATTTGAAGCTTTTTTGTACCGGCTTGGGGCTTGCTATGAGCTCTTTGATAGAGGAGAAGGAGGTAGCCAACCTAAAGCACTTTTTGGATTTCAACGAGGATGATATAAAACATAAGCAGAGGCTTTATGAAATCGGCAAGACAGCTTCTACCATAACACACGAAATTAAGAATGCGTTGATAGGTATAATGGGGTTGTTCGATAAACTGAAAAAGTATGTTGAAAGCACGGAGAAAACGGACAGATACGTAGAGATTATCGAAAGCGAATTAAACAGGATATACAGATTTGTTGCAGACATTAACAAATTCTCAAAGCATTACACACCCACGGATAAAAAACCTCTCAACTTAAAGGATGTTATAGATAAAGCAATAGATTTGACAAGCACGATTAACAATAATTTCGTATTTTCCGTGTGTATAGACAAGAAAGCTTCAACTGTTTTCGGAGACAGGAATCAACTTGAACAGGTGTTGATTAATCTGTTTAAGAATTCCATAGAGGCTTATGGAAACAGAGAAGGCGGACAGATAAGAATAAGGGCTAAAAGAGACGGTGAGTTTATAATCTTGAAAATCAGGGACAATTCCGGAGGAGTGGAGGATAAACAGCTAAAGGAAATCACAAAACCCTTCTACACGACAAAAACCCAAGGAACGGGACTGGGGCTTTCCATAGTGAAAGAGATTGTAAAGGAGCACGGAGGTGACATTGAGTTTAAAAATACAAAAGACGGACTCGAATGTACGATAAAGCTTTCGGCACCAAAAAATATTACGGAGGGAGAATATGAGCAAAAAGAAGATTATGATAGTTGACGATGAAGACGCCATAAGGCTGTTATACAAGGAAGAGTTTGAAGACGAAGGTTACGAGGTGGCTGTATGTGAAAACGGACAGGCTGCTTTGGATTCGTTTGAAAAAGAAAAACCCGACCTGGTTGTTCTGGATATTGCAATGCCCGGTATGAGCGGACTTGAGGTGTTGGGAAAAATCAAGGAGATATCTCCATCGACTCCCGTTATTATGTCAACTGCATATTCCCACTACAAGGAAGATTTTTACACCTGGGCGGCTGATGCTTATACCGTTAAATCACCGGATTTGACGCAGCTTAAAGAAAAGGTTAAAGAACTGCTTTCAAGATGAGCAAATATTTGCTTGACACAAAAGTAAAAATTTCATAAAACACGCTTAGCGAATCGGAAGAGAATTTTTTGGAGGTGCGTAAATGGCTAAGGTTTGGGTAGATGACACATGCATTGGATGCGAAGCTTGCGTTGACGCTTTGCCGGATGTATTTCAAATGGACGATGGAAAAGCAAAGGTTGTTAATCCTGAGGGAGCTTCTTTGGAAGAGATTAAGGAAACAGCTGAGGCTTGCCCGACAGAGTCTATTAAGGTAGAGGAATAATTTTAAAGTAAGGGGCGTGTTTTTATAACACGCCTTTTTTGTATGGATTGTTCTTAATTTCGTGTTCAATTGTGGTTTTTGGTCCGTGACCGGGAAAAACCGCAACATCTTTTTCAAGATTTAAAAGTCTTTCAAGACTTTCAAAGAGCATCTCTTTGTTGCCCCCGGGCAAGTCCCACCTGCCAACGGATTCATAAAAGAGCGTATCACCGCTGAATAAAATTTTTTCTTTTTTTGAGTATAAGCATACGGAGCCTTGTGTATGACCCGGCGTTTCCAAAACTTCAAATATCTTTTCTCCCACACTTAAAGTGTCACCCTCTTTGAGCAAAATATCGGCTTTTGGCGAGCTTTCTGCTTGTATCATAAACTCCAAAGCTGCTTTGTATGCGTCTTTTAAAAACAAAGCGTCCTTTTCTCCTATGGCTATCGGTATGTCGTATCTGTTTTTTATGCTTCTATTTGCTCCTGTATGGTCAAAATGGTAGTGAGTGTTAACTATAATAGTAGGTTTCAGTGAATTGTCTTCTATGATTTTACATATTTTATCGGCATCATCGCCCGGGTCTATAATTAAACACTCCTTTGAAGTTTCGTCATAAAATATATAACAATTTACCTGCAATACACCGACAACTACTGTTTTTATACCCATACTTACCTCGTTAGTAACAAAAAAGCCCCTACAAAAAGCAGGGGCTTAAGACAGTGTTTATGGAGTCTCTAATAGCTTTTTTGAAAAATGCCGCTAATTGCCGCTCCTCCGGTTTGCGTTATCATACCGTAAACCGACAGATGCTCTTTTGTATCTTCGTATATCTTTTCTACGGCTTCTTCCTTTGTGCTTCCGTCATCCTCGATAACGCACACCAAATCACCCTCTTTTAACTCGTCGGCTCTTAAAAGCAGCTCCTGATTGTCACGCTTTATGGGTATCCGGTGGCTTGCACTTACCGTTGTTTTTTTTGTTTTTGTTTCAACTACAAGGAGAGGCTCATAAACTACTCTTCTAATGATTTCATAGACCCTTTCGAATCCGTTTTTGCTTAGAATCTGCATATCCTCGGATATATCTTTAAGCCATATATCCTCTTCTTTTGCAACCAGCCTTTCAGCAGGTTTAACAAGTTTAAACAGATTTCTCATCGTTATGGATTCCGTTTTGCCGTCATATGTCAAAATCACGGTTTCGTTTCCGGAATATCCGTTATAGAAGCGGTCTCTTATAGGTTCTTCAAAATATATTTTATCTTTTAATTCCATCAGCCCCTCCTACTTTTTCCGTGCAAAAATCTGTCTATTCCGATAGCTGCTCTGTGACCGTTTGCGATGGCGGATATTGCATCTCCCTTGGATGTTTCAACTATATCGCCGCCTGCAAACACGCCCGGAATGGATGTTTCACCGTATTCGTCCACCCAGACCTTTCTTCTTGGTGTGAATTTCAGTTGTTCCATCAACTCTTTCGGAATAAACGAGAAGTTGTACATCTGACCGACAGACTCTATGATATAGTCGCCGTAGATAATCTTTTTCTGGTCTTCGTAGAATGCCGGATTAAATCTGTGGTTTTCGTCGAATACGTATTTAACCTTCTTGACTTCGAGACCCTTAATGCTGCCGTCTTCGTTAAATATAACCTGGTTCGGTCCCCAAGCCGGGTTGAAGATTACCCCCTCTTCCAAAGCTCCGTCTATCTCCTCTTGTGATGCCGGCATAATATCCCAATCTTCCAAGCTGACGGTTTCAACGGTCGTATCTTTGCTTTGATAGTTTATTTCTTGCAGCCTTGCCACTGTTCTTGCAACGTCCATAGCAACGTTACCGCCTCCTATAACTATCACGTGCTTTGTTATATCCCTTCTGCCTTCAACCTTGACCTGCCTTAGAAAATCTATTGCCTGAACCACATCCGGGTGTTCTTCTCCCTTTAAGTTAATCGAGCGTCCGTATGATAAACCTATTCCGATATAGACTGCGTCAAACTCTTTTAACAGGTCTTCAAACTTAACGTCTTCACCAACTTTTACGTTTGTTTTTATCTCCACACCCATAGACTCGATATTTCCTATCTCTTTGTCAAGCTCATAGATTGGAAGTCTGTAGAGAGGAATACCGGTAGCAAGTGCTCCTCCGGCTCTGTTTTTCTGTTCGAATATTGTAACGGAGTGCCCCATAGTGCTCAAGTGGTAAGCCGCAGAGAGTCCGCTTGGTCCGCCGCCTATGATTGCCACCTTCTTTCCGGTTGCAGGCATCTTTTCTATGTTGACATCTTTATAGTCCTCAAGCTGGTCGGTTGCGTATCTCTTCAACCACATAATGTGGATAGGAGCTCCTCTGTATTGATATACACAGTCGTCCTGACATCTGTGCGTACATATCCTTCCGCAAATGCCGGGTAAAACGTTATCCTCAAGCATATATTTAACAGATTTTTTGTGGTCGCCGTCAAAAATTGCCTGGATGTATTCGGGTATTTTCATATGAGCCGGACAGCCCTGCATACATATACCGCAGCCAAGGCAGCGCATAGCCTCTTTTCTTGCCTGTTCTTCACTAAATCCGAGAATCATCTCCTCAAACGAGCGTTTTCTTACCTCAGGCTCAAGCTCCTCCATCTCTTGGGCTTCAAGCATCAACGGCGTAATCTCATTATCCTGAATGAATCCGGGTTCTCTTCCCTGTTCTTCAAGAGGAACCCAGGCAAATGCTTCGGCATCGGGAGATGTATAAATTAAATCTTTAGACATCTTTAAAGAGCCTGTAGGACACATCTCAACACAAAGCGCACAAAAAGAGCAGCGACCGTAGTCTATTTTGGGTCTGACGGGATTTGCTCCTTTTTTATCTATCTCTATCGGCCGCCCGATTTTGGATGCCTTTTCCATAGTAATGGCTGCGCACGGGCATATATCTCTACAGTTTCCGCAGCCTATACACTTATCAACGTCGTTTATATGCAGACCTCTGAATCTGTCGGCTACGGGTTTTGTTTCTTTGGGATATCTCAATGTATGCGGCTTTTTAAAGAGATACTTCACAGATGTGAGAGGTTTTAAAAAGCTCCCTTTTTCATATTCTTTTATATTCATAACACCACCCCTTACCTGTCAATCTCTGGAGGACATACGTCCAAACTTACTAAAATGTGAGAAACATCTGCAAGCCTTTGCCCTATCAATACTTTCTCGGCTATGGTGAACATATGAGTATGAGATGCCCCTCTGACAGCAACTCTGTACGGTTTTCCCGTACCGTCGCTAACCATATAGAATCCGTGTTCTCCTCTTGCGGATTCAACCTTTGCGTATGTTTCACCTTCCGGGACATACCATTTCAAAGGATTCGGCATCTTTTCCCATACAGGACCCTTTTTCGGCATCTTTTTTACGGCTTGTTCGATAATGTTCAGGCTGTTTTCAAGCTCCCATCTCCTAATCATAGCCCTTGACCAGGAATCTCCGTCGGTAAGAGTTGGAATCTCAAAATCAAGATATTCATAAGCTGCATAGGGGTCGTCTTTTCTTACATCCTGAGCAACGCCGGCAGCTTTTAGTATAGGCCCGGTTGCTCCCCACTCTATTGCCTGTTCTTTGGTTACTACCGCAATACCCTTTGTTCTGTATTTAAACATAACGTTCTTAAAGAATATGTTGTCGTAATCAATAAGCCTCTCTTTCATATACTTAACGTATCCGAGAAGTTTATCTTCCCATCCCGGCGGTAAGTCCCTTCTTACACCGCCTGGCCAGATATACATATGATAGACCCTTGCTCCGCAGATTTCCGCAAACAGATCCAAAGCATAATCCCTATCGCCGAAACTCCATTGAGCCAACGTATAAAGACCGAGTGTTCCGGCAAATCCGCCCATCCAAAATGTATAATTAGCCGCTCTTGCAAGCTCAAGCACTATTGTTCTGATATATTTTGCTCTCTCCGGTATTTCGACTCCCATTAAGTCTTCAACAGCCATTGCATAAGCAGCTTCATTTATGTCGGGCTCAGGAACACAAATTCTCGGAATCAAAGCGAGGTTTTGTATATAGTATCTGCCCTCCATAGCTTTTTCAAAAGCCCTGTGCAGATATCCCGGGTCTCCTTTGGCAGATATAACCGTATCTCCTTCAAGCTCAATCTTTAAGGAGAAGTTTCCGGGTATGCCCGGGTGGTTAGGACCTATAAAAAGTTCATAACTTTTACTCATTTTCACCCTCCGAATGCCTAAATACGAAATGTTCACTGGAATATTTAACGCTGTCAAAATCTTTCCTCATCGGAGGTAGGTCTTTCCAGTTTTCAAGGATAAACGGTTTTCCGCTATCCTCGTTGCCGTCAACCTTTATCCCGAACATTTCTGAAATTTCCCTCTCCCATGTATGGGCTGAAGGGTATATCTTATCCGCTGTTTTTATAACGGGGTTTTCTCTGTCAATCCACGTGCGAACTATTGCGTTTATCTTGTATTCGCGGCTGTATAGAACATAAAATATCTCGAACTTGTTGTCTTTAATCCTGTCGATAACATTTTGTACGGATAATTGATGGAAACCTATTAGTTTCATATTGTAAAGGGTGCTTATAACCTTATCTTCGCTGACATCGACAAAAATTCTATTTTCTCTTTGAACCGTAACCTTTACGCCTTCTATCCCCTTAATTTTATCCACTATGTCCATCATCCCAACACCTTCCTTTGGTTTTCCTTGTAATAGGCAAGGTTTCTTTTGTAGCGTTTGTATCCGTCAGCCTTGCCTGAGTCTATCAATTCCATCAAGTGCCTGAATGCGGAGATAACGGCTTCCGGTCTCGGCATACATCCGGCTATGTACAAATCGGCAGGAATATATCTGTCAAGCTGTTTTATTACGGCATAAGAATCCCAGTAAACTCCGCCGTTAAGTGTGCAGGAGCCGAAACCTATGACATATTTGGGGTCAAGCATTTGCTCATAAACCGTTATAACCCTTCTTAGTGTTTTAACATTCAGATATCCCGTAATGAGCAGAATGTCTGCCTGTCTTGAAGTAACATAAGGTGCAAGACCGAATCTTTCCATATCGTAACGAGAGGTCATTGTAGGAGGAAGCTCCATAGCGCCGCACCCCGTGCAGTAGTGTATCATCCAAAGGGAACGTTTTCTCAGCATATTTGCTATACTTTTAACTTGTTCTTCTGTCATTTTTTCCATAACAATCTCCTCCTATTTCACCAGCACTATGATAAGACTTATCAGTGCAACCACGGTTGGCCATTTCCAGAAGAAGCGCACTGCATCGTCAATTTTGAACCTCGGCAGGACTTCGTCAAACATCATCATAATAAAGAAAACGGCAAACATTTTTATGTAGAATATGAATATGTTTGAAGCTCCGCCCAAGAACAGGTCAACAAACAAAGCTATCTCAACATAGAGATGAAAGGCGTGGTTTATCATAAGAAATCCGAGGTGTTTTCCGCCGTATTCGACCATAGGACCTGTGGCAACTTCGTGAGGAGCCGTGATTATGTCAAAAGGATGCTCTCCCAAAGCGCCGTATGTAACAACAAAGCCTACTATGGCTGACAGCGGCAAGCTCCATAATGCCCAATGACCGTTTGCCTGAGCTGCAACAATTGCCGAAAGGTCTGTTGTGTGATACTGTAAAGCTACGGATATAACAATTATAACCAGAGGCAAATCATATCCGAACATAAGGGTTAATGCCCTTGATATACCTATGCTTGCATTTGGATTTGCCGAATCTCCGGCGCCAAGAGCCATACCGAGAGAACCTATTGCCATAATATACAAAAGAGCTATTAAGTCACCGGAACCTGTCAGCATATTCAAGCCTGCTATAGGAATGAAAAAGACCGATAAAATAGAACCGGCTATGGCTATGATAGGACCTAAGCTGAAAATTACGCCGTGAGATATGTTGTCTTCTTTCAGCAACAACTTCATTATATCGAAAATAGGCTGTATAATAGTCGGACCGTATCTTCTTTGTATTCTCGCTACGACCTTTCTCTTAATCATCATAAATGAAAGACCTATAGAAAAAGCAAGTAAGGGTGCGACTATCGCAATTAGAATCATTTTTACCATAGCTTGCCTCCCAACAGTATTGCAACTGCGGCAATTGTGACAACAATCACTATATATGAGTTGTAGGTTTCAAGATTACCCGTATAAACCCTTCTCATATAGTAGTCACCGAATACCTTAGCCGCATCTACCCAATAATTATAAATTCTTTCTATACCCAACTTCAATATGGATTTGATTACCCTGCCGAACGACATATAAAAACCGAAGCTGTAGTTGTATTTTAATTCGGGAGTAACAACCTGTCCTGCTGCATAGTTGTCATACTGGGAAACCTTTCTAGATTTGGAAAGAATCAAGAATAGTACCCAAGCGGCAACGAATGCCACAACCAAAACGGCTGATATGTTTATAACCTTCAAAGCTCCCATTGCAGTTCCCTGCGGAAATCCGAAAAGAGTGTAGGCTATGGGCTTAAATCCGAACAACTTCATTCCTTTTACTATGACATTCATAGCAAGTCCCGGGAAGATTCCGAAGACTATTGTTAAAACAGCCAACACCCAAATAGGAAATTGCATCAATATCGGTACATCTTTCACGTTTTCATACTTCTTGGGAAGCTGTCCGAGGAAAATCGAATGTATCAGTCTATACACGTAGAGGAACGCTCCCGTGCTGCCTATAAAAGCCATAATGAGCAAGAATACCTCTTTTTTCTGCAAAAGAGCTTCATAAATCATCCATTTTGATACAAAACCGTTCAAAGGAGGAACGCCTGCAAGGGCTATAATGCCCAACAGTAAAGCTGTGAATGTATATGGCATCTTTTTAACAAGACCGCCTAAATCGCTTAAATTTCTTGTTCCAGTTCTGTAAATTACGGCACCGACCGCCAAGAACAGAAGCCCTTTGAATATTGCGTGGTTTAGTGCGTGAAACAAGCCTCCCGCCACGCCGAGGGATGTTCCCGTTGCAATACCCAAAACAACGTAGCCTATTTGAGAGATGGAAGAGTAGGCAAGGAGTCTTTTTGCATCTTCCTGCATTATGGCAAGGAAGGTTGCAAGCACTATGGATAGGGCTGCTAACCATTGGATAATGTATAGCAGTATCGGCGTTGAAAACACCGACGGCATAATATTGCCGGCGAGTTGAACGGACAGAAAACCGTATAATACTATAAACAGTCCGTAAGCTCCCATTTTAATCAAAACGCCTGAAAGCAGAGGAGAGACAGGAGAGGGCGCTTCGGAGTGAGCATCGGGAAGCCAGGTATGCAAAGGCATAACAGCAGCTTTAACAAAGAAACCGATACCCAAAAGAACAACAGTCCAGACAACAAATGTAGCCGAAGAGTGAGCTAAGGTAGCTGCAACATCGGCATATACCAAACTGTGTGCTTTAACATACAGCATAGCGATTGCTATAAACATAGAGTAAGCGCCTATGATGCTCATAATGATGTATTTATAGCCCGCAGCGACAGATTTCTTGCCGCCGTAGATGATAAGGAAGTATGATGTCCAGCTCATTATCTCCCAGAACATAAAGAATGTGATTAAGTCACCCGCAAGAACTATACCAACCATAGCTCCTTCCACAAACAGAAGCTGCATATAGTAAGAGTCTAATTTTATCTTATCTTCTTCCATATCACCTATGGAGAAGATGACAATCAAAAATGACATTGCGGTGACGATAAACAAAAACAGCCAAGAAATCGGATTTGTCTGAAGAACCAGCTTGGAGCCGAACAAACTTCCCCAGACAACGCCTTTAATGGTAGCGTTGTAATATACTAAGGCTTCGATAAGCGTTAAAAACGAAAATGTGACGGCAACAGCGTACCTAACCCATCGATGAACCTTGCCGCCGATAAATGCAAGTAATCCGCCTATAAATGGCGTTGCGAGCATAATTTCAAGCAATATGTTCATTATAGGCCTCCTAACTTTAGAGCAAGAGTAATATAGTTCTTGTTTATGATTTCCGCTGCTGCTTTATGCATAAAGTCTATAACAGGTGAAGGATAGAAACTTATTATCAAAAGTACCGTGCCCAAAACGACAACGCTGAACAACATTCCGTAAGATGCCTCTTTAACGGCAACATCCTTTTCTTGTTTGCCGAAGAACATCACCTGCAGCAGCTTGAAGAAGTAAGCTCCTTCTACTACCGACATAAGCAGAATTATAACTACGGAAGCTACAAGGAATGCGTTGGCGTTTTGCAGGGCTGCAAATATAATTTTCAATTTACTCCAGAATCCGAAGAACGGCGGTAAGCCCATCAAAGAAAATGCTCCTATTGCCAAAAAGAAGGAAGAAACCTTCATTTTTCTTCCCAAGCCGGCAAAATCGTCTATATTTCTTGAGCCTACCTGCATTATCATTCCGCCTACAACCAAGAAGAGCATACCTTTTGATAGAGAGTGGTTTACCATCTGCATAAAAGCACCCTGAAGTCCGTTAACCGTGTTTAAAGAAAATGCAAAGAAGAACAATCCGGTTTGACCAATCGTGGAGTATGCCAGCATCCTTTTTATGTCTTTCTGGAAGAATGCGGAAACCTCTCCGAAAATCAATGTCAAAAGTGCAAAAATCATCAGGAAGAAATAGATTTGGTTAAAATCGAATATTGTATTTGTCAATCTTATTATTGCGTATATGGCTGCCGTTGTCATAATGCCCGAAAGTATGGATGAAACAGACGAAGGTGCGGCGGGGTGCGCATCGGGCAGCCAAGCATTAAGAGGAAACAATGCTCCTTCGATGCCGAGACCCGTGAAAATCATAGCAAACGGAAAGAGCTTTTGTTGAAAGGTGAGATGAGATGTTTTTTGAGCTATATCGACTATATTCAATGTTCCCGTTGCGGCGTAGAGCATAATTATTCCTATAAGCAGAAAAGAACCGCCGATAGAACCCATAACAAGATATTTAAATCCGGCTTCTATGGCTCCCTTATCCCTATGAAATCCCACAAGTCCGAAAGCTGCAATGGATGTTACCTCAAAGGCGACAAACAGGTTGAAAATATCACCTGTTATTATCATCCAGGTTAAACCTGCAACAAGAAGCGTAAATAAAGCGTGAAATTTTTCCTGCGGTTCTTCATCTATATAAAACAGGTTATATACCGATGCAACAAAACCGAGCAGTGAGGCTATAATTGACAGGAAAAGCCCCAGCTTATCAACCGCCATATCAATTGCAAAGGGCGGTTTAAATCCTGCGGTTGTTGCTATTACCATTCCGTTTTTAACAACTTCGGGTATAAGAGCCAAAGAAACAACGAGGTTGAGTGCAAATGCAATTACGGGAAGATATTTTACGCCGCTCTTTAAGAAGGAACCCGATAGAGCTATTAAAAATGTAAAAAACAGAGGAATAACAACAAGTAGTATGGGGTTAGCTATATTTACCATTTCAAACTCCTTATTTTCTTAATGTCAAGGGTTCCGTAATATTTATAGAGCAGAACCACAAAAGCTACGGCTAAAGCCATCTCGGAGGCATCTATAACGATAGCCGTGAGTGTCAACGCCTGAGGAATGGGGTCAACCATCATAGATGCTTTAAGACCTGCCCTTGAAAATATAGGAGCGGTTCCGCCTTTAACATACCCGATACTTATTATAAGGAGATTTACGCCGGATGCTATCAAATCCAAACCTATCAAAATTTTGATTAAATTTTTCTTAATTATCACGGCATAAAGACCCAATGCAATCAAAAGAAAAGAACCTACATAATAAATCATTTTCCACCTCCGCGGCAAATCACCTGGCACATCATATCGTCAACTATGCCTGCAAACTCAGATGCAACCTTAAATCCGATGGCTATGTAGATTATAGGTAGGATTCCTGCGCTCACTATGGTATTGAGTATCCCTTTGGGCAGGAAGTTATACAGGAACGAATATTGAGGAAGAAACAATCCGATAAGTCCCAATACCACAAATGTTAAGCCTGCCAATCCCTCTATAATTGATAGTCCGTCTCTGTTTGTTCTTGTTCCCGGATAAGACAGATAGAGCAGCAAAAATCCCGATGCTATTATCGAGCCTCCTTGGAATCCGCCTCCAGGTGTCAAGTGACCGTGAATAAATATGTAAGAACCGAATAACAGTATAAAAGGAAATATAATCCGTGAGCCCACTCGCACAACAAAATTGGGCTTTGTTAAATCCTCCTGTTCTCTTTTTGTGCCGCCTGCAAGGAAAAACAGTATGGCAACACCTGCTGCTGCGGCAAAGAGCACGGATACCTCGCCAAGAGTATCAAATCCTCTGTAATCGAGAACAACCGATGTCACTATGTTTGCCGCACCGGTTTGAGCAACCCCGTGATTTAGGTAGTATTCTCCTACCGTCATCTTGTTTTTCCCAAAAGGATAAGCGGCAAAAAACATAGCCAGAGCAAGGACGATTATCGCTAAAAATATCGAATATACAACTTTTCTAACCATCTTTTTCGCTCCTTTCCGTTTTCCTAACTCCTATGATGTAGATTGCCATTGTCAAAGCTGCACCTATACTTGCTTCGGCCATGGCAACATCAGGAGCCTGTATCAAAAGAAACAGTAAAGATATGACCAAACTTACAGCGCCAACGGCTACAACGGCAGCAATAAGATTTTTAAGTTCTATGGAAAGAATAGCGAGGGCAATCATCAATATTATAAGAACCCAAGATACTAAAATCATTTTGCTTCCTCCTTTTTCTCCTCACCGAAAAACTCCTTACCTTCATCAACAACCGTTCTTTCGTCAAAAGGCACTCCCGTTTTGTACGCCGCCCTCATAAGAGCGCTTGAGCCTATAGGTGCGGTTAATAAAATAAATAAGGCTACTACGACGCATTTAATAAACCAACCCGGATGTAAAATGCCTACACCCAATACGGAAGAAAAAGCCCCTAAGGTTGTTGATTTGGTAGCAGCTTGCATCCTAGTATAAAGGTCCGGCAGTCTTATCAATCCGAAAGCACCAAGAAGCAAAAACAGGGCTCCGAAATAGAGCAAAAAATAACCTATAATCAATCTTATTATCATTTAGAACCCCCTCTCAATGAACCTTGCAATCACCAAAACCCCGATAAAAGCAAGAAGTCCGTAAACGAGTGCAACATCAATGTAAATGTAGCGGTCAAAAACCATTGCAAAAAATACAAACAGAGCAACCGTAATTGTTGTAAAAACATCCAAAGCGATAACCCTGTCGGTTATATCGGGACCCTTTATCATTCTTACAACAGCTAAAATGGCACCAATTGCTACAATTACAATATAAATCCAGTTTAATATACTCATCCGAAAATCTCCTTTAAATACTTCTCAAACGGTCCTCCGATTTCCTTTGTAGCACCCTCAAGAGTTTTGTCTTTGACATAAATCCAGTGAATCAAAAGAACATCATCTTTAGCATCGATGGTGAGCGTACCCGGTGTCATTGTTATGGAATTTGCCAAAGCCAGTTTGCCGGAGTCTGTTTTCAAATCCGTTTTAATAGCTACAAATCCGGGTTTGATAGGCATACTCGGTGCAATGACCCTGTATGCAACATCGAAGTTAGCAAGAATGATCTGCCACAAATAATAAGGTCCGTAGAGTATAAGATAGGCTATTCTTTTGGGAGAAAAATGTCCCAAACCGTGCTCGGTCAGATACTCAAAGGAGCCAAGAGCAACCAACAAAGAAACAATAAATCCGGTAATAAGTTCGTCAGGACGGAAGGTTGATGTTAACATCACCCACGATATAAACATCACCGCAACCGTGAAGACGTACTTGTTAAGTTTTCCGACCTTCTCCATCTTTCTACCTCCTTCCAGTTTGATAGAGTATTGTATTTTTCTATGATGTTTAGTCAAGAGAAAATTCCCCGACAATTCCATAAATAGTTACAAAGATACTTATTATGCAATAGTTATGTATAAATACGGCATCCTCAGGTTATTCAAGGTTGTTTTTTTAGAGGGTATAAAGATTTTTATTGAATTTATGATTTTTTTAATTTAAAATATTTAAAGTTTTGAGCACAAAGGGGGTAGTATGGATAAAGAAAAGGACGAAAAAAGCAAAAAAATCCAATATGTTGAGATTATCTGCCCCAAATGCAGCCACAAAGAGATAATCATTCTTAATAAAGAGGGCGTTCCGAAATGCCCGATTTGCGGAACACAAATGATGATAAGTGAACTGCTCGATGAGGGTAAGTATTATTAAATTTTATGGGAGGTAGGTTTCTATGAGGAAGTTTTTGGTTTTTCTAATGGGTATTGCGGCTTTGGTTTTATTTGCCCGCACACCTGTGACGCAGGCTTCAAATGCAAGTATGAATCTATGGAAAAGTTCAACGCTTTACAAGATTGTTCACAAAGGTGTTTTGAGGGTGGGCTTAAATGCCGGTTATATGCCTTTTGAGATGAGGAGCCGCTCGGGTCAGATTATAGGTTTCGATGTTGATATAGCCAAAGCTATGGCTAAGGCTATGGGCGTTAAGTTAAAGTTAGTCAACACCGATTGGGACGGTATAATCCCGGCACTTTTGACCGGTAAGTTCGATATAATAATAAGCGGAATGACAATAACACAAAAAAGAAACTTGAAGGTTAATTTTGCAGACCCATACTATGTCGTCGGTCAGACTGTTTTGTTGAATAAAAAATGGGCTGGCAAGATTACAAACTACAAACAGTTGGATAATCCTAAGTTCACAATTGCAACGATGCTTGGAACAACAGGTGATATAGCAGCCAAAAAATATCTTTCAAAGGCAAAAATTCAGTCGTTCGGAACCGAGGAAGAGGCTGTTATGCAGGTTATGCAGGGAAGGGCTGACGCTTTTGTTTATGATGAACCCTACAATGCAATTTTCTATCAGACAAAAGGCAAGGGTAAACTAATCTTCTTGGATAAACCTTTTACCTACGAGCCTCTCGGCTGGGCTATAAGAAAGGGCGACCCGGATTTCTTGAACTGGCTGAACAACTTCTTGAGAGAGATTAAGCACAACGGAACATACGAAAAGCTTCGCAAGAAGTGGTTTGTTGATGTTAAGGCTTGGAAGAGCAGGGTTCAGTAATCTCTAAACATTATGAGAAAAGCAGATAAAAGAAGTAAAATTCTATGGAACGTAGCGTTTGTTATTGTTCTCATAGGTTTAGGGTTTTCTGTCTATAAGGCAAGTTTAAGGATAAACTATTCATGGAATTGGAGGGCTGTGCCCTCCTATATTATTTACAACAATGTCACCAACATAAATTCACCTGTTAACGGCGTTGTAAAAAGCTACAAAGACGGTGTTTTAACTATCGAGTCTTTAGCCAAAAAAACAATTAAGCTGAAAGTAGCTCACACCAAGTTAAAGCCCGGAAGTGAAGTTACGCAAGACGAGCCTGTCGGTTACAACTCCCACTATCAGCCGGGACCCTTGCTTATCGGTCTTATAATGACCTTAAAGATTTCTTTCGTGTCGATTATAATTGCTTTGGTAATAGGCTTTATAACCGGCTTGATGAGGATATCAAGCAACCCTTTGTTAAAAAATCTCGCCATTACATATATAGAACTCATCAGAGGTACGCCGCTTTTGGTCCAGATATTTATAGTGTATTTTTTTATAGGCACGGTTTTCAATATGACGAGGTTTGTTGCGGGAGCCTTTGCTCTTGCTGTTTTTGAGGGAGCGTATATAGCCGAAATTATCAGGGCTGGTATTCAATCCATATCGAGAGGTCAAACGGAAGCATCGTTAGCTTTGGGTATGAACTACTTTCAAATTATGCGTTATATCATAATGCCTCAGGCTATAAAAAGGGTTCTGCCTGCATTGGCAGGGCAGTTTATTTCACTTGTAAAAGACTCCTCTTTGTTGTCAATCATATCGATAACGGAGCTTACAAAAGCCGGCAGAGAGGTTGCCTCCTCAACGTTCAGCCCGTTTGAGGTCTGGTTTACCGTGGCGGCGCTGTACTTCATTATGACATACACTCTTTCTTTGTTGGATAGATATATAGAAAGGAGACTCGCTCGGAATGAGTGAAAACGGCGAAGAAATAATTATTGCTGAAAATGTTAACAAAACGTATCCAAACGGCGTTAAGGCACTGCGTGATGTGTCTTTAAGTGTTAAAAAAGGAGAAGTTGTTGTAATTATAGGGGCTTCCGGCTCAGGCAAAACAACTTTTTTAAGAACAATAAATCAATTGGAATATATAGATTCCGGCAAAATAACCGTTGACGGGGTTGATGTTACAGACCCTAAAACCAATTTGACAAAGATAAGAGCCGAGATAGGTATGGTTTTTCAACACTTCAATGTATTTCCGCATATGAGCGTTTTGAATAACGTTATTTTAGCACAGACGCTTGTTAAAAAAAGAAGCAGAAAGGAAGCCGAAGACATAGCCTTGGAGTTTTTAAACAAGGTGGGCATTGCAGACAAAAAAGATGACTACCCCGGAAATCTTTCCGGCGGACAGCAGCAGAGAGTTGCAATAGCAAGAGCACT
>JALVUQ010000075.1 GCA_027035575.1 Desulfurellales bacterium | reverse complement strand
GAAAACAACAACAAAAACAACCAAGAAAGTGGCAATAACCGCACCGAATCCCAAGCTAAACTTTTTTATTAAATTCATACCTTTCCACCTCCCGCCTTTAGGTTTTATAGGATATAAGATACTTAAATTTAATTATTTTTTCCAGAGAAAAAAAATAGCAAATATCTTTTTTTGAAAACGTTCAATATCTCCTGTCTTAAAAACTCTTGCTGCAGTTTTCCGGACAAGGCTGTTCTGTCTGGCCAAAATCCTTGACATTTGTTCGATTGATAAGCTTTAAGAGCGATGCGCGTGAATAGTAACAACTCTTCTTTCCCAATCACTGATACTCTTCTTGAAAAAAAGATTACCCAAGGAGAGTATAACCAATTACTAAAAGTGGTGCACTTTTAGTAGGCGTTGGTGGTGTATTTTAGCACGGCGGATGACAATATTAAAGCGACTGATGAAACCTCTCTGTGTTGTAGAACTTGAAGTACCTTTTTATCTCTATATACACATAAAAAAGTTCACAATTTTAAGAAAAGACTATTTATTAAGGCAAAATGGAAGGTCTCAAAAAAAAGTATGATTTTGCAGGTGAAAATTACTCTGCTTTGTGGAGAAAAATATTTACCTATTATTTATCTACCACTAAAAAAGCCAACCAAGGCTAACTGCCCTGATTGGCTTGATAACAGTCAAAAAATGGTGCCCCGAGCAGGAGTCGAACCTGCGGCACCAGGATTAGGAATCCTGTGCTCTATCCTTCTGAGCTATCGGGGCAGCATTTTAAAAAGCAAGGAATATATAACAATCTTTATTTTTTATGTCAAGTTGAAACTCAAAGATTTTCTCCCTCTTTGGGAACTATACATATCATTACAAAATCGCCCGTTCCGCTATTCTTGTATTGGTGTTCCGCATTGGGAGGAACATAAGCCACGCAGTCTTTTTTCATAGGGTATTCTTTGCCGTCTATGTATAATATTCCCTCTCCCTCAACGATATAATTTATATGCTGCCACGGATGTTTGTGCTTGGGGGTATATCCGCCCTGCTCTACCCTAAAAAGTCTCATAACGTGACTGTCCCAGCCCTCGTTCGGTCCTATTAAAATTCTCTTTCCAACATCCATTGCGCCCGGCATATCCATAGCCTTTTCTTCTATTTTATCTATGCAAGATACGAACATTACAATACCTCCTTTCTTATTTGCTGATATTATAGTAAATTCAAACGGCAATTAAAAGTTGAAAAGAAATTTCAAATGCTTATCCTTAAACCAAGGAGAGATGTATGTTTGCCGGAGTTGAAAAATGAAATCCGTTCATATAGCCACATACTACATTTTTACCCTAATTATAGGGCTTTCGATGATATTCGTTCTATTGCATATGCTTTACCGCAGGCGCACCCCGACAAGCATTGTTGCCTGGCTTTTATCAATTATATTTCTGCCGTACATAGCCATTCCTCTCTACTTTCTTATAGGCTCAAGAAAACGTAAACATCACAAAAAGTCGTTTATAGTTATGAATACCGATAACAGACCTATGTGCCAATACTCATCCCCCATTGATGCGGTTCTTAAAAACGACGGTATTCCTTCTGCCTCCTGTCAAAACACTATGGAGCTATGTACGGACGGTGTTGAAGCGTATAAGATAATTATGAAAGAGATTGAACAGGCAAAAGACAGCATATATATCTGCACATACATACTTGATTACGACGAAGCCACAAAGCCGCTTTTCAAACTCCTTTTAAAAAAAGCCAAAGAGGGCTTGGATATAAAAATACTTATCGATGCCATAGGTTCTCATAAGCTCTATTTCAATCCGTTGAGAATAAAACTTTTAAAAAGAGCCGGCGTTGAGGTGTATTTTTTTATGCCGCTTTTCAACATACCGCCAAACAGCTATATTAACCTGCGTAACCACAGAAAAATATATATTTTTGACAACTGCAAAGTGTTATCCGGCGGTATGAACTTATCAAAAGACTATATCCACCCCAAAACATCGAAACATCTGATGAAGGATATACTTTTTGAGCTAAAGGGTCCTGCGGTTTACAGGTATCTTGAGATATTCGCATCAGACTGGAGATATGCGGCAGGTAAGCAATTAAATACTTTTATCAAGGTTGAGGTTTCAAGAGAAGGCAAGGACATAGTTCAAGTTGTCCCCTCAGGACCTGATATGGAGCAAGATGCCCTGTTTGAAGCCTTGATGATTGCAATATATTCTGCTAACCATCGTATCTGGATAGTTACGCCGTACTTTACACCAGATATTTCCCTTATGAGGGCACTCATTATAGCACGGCACAGAGGAGTTGATGTTAAACTTATAACACCTTTTGAATCAGACCACATTTTCGCCGATTTGGTCAGAAGCAGCTATATGAGAGAACTTGAAGAAAATAGGGCTAAAGTTGCGCTATATACAAAGGGAAAACTGCATGCAAAGGCTATTCTCTTTGACGATACAAGTGTTATGGTCGGTTCCGTTAATTTTGACTCAAGGAGTTTGTTTTTAAATTACGAGGTAGTAAGTTTCGCCTACTCCAAGCATATAATAAAAGATGTTGAAAAATGGATGATTGAGCTGTTGAAAGATTCAAACAGAAGTATGCCACCGGCTGGAAAGTACCGCCTGGTGGCAGAAAACTTTATGAGAATATTCGCGCCTCAAATTTAGCGGTTATTTTTTGCCTCTTTCTTCCCACATCTCCTCTCTTGCCATTGTGTGTCCGCAGTTGGGGCATTTCATTTGAGTGCATGGAACACCCTGCCGGTGCTCAACCTTCGTTCCGCATTTTAAGCATATACAGTATCCTCCGACGCCATATCCCCCGCCGCTGTTTCTTCCTCGTCCTCCGCCTTTTCCCAAACCTCTTCCGCTTCCAAACGGCATTGCGCTACCTCCAAAACTTTTATTTCTAACGACAATATAGCTCAATTCAAAGAAAAATCAATGTTTGTTTGAAGAAGTTTATATCCTTTACACCATTTTTTTTATGGTATATAATGCAACAAAATTCATTGGAGGTGCTTATGCTGAAGAAGCTTATGCTTTTCGTGTTTTTAGTTTTATTTTCTTTCTCTTCGCAAACCTTTGCGGCAAATCAAAAGAACGATTTTAAGGGTGTACTTTCGCAACTTATACCGCCCACTATAAAATACGATGTAAAGGTTTTAAAAAAGAGTGTTTTAAAAGGATATACCCAACTTGACATTATAATTAAAGATGAAAAAATGGGTATGAAGATTCACAGGTATATCTGGATTTCAAAAGACAAAAAAAGTGTTATACCAACTATTTTGACCAAAAACGCAATCGGAAGATTTCAAAGATTGATGCCGAAGAACTATATGGAACATTTCCCGATAAATTTAAGCTGGTTTTTTGATATAATCAAACAACTGCCTAAGGAAATGAAACTCTCCTACGGAAAAGGCAAAACGGTTTATATGCTTAGCGACCCGTACTGCCCGTTTTGTAAAAGAGAGTTAGGTAAACTAAAAGCCCTTGCGGCACAAGGCAAAATAAAGTTATACATTATTCCGTTTGACGTTCACGGACCCAAAGCAGAGAAAGCCTCTTTGGTATTTTTAAACATAGAAAAAAATAAAGGGCTTCTTGCGGCTATCAATCAGGTAGAAGGAGCAAGTTTTCAGGATGTTGATAAAATAGTCAAAAACAGTAAGAAATCAATTGATGCTCTAAATAAGAAATATTCCAAATATCTTAAAAATATCGTTCAAACTGCTATGAAAAACGGCGTGAGAGGAACACCTGCTATGATTATACCCACAAAAGGTAACAAAGGTTATCTGATTGTCGGGCTATCGGATATAACACCCTACTTAAAATGAAACTAAAAGCATTAAGCAAAAAGCTCTTAATCGGGCTTTTTCTTTTTGTTTTAATAGTTTTTGCGGGCGTCACTTTTGGGTGGCGCCTTTTGACATCATCTTTCATAAAAAATAAGATAAACGAAGCTTCAAAAAATCTTCCTTCCGGGGTTTCAATAAATATAGACAACCTAAGCATAAAAAGGCATTTTCCATATCTGACCGTATCAATCAACAAAGCAAAATTAAATTATAAAAATAACGCAGTGGTAAATATTGAGAAGATAGAAGACAGGCTTTCGGTATTGAAATTCATAGAATCGTACATTGCAGGTAAGAACTATTACGGAAATATACACATACATTATGCCGGTGTTGAAATCAAACAATCGAACAAGAAATCCGGTTTAAACAGTGTAAAAACTTTCCCTTTACCGCCCGTTGATATAAATGTTGACAGTTTAAATGTAGCTTACCCGAATTTTCAATTCAGCGGTTCATTAAAAGGTTCATACCATCCCATAGTCAAGTCCTACGGATTAAAGATAAGCGGTTTTTTAAATAAAATTCGCTTAAACTGCTCTGCAACAATCAAAAAAAGTTATATATCAGCCGATTTTAAAATTCTTGTAAAAAAAATAGGCAGATTGGGCGTTGGAAACATAAAGGGAAAAATACGGTTGGAAAGTCCCCTGCACTTTAATCTTTCTCTTGCAAGCAATTATCTTTTGTATAAAACAATCAATATAGAAAGTCCTGAAGTTGTTACAACTTTTGATATTGAACAAGACGGTTATTCTATAAGCGATTTTAAGTTAAAATCTCAAAACGGATATTTTTTGCACTTTAAGGGTTTTGTAAACAAAAAAAAGATGCTTAATTCGGAAATTTACGGTAAAGTTTCAACACCTTTTATAAATATCAACCCGGTTTTTGCCTATTTACCCAAAAAAATCAAGGATTATTTGTTGAAAGGGTATGTTTCTTTTGCAAACGTTAATTTTAGTGGTAAGCCGTCTTTGAATTTCGTGAAGAATGGAAGAGTGTATCTTAAATATTTTTTGTTCAGAATAGATAAAAAAAGTTCAAACTTCTTCATAAAAAACGGTGTTGTTTCAATAACTCCAGCACTGTTTAAAGCTTCTGCAAGAGGACATTTTGAAAAGGTGCTTTTTAAAGACTCAAAGATAACCGTACACAGAACAAGGGGATACCCCTGCGATATGGATTTGAATTATTACGGCACGGCAAACGATTTGGCAAGGGTATTTTTGGAGGAAAACATATTTTCTAAAAATGATATGAAGGTTTTAGGAAAAACCGAAGCCTTAAAAGGAAAATTCAGCGCCACAACGAAAGTAAAAGGCTACAGGTGGAAAGCCGAGCCTTATTTTAATTTTGATGTTGTTATACGCTCAAACGGCGTTGAATTCTACAACTCAAACATTCCAAGCAAATTTATACAATCCTGGGGTATTGTGGAAATAAAAAGGGTTGTTAAAAAAGGCAGAGTGAATTCGCTTTTTGTTCAGCTTAGAGAACTAAAGGCAAAAGGATTTGCATCAACACTCTCCACAAAAAAGTTCACCATATTAATTAAGCCTAAGCTGGTTTTGAAAGGTTCTTTTAGCGCAAATTTGTCAAAAAACGATATAAACTATTTGATTGATGAACTTTTGCAAAAAAGGGTCGGTATAGTTAGAAACGGAGTGCAGATAAGAGCTTCCATAAACGGAGGGCTGAAAAATTTCAATTTCAAAGCCAATACAAACTATACGGCTTACATATCAAACAATAGTAGATTGCCATTAAAAGCATCCTTTTCAGGTTACTTTAAAAACCCGGCCTTAACAATAAAAAACTTCACATTAAACAATCTTTTATCGGCATCGGGAAGCATAAATATGAAAGAATTTTCATTTTACTTCAAGTTGTTGTTTAACCAGCTCCACATAAAATATATAAAAAATCTTTTTTTTAAGGATGAAAATGCACCGATAAAAAGTGGTATTCTTAGCGGAAATGTTAACGTAATCGGTGATATGAAAAATCCTTTGAAAAAAATAACCGGTATGGTAAATATTGAAAACGGTTTTGTATCCGATGATATAAACTCAATTAAAGCTGATATATCATTTGATAAAACAAAGGCTTTTGTAGAGAATGCCTCTTTGAGCATATTCAAAGTTCCTGTAAAATTAAGCGGTTTTGTAGACTACGCTAAGACCTTGAAAATAAATTTAATTTCAAATGTTGACAATTTAACCCTAAACCTCGATAAGATAAAATTTTCAACAGGCTCTAAAGGGTCGTCTTTTAAAATTCCACAATTTAATATTGATGCAACTTTGCACATAAAACATTTCGCAGTCAAAGATAAAAAACAAAAAAAGATTGTTGGAAAAACGGATATAGAGATAATCAGCACAAAAACAAACGGTCTATTAAAGTTAGCATCAAAACAAACGAATATTGCCGTTATAAGAAAAAACAAGAATATAGATATTGAAATAAGAGACTATATTTTCTTTCCGATTTTAACCGGATGCGGTAATAATAAAAATTTTTTTGAAATGAAGGCTAATCTTAAAAACCTTGACAACAAGACAATCGATATTAAAAATTTGGAAGGGAACATATTTGCAAACGCAAAAAACGGAGAATTTAAGAACGTATCCAATACTTTAAAGTTGTTGAGTTTAACCAATATAGTTGAAATGATATTTGGCAAGTCAAAGCCGCAGAAAAGTCTGCCCTATAAAAAAATAGAAGCTCCGCTTTATATAAAAAAAGGTGTTTTATATACTCAAAAAGACGACATAGCCGCAATCTACGGTAAAAATTTGGATATATTTGCGAAAGGAAAATATGATATAATGAAAAAGTATGTTGATATCTATGCTACGTTTACTACATTCAGGTCGGTAAACAGGTTAATTTCAAAAATCCCGATTATCGGCTGGATTATAGGCGGGAAAGAGAGGAGCTTTACGGGAGTGAATGTACATATAAAAGGCATTGTTGATAAGAAAATAAGTGTCAAACCCGTTCCATTGGAGGGTTTGGGTAAAGGATTTTTGGGAATTTTAAAAAGAACGCTTATGCTTCCTTTGAATGCGGTTGGTGTTGGTAAATGAGGGATTTTAGAAAAGAAATCGGGAAAAAGATATTGATATTAGACGGAGCTATGGGAACTCAGCTGCAGGAGAAAAATATACTAAAAACGGGAGAAAGCCCGGATTATTTGAATGTGACGCACAAAAAAGACATTCAAGACATACATAGGTCTTATTTGCAGGCAGGCGCTGATATAATCGTGACCAATACGTTTGGAGCAAACAGAATTAAACTGTCCGAATTCGGTTTAGCGGACAAGGTTTATGAAATTAATTACAAAGCTGTTGAGCTTGCAAAAGAGGTTGTAAAAGATAACGGGTTTGTATCTTTATCAATAGGACCGACCGGTCAGTTTATAGAGCCTGTCGGTGATGCCGATTTTGATGAAATAAAAGAGATTTTTAAAGAGCAGGCAAAAGGAGCGTTGGATGCCGGCACAGACCTGTTTTCTTTGGAAACCTTTATGGATATAAAAGAGCTGAAGGCTGCGGTAATAGGAATAAGGGAATTAGGCGATAAGCCTATTATTGCTATGATGACCTTTGCAGAAGACGGTCGCTCGATATTGGGTACTTCACCGGAGGTATTTGCCAAGACTATGGAGGTTATGGATGTTGATGTCATTGGGGCAAACTGTTCTGTCGGACCTGATAAATTAAACGAATTTGTTAAAAGAATGGCTCAAGTTACTGAAAAACCGCTTATTATTCAGCCCAATGCCGGAATTCCAAGGCTTGTTGACGGAAAAACCATATTCCCGGTCGGGGCTTTGGAGTTTTCAAAATATGCCGATGAGTTTAGAGAGTATGCCTCAATTATAGCCGGATGCTGCGGTACGTCCCCGGAGCATATCAGACTACTGGCTCAAAAAACAAAAGGGTTAGAAGTTAAAAAAAGAAGCATTCCCAAGACAACGGCTTTAACCAGCCGAAGCGAAATTGTAAATATGGGCTATAAGAGACCCGTGGTGTTTATCGGCGAGAGGCTTAATCCTACCGGAAAGAAAAAGTTAAAAGAGCAGCTTAAAGAAGGAAAAACGGGGCTGTACAGAAAAGAGGCTATAGACCAAACCGAACACGGCGCAAAGGTTTTGGATATAAACGTTGGTGTTCCGATGATTGACGAAGCTTATATGATGAAAAAGTGTGTTTTGGCTGTTCAAAGCGTTGTATCGACACCTCTTGTTATAGACTCATCAAGTTATGAAGCACTTGAGGCGGGCTTAAAAGCCGCGGACGGCAAGGTTTTAATCAACTCCGTCAATGGTTCCAAGGATAGTATGGATATGGTGTTGCCGCTTGCAAAAAAATACGGCGCTGCGGTTTTGGCTTTGCTGCTTGATGAGACAGGAATTCCCGAGACGGCTTCAGAAAGGATAAAGATACTTGATAGAATTGTTAAAGAGGCTGCAAAATACGGTATAAGCAAGGAAAATATTGTTGCAGATTCGCTTGCACTAACCGTAGGAAGTGATAAAAAACGGGCGTTTGAAACGCTAAAGACCATAAAGGCGGTTAAAGATAAATACGGTATAACAACAACTCTGGGTTTAAGCAATGTCTCCTTCGGCTTGCCAAACAGAATGTTAATCAACTCTGCATTTTTGGCTATGGCTATCTTTAACGGACTCGATAGTGCAATAATGAACCCATACGACAATCTGCTTTGGCAAATTAAGTATGCCAGTGATTTAATTGTAGATAGGGATGGGGATGCCTCTATTTATATAGAAAACGCATCAGATATAAGCATAGACTCATTTTCAAAAAGAAAAAGCGCAAAAATAGAGTCTGGTTTTGAGAAAGGCTCTTTGGAAGATAAGCTCTATATGTGTGTTATAGAAGGAAACGAAGAGGATATAATTGTGCTCACAAAAGAGGCTTTGAAGACAAAAAAACCGCTTGAAATCAGCAATGAGATTTTGATACCTGCACTTAGGGCTGTAGGCGACTTGTACGATAGGGGTATCTATTTTTTGCCACAGATGATAAAATCAGCCAATGCAATGAAAAAGGCTTTTAATATACTGAAAGAGGTTATTAAAAAAAGTGCTGTTAAAGAAGAAAAAGGGAAAACGATAGTTATGGCAACGGTTAAGGGGGATATACACGATATAGGTAAAAACATTGTCTCTCTTCTGCTTGAAACAAACGGTTTTGAGGTTGTTGATTTGGGCAAAAATGTCGATGACGAAACAATAATAAAAGCCATAGAAGAGACAAGTGCAAGCGCTGTGGGTCTTTCTGCCTTGATGACAACAACTATGATAAATATGAAATCGGTTATAGATAAAATTAAGGAAAAAGGCTTGAGAGTTAAGATAATGATTGGCGGAGCAGCAACAACGGAAGAATTTGCCAAAAAAATAGGTGCTGATTTCTACGCCAAAGATGCCATAGAAGCTGTAAAGGTGGCGAAAGAAAATGTATAAAATTTTAATTGTCGATGACGACGAACAGATGAGAGCAGCGCTTTCTGCAACTCTGCAACACCTTAAATTTGATACGCACTCTGTAAAAAGTGCTGTTGAGGCTTTAAAAACCCTTGAGGATAACAGTTTTGATGTGATTATAAGCGATTTAAAGATGCCAAAAATGGACGGGCTTGAATTTTTGCAGAAAGCAAAGTCTAAAACGTCATCTCCGATTATTATGATAACGGCTTTCGGGACAATCGAAAACGCCGTGCAGGCTATGAAATTCGGAGCTTTTGATTTTATTCTTAAACCGTTCTCAGCCGATGTTTTGCAGAAGGTGGTTAATTTGGCAATATCTCACAAAAAAGCATCTGAAGGTATTGAAAAACCTGCAAAAGACAACAGTTTCATTGTTGAGTCGAAAAAGATGAAAGATATATTGAACTTGGCGTATAAGGTAGCAAAGACAGATGCAACCGTTTTGCTGCTTGGAGACAGCGGAACGGGCAAGGAGATGTTGGCTCAATATATTCACAGCTCAAGCAAAAGGTCAAAAGGAAGACTTGTAGGCATTAACTGTGCTGCCATACCATTGAATCTGCTTGAAAGCGAGCTGTTCGGTTATGAAAAAGGGGCATTTAGCGGTGCGACAAAAGCCTATGCCGGTAAATTTGAACAGGCAAACAAGGGGACTCTGCTTCTTGATGAGATAACTGAAATGCCGCTTGAACTTCAAGCCAAAATATTGAGAGTCATACAGGAGAGAAAAATAGACAGGCTCGGCTCGAAGGAATCTGTAGATGTAGATGTAAGAATTATTTGTACAACAAACAAGAAAATTGAAGAAGAGGTAAAAAACGGAAACTTCAGAGAGGATCTGTATTACAGAATAAACGTTTTCCCCATAAAAATACCGCCATTGAAAGAGAGAAAAGAGGATATTGTTCCGCTGTCCGAGTTTTTTTTAAAAAAGTATGCCTCATCTTTCGGCAAGAATGTTTGCTCCATATCAGAAGGGGCTATGGATATTTTGCTTAAATACAACTGGCCCGGGAACGTCAGAGAGCTTGAAAACGTCATTGAAAGAGCCGTTGTTTTGTGTGAAGGCGATACAGTAGAAGAAGACGACATATTCCTGCACAACATTTAAAAACAATCACTTACTTATCATAAGCTTGGCTTTGTTAAAAAAACAAAAAAGGCGGGATAAACCCGCCTTTAATGGCTTTTAAATAGCTATGCAGGTGATTATTGAGAGAAGAAATCATTTACTTGTTGTCTTGAAAGTTCCTCTGCACTGTTTACGCACTCCAGGCTCATATGACCTGCTGCAGACGGATACATTTCGTTAAGTTCATCCAAAGTATCTGCTGTATGAACTATAAAGCCGTGATTTATCCAATCATACGGAGAGGCTCCTTTATACATATACCATCCGGAATTTGCAAGAACACCGGTGCTGCTGCAAGAAATTATCTGTGGTGAAAATCTTGTGTATGGAAACGCCGGAGTGTTGTAGTCATTGTATAAAATCTCATTTGAAGTATTCGGAACAAGTGTGTCGTGATATGCAGACTGCAATAAAACCTTATCCTTAATTGACGGGTTTCTTGCCATAAATGCAGGGTCAACCGGGTCAAGCACAAGCTGGAACAGTGCGATTGTCATATTGTAGCTTATCGTATCTCTGTATTTTGCAACGTTTGCAGGTGTGCATTGATTTGTTGGTATTTTTAGAGCACTGCAAAGAAGACCCATTATTTCTGGGTTCGTTGCATTGGTTAATATTGCGGAGTAGTTGGCACCACCGACATTAAGAACGGCTTTTGAGATATAGTTATTGACAGGAAGTTGTGAGCTTGCTAAAGCAGCCGAATAAGTTATGTTATCCAAGTTTAACAGCATTGAGCCTGTAATTGAGCCCATAGATTGACCGACAAAGTAAACAGGTAAAGGAGGCTGTCCGTATGCTGCCATTGTCTTTGCATCTCCGGCATAAACTAATTTTGTAAATGTGTGCATATCAAGAAGTGACTGATAAATATTCATCACATCACTAATAGGATTGGATGTTAAATAACATTTTCCTTTAGGACATTCTTTAATTAGTTGCTCTTTTTCAGTTTGGTTATCGACATAATAGGGTGGAATTCTATCACCGTGCCAGGGTAAGTCCATTGCAAAGATTTCGTAGTTTTCAAGATTCGGGTCGTTAGCCAATATACCGGCATCGCTCTTATCCCTTCCAAAACCATGTTGGAAAATAATAATGCCGGAAGGATTTGAAGTATTACCGTATATGGCTGTTGTAACATTATCGTACAGTGTAGCGTTATCAAAAATTTTATAGCAATCAGTTGCAACTATCGTTGAATTGTCACTATTCTCTTTTAAATTCAGTGCTATAGGTCCAACAATGCTCAATTGATTAACGTTGATATCTTTAAAATAAGTTTTGTTGTCAGTTATTTGTAATCCGGGAACTTGAGAACACACAAGTGGCAAGTCGCTTAATGGGTCAATTTTGTTCATATATTCATCAGTCGTGTTATCTGTTGAATAGGTCATATTGTCAAGATAGGCGTATGGGTATCCCTTTATGACCATTTCTGAGGGAGTTTTAATTCCTTTAACGACATCTAATATTTGCCCATAATCATTAAGCCCCAGAGTTTTGGATGCTACTTTAAATGTAAACATTTCAAGTATATTGTCTTTTGGAATGCCTACAGCTTGAAAAAGAGGTAGTAAGCCTACATAAGATTGCCTAAGTTTCTCTAAGGGAGCAAGGCTTCCTGTTAAAGGCTTATCACCAATCAAAAGTTGTGCCAGTGTAGAAGATTGCAGCTTGTCAATTCCATTTTTAACGGCAACCGCATACTGGTCACCGGGGTTAAAAGGAACGGCAGGATATCCGTTTATGACATTGCCGTTTTGTTTAACTATCAACGGCGTAACAACAGCCGGATAAACGTTGCTTAGAAATGTTTGCAAAGTTGAAGGTGAAGTTTGTGAGTAATACCCCAAAATCGTATCCGCACATCCTAAGGCAAGGGTTTTGTTATCTGAGTTGTGATAGTATAAAGAACAATAATCTTGATCTGAGGGTTGTTTTTGGTAAAGATACGTTCTTAAATAAGTGTACAAAATTTTACCTACAAGCCTTGTTATATCGATAGCTTTAATATTTTGTTGCAGCTGCTGTTGATTTAATTGAATCGTATTAGTTGCAAGCGGTATGGTAATAGGCGTATTTGGGCTTAAACCTTGAAGATACAGCTTGTTAATTGCGGTATAGAAAGCCAGTGTTGCCGGGTCTGTTACACCTGTTGTCGGTATATAGATACCTGTTTGTGGAGTTGCCGCTGCTCTGTTTTCGGTTGATTGAAGGAGTATATCATTGGGAAACGGAACAATATCTTTTGTGGGATCTGTTGGGTCAAAGTAGAGTGCCAAAGAGTTGGATGTAAGTTGGTATCCGCTCTGTGAGGATGCTCCGCCCAAATGCGGACCTCCGCTGCTTCCGCCGCAAGAATAAAGTGTAAAAACTAGAAGGACGGAAAGCATATATGCTATCTGTTTTTTCATAGATTCCTCCTTTTTTTAATTAAAACTTGTAGTTTACTGTCAAGGCGTATCCCCAAAGATGTCCGTATGTTTTGGCAGATACGCTGCCGGGTTGTCCTGTTACGGGGTTTGAGTATGAACCGTTCAGCTCTTCACTGTCGCCCCTGATATGCCTTTTACTTGTTGCAACAATGTATTGAGCAGCCAAATCAACACTGATTTTACCGAAATTCAAACCCAAACCGCCGCAGTATGTTGATTTGTTGCCGTCAGGCCACAGAAGGTCGAATGTTTCCGTTGGAATGGGAGACGGGTCATAGTAGTATCCGGCTCTTAATGTTAAAAGTTTGGAGGCTTTCCATTCGGCACCGAATTTGTACTGGGTGGTATTCTCCCAATTTCTGTCGTATTTCTCTTTGGTTTTGTTCAACAAAGGCCTGTCAAAATGCAGTGTGTATTGGTCAACCAAGTCCCAACGTGTCCAAAGTACATCTGCCTCAAGAGAAATTTTATCTGTCGGAGTGAATCTTATACCGCCTTGAATCTGGTCCGGGTGGTCTATGGATGTTGTGGCACCTACGCTCTGCACACCTACAACCTCTACAGTTCCGCTAAAATTTGTGTTTGTTTTTGACCTATAGGTTAAGCCCAGTGTAATTTGTTTAATAGGCTTATACATAATACCGATGTTGTAAGAGTAGTTTATAGCATCCATCAATGTCCCTTTTATTACTTTATTGTTATACGGAGTTCCCGGGGCATATATTCTTTTTTGAGAGCCGCTATAGGAACGCCCTATTGAAACACCGAAACCAACAGACAGTTTGTCGGAAATTTTGTATGCTATTGTCGGTGTTGCCACAACTCTCATATAGTATGACTCAAAAGAGTTGTAGGCTCCTGCATTGCTCAGGTTGTTGCTGTCCCATTTAATATGCAGTCCGTATGGAACATAGGTTGCAAAACCGAATGTGAATTTGTCGTTTAAGGGAATTACAAAACCTGCAGAAGGGATAAATAAAGTTGGAGAGGTGTCGGTTAAGGTTTTGTCGTAGGGTTGAACTTCATTTGAGTTTGAGTCCTTTGCTTTGTAGTCGTAAACTTTTAATGAAGGGTTCATAATCTCCAAACCGGCACTCGCCATAGGTTTTTTTATCTGTGTTAATCCGGCGGGGTTGTAATAAACAGCAAAAGGACCGTCCGCATAAGCGGAGTATGCACCACCAAGAGCAGTAGCTTTTGCACCAATACCAAAAGTATCCACGTTGCCGGAAAAGGAAACCAGAGGGAAACACATTAGAATGAAAAAAGACAATAGGTACAGTTGAAACCTTTTCATAAGAAACCTCCCTAAAATTAATTTATACTAAAAGCTAATACATTTTTTTCCAATAGTCAATTAAAAAATTTAACCGATTTTCGGAATTAACTTAATCTATTTTTAAGTTAACAGCTATAATTTTAGTTAACGTAAACGTATAATTAAATATCCAACCTTCCAATAGAAAGGGAACGATGTTTGCTACTATGGTTAATGCAAGGAGGTTTGGTATGTTTAGTGGCGTTTATGATGCGGCTGGCGCAATGGTTGTTCAGATGAACAGAGTCAATAATATTTCAAACAATATAGCAAATGTTAACACCGTAGGCTTTAAACAGGAAAGAATAAATATGAAAACCTGGTCGCGTATTTGGGGTGAAGCAAACGACAGGCTTCCGATTATGCCTGATACGGCTAAAGCTGCAAGGTTTATAAACGAAACTGCCGATTCGACCCCTCACCTCGATAAAAGTTATATCGATTTTTCTCAAGGACCTTTCAAACACACCGGAAACCGATTGGATTTTGCCATAGAAGGCAGGGGTTTTTTCCTTGTTTTGACAAAAAACGGTATAAGATACACAAGAGACGGGCAGTTTACTCTAACTAAAGACGGAACGTTGGTTCAGAGGGGAACAGGGTATCCAGTTATCGGTGAAAATTATTTCAGAAACGGACAGTTGATAAAATTAAATGCTCGAAATTCCCTAATCAGAAGTGACGGTACGGTTATTGTTGATAAAAATAAAATTGATACGATAGCCGTAAGGGATTTTTCAAACTACTCTAATTTAAAGAAACTGCCGAACCATCTTTTTGAGCCTGTAAATGACCAGCAGCCTAAGAAGGTTAACAGTTTCACGCTTGCGGGCGGGTATCTGGAAATGAGCAATGTGAAGATAGTGAGAGAAATGGTTAAATTAATTGAAGCGCAGCGCTCGTTTGAGAGATATCAGAAGGTGATAGATGCCCTCGGTAACGACATAATGAGTGACGTTGTAAGAAACATCTCAAAAGTAACATAAAAACAGGAGGTAGTTGAAAATGATCAGGTCTCTTTGGACTGCAGCCACCGGAATGGAGGCTCAACAGCTAAATATAGACACAATTTCAAACAACTTAGCAAACGTTAATACCGCAGGCTTTAAAAGAAGCCGAGCGGATTTTGAGGATTTGCTCTATCAAACCGTTAAAGCTGCCGGTGCAGCCTCTACATCAAATACAATGGAACCAACCGGCATACAGATTGGTCTCGGTGTAAAAACGGCAGCTGTGGTTAAAAATTTTGCTCAGGGTAATTTCAAGGAAACAGGCAATCCTCTTGATATAGCAATTGCCGGAAACGGTTTTTTTCAAATTACAATGCCTGACGGAACAACGGCATATACAAGAGACGGTGCATTTAAAATTGACGATAACGGTCGTATTGTCACAAGTGAGGGTTATCCTCTATCACCCGCAATAGTTATACCGAGCGATACCGTTAGTATCAATATAGGTAATGACGGAACTGTTTCGGTGCTTGAAGCAGGACAAAACACTCCGACTCAAATTGGACAAATTCAACTTGCTAATTTCATAAACCCGGCAGGTTTAAAATCCCTCGGGCATAATCTATATCAAGAATCACAGTCATCCGGTACGGCAACAACAGGCAATCCCGGCTCAAACGGACTTGGAACTATGGAACAGGGTGTTTTGGAAATGAGCAATGTGAGCGTTGTTCAAGAAATGGTTGAAATGATAGCAGGACAGAGGGCTTATGAAACGAATGCCAAAGCCATTCAAACAAGCGACGAGATGCTTCAAACGGCTAATAATCTCAAGCGTTAGCATATTTCTTCTTTTTGTTTTATCGGCAAACGCTTGTGATATTGTTCTGAAGCAGCATATTGTCATTCCTTCTGATTATATCTATTTAAAAGATATAGCCTCAAAATATCCAAAAAGTGTTAAAAATCTTTTTATTGCCGACTCGCCCTATATTAACAATCCCCTTGTGATTACGAAAGATTATATCAGTGCAATATTGAAAAGAAACCATATCAAAATGTCCGTATGCGGCGCTTCTGTAAATATTGTAAGGAAAAAATATTTAATAACCACAAGCTATATCCAATCGTTGATTAAAAAAAAGGATATAAAAATACTATCAAGAATGCCTATTGTCCTGCCGTATGACAGCTATAAAGTAAAACTAAAAAAAATAACTCAAAACGGAGACTTTTTATACATCAATATAGTTGTGTTTAGAAATAAAAGGCTTTTTAGGAATATCGTCATAAGTGCAAAGAGAAATCTAAAATTTGTTGTTCCGGTTGCAAAGTTTGACATAAGAAGAGGACAAACAATAACATTAAACGATATTGCCTTCAAAAAAATACCAGCCAACCTGCAAAGAATATCCTTAAGAAGCTTACAAGCCATTGTGGGAAAGGTAGCAATTGCCGATATACGCCAAAATCAGCCCTTCACTACTTCAAACACAAGGATGGTTAAGCCGGTCAAGCGCGGCGATTTGGTTAGGGTTGATGTAATAGACGGCTCCATAAGGATAAGCACGTTGGCAAAAGCCTTGCGCGGAGGTTTTAAGAACGATATAATACCAATTATGTATCTAAAATCAAAAAGGGTGGCGGTTGCAACCATAGTCGGGAAAAAAGAAGTTCAAATCAGATGAAAATCGGTATAGGTGTAAGCGGGGCAAGTGGTGCCGTTTATCCCAAACGACTTATAGAGTTTTTGGATAAAAAGGTTGAGCTTTTTGTTTTTGCTTCGGATACTGCCAAAGAGATATTTAAATATGAAATTGATTTGGATTTTGTGGAATTTATTAAAACTACCGAAGCTCGATATTTTGAAACGGACGACTTTTATGCTCCGGTTGCAAGCGGTTCTTTTGGGCTTGATGCTTGTGTAATACTGCCCTGCTCTATGAAAACACTCTCTGCCATAGCAAATGGTTATGCGGATTCTTTAATAACAAGGTGTGCGGATGTTGCCATAAAACAGTCAAAAAAGCTCATTGTTTCTCCGAGGGAGATGCCTTTTTCAGCCATACATCTGGAAAATATGTTAAAACTGTCAAGGCTTGGTGCGAGTATTGTCGTTCCTGCTCCGGCTTTTTATTTTAAACCAAAAACCTTAAACGATATGGTTGATTTTGTTGTAGGTAAGATATTGGATGAGTTGGGCATAGAGAACAACCTGTATTTAAGATGGGGGGCAAAACATTAGCCAAAATAAGACCCTAAGCGGCGTAAAAAGACTTAACGAAATAACAAGAATAGTCGTTAAATACGGGCTCGGTGAATTTATAGGCTACACTGGTTTGAGACGAAAAAAGTATATTGACGAAACAAGCGTTGCCTTTAGATTTAAAAGAATGCTGGAGGAGCTGGGGCCCACATTTGTTAAATTCGGGCAGCTTATGAGCACTCAGGAAGGAATTCTTCCGCAGTCGTTCATTGAAGAGCTTAAAAATCTACAGGATAATGTTGAGCCTTTTTCATTTGAGTCTGTCAAATCCATAATTGAAGAGAGCTTGGGTAAGAGCTTAAACGATATATTTGATGAGTTTGAAGAGGTGCCGGAAGCAAGTGCATCTTTGGGACAGGTTCACAAAGCCAAATTAAAAAACGGTAAATACGTTGCCGTTAAAATACAAAGGCCGGGAATAATAAAAACAATAAATTCCGATATGTTCCTTCTTCATAAACTCGGTATGGTGGTTAGAAGAAGGGTTAAGGAGTATTTCCATTTCGACATAATGCCTCTCATTGACGAGTTTGACAAAACCATAAAAAGAGAGCTTGATTACGAAATAGAGGCTCATTTTATAGAGGTTTTCAAAAAGAATTTCTCTGTATTTTCATACGTCTATGTCCCTGAGGTCTATTGGGATTATACAACAGACAAAATTATAACTATGGAATATATTTTCGGATATAAAGCAACAAGCAAAAAGAGAATCACCGATGCAGGTTTTGATTTGAAAAAACTCGCAACTGACGGTGCAAAGGTCTTTTGGTATCAGATTTTCGATGTGGGTGTTTTTCATGCAGACCCGCACCCGGGGAATATAATTATAATGGAAGACGGCAGGATATGCTATATAGACTATGGAATGGTGGGTAAAATTAACGACGAAGATAAGTTAAGCCTTATTGAAATGATTTCAGGGTTTATAGAAAAAGATGCCGACAGAATGCTCTATTCCTTGGAAAATTTTGCAACTTCAGCTAATAAAATGAGTAATTCGGAGCTAAAAAACGATATAGACGAGCTGATAGAGATGTATCACTCCCTGCCTCTAAAACGAATGAGCTTGTCGAAAATATTAAGAGACGTTTTTGCAATTTTAAGAAGGCACGATATTGTCATCAAAAGAAGCTCATCGAGGCTTTTGAGAGCCGTAATGATTGCAGACGGCGTTGGTCGTGATTTTTACCCCGACTTTAATTTTGTTGATGTGGCAAAGCCGTACTTTAGAAAATTTGCAAGAAAATACTATTCACCCAAAAATATCATAAAAATGCTCGCAAAACCCAACCCGAACTATCTGTTTGCCTTAAAAAAACTACCGCTTGTAAGCAAAAAGATGCTTGATTCTTTGGAGGACGGCAGCATAAGCATAAAAGCCGAGCTTATAGGTTTCCAAAAAATGATTGACACCTTCAGATACGTTATGCGGCAGGTCGGCATAAGCCTCATAATAAGCGGTTTAATTATCGGAAACAGTATTTTGCTCGCCTTCGATGTAGGACCTAAAATTGACCACATCCCTTTAACGCTTATAGTAAATACCGTTTTGGTGATTATTCTCGCTATTGGTATAATCAATACTGAAAAGAAATTGTGATTAAAGCAAAAGACCGCTTATTGTAATGTGAGGGTTTTGCTTTAGGTCTATTTCAAACGGTTCAACCCTATTTCTTCTTTCATTAAACATAACACGCACAACGGGTCTTGAGAGATTTTCCCTGTTTATTTTAGATACTACACCGATAAAATTTTTAAATCTGCCGCTTGTTATAATTACCGTAGTTCCAAGCGGAAATGCGGGTATTATCTCAAGCATCATTTTTAAAACTTCTCTGTTTATGTGGCTTCCGGCAAGCCTTTTCATAATAAAAAAAGCCTGGTCAGGGGTATAGGCGCTTCTGTAAGCTCTCGGTGAAACAAGCGCATCATACATATTGGCAGCATAAACTATCTCTGCAAGCGGCATTATATAACCTTTTTTAATCTCTTTTCTCGGCAGAGGCATTGTGTTGTCGCCCTTCAACCCTCTCGGATAGCCCAACCCGTTTTGTTGTTCGTGGTGTTGATAAACTATATGAGGAGCTAAAACGCCGATTCCGGCAATATCTTTTAATATGACATAGCCAAGCTCAACGTGTTTTTTAATAAGCTCAAATTCCTCTTTGGTTAATTTCCTCGGTTCTTCGTATAAGCTTTTATCTATCAACATTCTTCCTATATCATGCAGCATAGTTCCTTTGGCGAGTTCCGTGATTTTGTTTTTGTCGTATAAAAATTTATCTGCCAGCGCAATCGATATAACAGTAACATCAACACAGTGTTTATAGGTAAAATCGCTCTTTCTTTTAAAACTCACAAGCCCGCTCATCATCTTATTGTCGAGAATTTCTTCCACTATTTCGTGGGAAATAGCCGCAATGTTTCTCAAATGTTTTGAGTTTGCGAGTTTTTCTTTAATTTTACCGCTTTCAATACTCTTTGTAATTTCCGATACGGTGTGTTTCTTTGCCTCTTTCATATCTTTAATCGGAATGGAAAATAGAGAGCTGATATTTTTAATGGCTTTCAATCTGGTTTGTTCTCTTATGTCATCTTCAACCGTAATGTCCGTTGTGTCCGCATCCTCTATAAAAACAGAGTCATATCCGAGCTTTGTAAGTTTATCTATATAAAAATCGTTTAATTTTACACCTCTATTTAGAAGTACTGTCCCGTTATCGTTAATAACGGCTTTACCGAGTATCATCCCGGGACGAACAAATTCCAAACTGACTCTATACATCTACTGTTTATTCACCTGCTTATACACCTCAAGGAAATTTCCTATGCTGTCTCTGATATTCTCCAAAACAGCCGCCCAGCTTGCAAGATTTTGTTTACCTTTTTCCGTTATTCTGTAGATTCTTTTTGCAGCACCTTTTTCCTTAACATTCCACCTGGATTCCAAAATTCCGTCTTTTTCCATATTCCTTAAGGTTTTATAGACATATCCGACTTCATATGTTTCGTATTTGACACCCATATCTTTAAGTTTTTCAATCAGTTCGTAGCCGTGAGCTTCTCCCATTGATAAAAACAGCAAAAGAAAAGCTCTTAAAAATCTCGGGGGTCTTTCACCTGGATAATTTTTACACCAACCTTTAATTTTCAGTTCAACCTCAGCCATAACTCCCTCCTCACTTTTTCTTCGTACTTATATAAGATATGAATTTAGTGTCATAAGTCAACCTAAATCTGCACATTAGGGAGTATAAGCCTATATATGACTTTATTGTTTTTTTTCTTCTCAATAACAGATATGAGCTCGTTTCCTGCAAAAACCCTGTATAAACCTTTTTTTATGTTTTTACAGTTAAACAGCGTACAAAAATCCATACCGTTTGAAACTTTAACGGCAAGCTCTTCTTCAAGCCTTATTGAAGGTAAAAACTCAAGCGCACTGTTAACATCTTTACATTTAATATTTTCAACCTTGCAGGCATCTTTCAAATCGAACGGGTAGCTGTATATCCTTTTTAGGGAATTGACACAACCGTAAACTCCAAGAGATTCCCCTATATCATCAGCAAGCGTTCTTATGTATGTACCTTTTGAGCATTCCACCTTTAAAAAAACGCTGTTTTTTGTTATCTCAAGAAGCTCTATTTTGTTGATAGTTACCTTTCTTTGCGGTCTTTGTATGTCTTTATGCTCCAAAGCATACTTGTAGAGTCTTTTGCCGTTTACTTTAATATTGGAATAAATCGGCGGTGTCTGAATGATTTCTCCGATAAACTTTAAAAGAACATCGTTTAATTTCGCTTTATCTATAATAAAATCTTTTTTTTGTGCCACTATATTGCCGGTTATGTCATAAGTATCGGTCTTTATGCCAAACAAAATTTCCGCTTCATAAATTTTATAGCCGTCTTCAAACAACGAGAGTAGTTTTGTAGCTCTGTTTGTGGCACAAACAAGCAAGCCCGAGGCATTTTTATCCAACACACCCGAATGCCCTACCCTTTTTATTCCCGTAGCTTTTTTTATTTTTCTAATTATATCAAATGACGTAACGCCTACGGGTTTATCTATAAGAATAATGCTGTTTTGGCAAGAACTATTCAAGAAATGAAAAAGCCTCTATAATTTTATCCTTTACTTCTTGAAGAGAGCCCTTTATCTCACCGCCCGCTGCATTTTTATGCCCTCC
Organism: Desulfurellales bacterium; assembly: GCA_027035575.1. Classification (GTDB taxonomy): domain Bacteria; phylum Campylobacterota_A; class Desulfurellia; order Desulfurellales; family Hippeaceae; genus S144-51. The sequence goes on along the minus strand of JALVUQ010000075.1, from coordinate 9,666 downwards.
GCCTCCAAACTTAACGGCAGCCTGGCTGACATCAACCTTATCTTTGGAACGAATACTGATTTTAAACAGATTTGGAGCATCTTCTCTCAATAAAACACCAACTTCGGCTCCCCTGACACTTCTTGCGTAGTTCACAAAACCCTCGGAATTCTCGGCTGTGGTGTTTGTTTTTTCAAACATATCCGATGTTATGTATTCAACGGCAAGCTGACCTTTATGGTAAACCTCAAGTGTCTGGAGGGTTAAACCCAAAAGTTTCAGCTCGTTTAAGCCGTTTGTTTCGTAAATATTGTATGCAACCTTCCAGGGTTCAACACCTTTTTCAAGCAGTTTAGACGCTATCTCAAACGTTTTTGGGGTTGTAGAGGCGTATCTAAAAGAACCCGTGTCTGTTAAAAGACTGACATAGAGATATGTTGCCGTATTTTTGGAAATATTTATGCCGTTTTTTTCAAAAATATCCCAAACAATGCACCCAACGGCAGCAGCCTCAGGTATAACAAGGTTTATATCACCGAATTTTGTGTTTGTTTTGTGATGGTCAATGTTTATAACTTTTTTTGATTTCAAATATTCTTGGCTTAAACCACACCGTTTGACCTCGGCAACATCAACTATAAACACAACCTCCACATCTTTACTGTTAGAAACGGGCTCTATTTTATTAAAATCTTCCAAAAAAGAGTAGATATAAGGTATGGGGGTTGTAGGATTTTCGATATAAACCTCTTTGTTTAACTCTTTTAGGGCTCTGTATAGAGCCAAAGACGAACCTACTGCATCTCCGTCGGGGTTTATATGAGAAACAACCAAAAAAGAGTTATATTTTTTAATAATTTCACCTATTTTTTTAATCATTTTCTATCCCTCTCAAAATATCATCAACCCTAAAGCCGTAATCTATCGAACTATCGTATTCAAAGCTTAAACTCGGCATATACCTCAACCTTATCCTTGAGGAAAGGTTTTTTCTTATAAACCCTCGAGCATTTTTTAGCGCTTTCATTGTATCATTTCTGCTGTCTTGCGCAATCATCTCCATACTGACATAAATCTTTGCGTGTCTCAAATCATCGGTTAAAACAAGGTCGGTTAAGGTAACCTCTTTTAGCCTTGAATCATTTATCTCAAACTCAAGAATATAGGATATGGCTTTTTTAAGCTCGCTTGCCACCCTATCCTTTCTCTTGTACGGATTGTTTCTTCTAATCATAGAAATTCCTTTCTTGCCGATATTATTTCAATTTCAAAATTGGCTTGCAAAAAATTCAGAATTTTATCAAACATAGATTCGGTAAAAATCTTACTGTTTGACACATTTGATATGGACAAGACGGCGTAGTTTTTAACATCGTTATTGTCTGTTTCGGCTATTGAAACATTAAATTTTCTTCTTGTTCTGTCTATTAAGCTTTTAATGACTCTTCTTTTGTCTTTCAAAGAAAAGCTCTCAGGTATCTTAAATTCTATCTGCATAATTCCGACAATCAAAATCAAAGTTCTCTTTTTATTTTAACCGTTACATACGCCTCTATTGAATCGCCCTCTTTAATATCGTTAAATCCCTCAATACCGACTCCGCATTCATATCCCTGTTGAACCTCATTAACATCTTCCTTAAATCTCTTCAAAGAAGATATCACACCTTCATACACAATCACACCGTTTCTTAATATTCTTACCTTGGCATTTCTTGTAATTTTTCCGTATGTAACGTAGCAGCCGGCAATTGTTCCGACTTTTGCAACCTTAAATGTCTGTCTTATCTCAACCCTGCCGAGTATTTCCTCTTTTTCCTCTGGTGTAAGCAGACCTGAAAGCGACTTCTTAATGTCGTCTATTATATCGTAAATGACCTTATATGTCCTAATATCAACGTTTAAATCTTTTGACATCTGTAGGGCTTCTTGGGTAGGTCTCACATTAAACCCTACTATTATAGCATTTGAAGCCGTTGCAAGGTTTATATCCGTTTTTGTTATGGCTCCAACGGCTGAGTGTATAATTTTAACACTGACCTCTTCGGTTGAAATTTTTGACAGAGCGCCGGATATTGCTTCAATTGAGCCGTAAACATCTGTTTTTAGAATAATGGGAAGCTCTTTAATCTCTCCACCCTCAATTTTTTCAAAAATATTCTCAAGGCTGATGCCCTTTTTGCTCAGCATAGCTTTCTTTAGTTCTTTTTGCCTTGTTTGAGCTATTTCTTTGGCTACCTGCTCATTCTTGACCACAACCAACGTATCGCCTGCTTCAGGTACACCGTGCAATCCGATAATTTCAGCAGCAAAAGACGGTCCGACCTTCTTTATTTTTTTTCTCTTATCGTCAAACATAGCCCTGACTTTGCCGTATTGAGAGCCGACAATGAACGTATCGCCCTGTTTAAAAGTTCCCTCTTTAACAACTACGGTTGCAAGCGGACCTCTGTTTTTATCAAGTTTAGCTTCAACAACGACCGCCTTAGCCCTTTTGTTGGGATTTGCTTTAAGTTCCATAACCTCAGACTGCAGCAGTATGCTCTCCAACAGTTCATCAATTCCTATAACCTTTTTTGCGCTGACATTTACAAAAATATTATCACCGCCCCACTCTTCCGGGACAATGTTATAATTTGCCAACTCCTGTTTCACTTTATCCGGGTTTGCATTGGGTTTGTCTATTTTATTGACCGCAACCACAACCGGCACATTGGCAGCTTTTGCGTGGTTGATAGCCTCTATGGTTTGCGGCATAACGCCGTCATCAGCCGCAACAACCAAAACAACTATATCTGTAATTTGAGCGCCTCTTGCCCTCATTTCCGTGAAAGCTTCGTGACCCGGCGTATCCAAAAATGTTATGTATTTACCCTTAACCTTAACAGAATATGCTGCCATATGTTGGGTTATGCCACCTGCTTCCTTTGCTGCTATATTGGTTCTTTTTATTGCATCGAGAATGGATGTTTTTCCGTGGTCAACGTGCCCCATAACGGTTACAATGGGAGGTCTTTCAACCAAATCTTCCGGTTTATCCTCTATATCCAACAGCTCTTCTATCTTTTCAGGTGCTTTTGCACTCTCTTCTTTCAGTTCAAAACCATACTCGTCTGCTATAATTTTCGCCGCATCCGTGTTAATTACATCGTTCTTTCTCGCCATTATTCCAAGTTGGAACAGTTTTCCTATTATATCGGAAAAATCAACACCCAGCTTTTCGGCAAACTCAAATACTGTTGTGCCTTCGGATAGTTCTATTGAATTGCTCTCTTCCTCTTCGTCCTTCGTTTCCTTATCCGTTTTTTTGTATTTTTTCTTGGCTTTAAGCTTCTGGGGCGTAACAGCTTCGATAAATTCCTCTTTTTTAAACCTATGTCTTTGTTTTCTTTGTGGCTCTTTGGTTTTCTTTTCTTTATCTTCTTTATGCACCTTTTCTTTTGCAGGCTGCTCTTTTTTAACCTCTTTTTCCTCTTTTTTCTGCTTGGATTTGGCTTTTTTCAGCATCTCTTTTCTGCTTTTATTCCACTTGTCGATGAACTTTTTAGCATCACTCTCTTCTACGGCGCTAAAGTTGCTCTTCACGTTTATGCCCATATCGTTAAGTTTTTTTATAACAACACTGCTTTTTGTATTTAGTTTCCTTGCAATCTCATATACTCTCATTTTGCTCATACGCCCTCCAGGTCCTCGTGTTCGGATAGAACATCGTTTTCTGCGCTTGCTTCAAAACCCTCTTTATCGGAAATTCTGACTATGTCTATGTTATAGCCTGTCAATTTTGCAACAAGCTTTGCATTGACTCCCGATTTCCCGATTGCCATAGAGTACTCCTCGTCGTCAACATAAACCTTAGCCCTTTTTAACTCTTCGTCTATGTCAATTGATAAAACCTTTGCCGGCGACATAGCGTTTCTTATATAAATCGACGGGTTTGCGCTCCATTTTATAACATCAATCTTTTCATCTCCCAACTCTTTAACAATGACAGATATTCTGACACCCTTAGAACCGACGCAGGTTCCTATCGGGTCGATGCGTGAATCTTTGGAATAAACAGCTACCTTTGTTCTTCTCGAAGGTTCTCTGGCAACAGCCTTTATCTCAACACTGCCGTCTTTAACCTCAGGCACCTCTTTTTTGAATAACTCCTTCACAAAGCCCGGATGCGTTCTTGAAAGGATGAGCTTAACACCCTTGGCTTCTTCCAAAACATCCAGAACATAAGCCCTGACACTCTCTCCCACAATATACTTATCGTTAATTCCTTGTTCTTTTTTCGGCAGTATCCCAATGGCATTTTTAAAATCCACAACGACGTCGTTGTACGAGCCTATACTCCAAACTTCCCCTACGATAATTTTGCCTATATAATTTTTGTATTCCTCGTAAGCCGAGTGCTTCTCAACATCTCTAAATAACTTTGAAATAACGTTTTTAATTGAGGTTACGGCGATTCGCCCGAGACTTTTTGCATCAATCTCCTCTTCTATTAAATCACCTATCTTTGCTTTTTTATTAATTTTTTTGGCATCCTCAAGGCTTATCTCGTTTCCTCTTGCGGCATTTTTCACTACCTTTTTCTTGATAAATACGCTGAATATCTCTTTATCAATATCCGTATCAATTCTTATCTGCGTATCTTCTCCGTATTTTCTTATAATGGCAACCTTTATGGCATCGCTTAAAGACTCAATAAACCTCTCCAAAGATATGTTATGCTCTTTGGATACCTGTTTTGCTATATCAAAAACTTCATTCATATCTTCTTTTTACCTCCCACTTCTTCGTCTATTTTAGCTGTTTTTATATTTTCAAAATCTATCTCTACCGAACCTTTATCGGTCTCAATCCCAATCGAATTTGAATCGATATTAAGCAGCTTACCTCTAAAAACCTTTGAATTACCGATAGAATTATGAGTTTTAACAACGCACCTCTTTCCAACAGCCTTCTCAAAATGCTCCCGCCTTTTTAACTTCCTATTTATTCCTGGACTGGAAACCTCAAGGGTGTAGGGAGAGCTGAAAGGGTCTTCAACGTCCAAAAGAACGCTGATGTTCCTACTGACATTTTCGCAATCTGCAATAGAAACCCCACCCTCTTTGTCTATGTAGATGGCTATTCTTGTACTTCCATACTCTATATCATACACAAAATATCCAAGCGATTCAACAATCAATGTTATTTTTTCTTCCAAATTTTTGCTTAAAAGCATAGTTACACCCTTTTAAATGCTTATTTTTTACAAATAGTATTACCGATTAAAAAATTTTAAGTACCGTTTATCTCAATGGCTTTAACTGTGTTGTAAAGCAGCATTGCTATTGTCATAGGTCCGACGCCCCCCGGAACAGGTGTTATGTAGGAGGCTTTTTCGGACACATTTTCAAAATCCACGTCACCTACAACCCTATTATTAACTCTGGTTATTCCGACATCAACTATTACGCATCCCTCTTTAACCATATCCTTGGTTATCAATTTTGGTTTCCCGACGGCGGAAATAAGTATATCGGCTTTTTTTGTCTTTTTCTCCAACTCTTTCGTATGTATGTGACACAACTGAACGGTTGAAAACTCATTTGTCAGCATTGATGCAAGGGGTTTGCCGGTTATGTTGCCCGCTCCGACTATTACCACATCTTTACCTTTGAGTTCTATATTGTACTCCTTAAACAGTTTCATTATCCCGTACGGAGTGCAGGGATAAAAAAGAGGGTTGCCCCTAACCAGTCTTCCGACACTGTATGGATGGAAACCGTCAACATCCTTTTTATAGTCAATTGCCTCTATAACATTTTCTTCTTTGATGTGCTTTGGAAGCGGAAGCTGAACAAGGATTCCGTGCACCATAGGGTTGTCATTCAACATTTTTATAACATTAATAAGTTCTCTTTCTGAAATTTCGGCGGGCATTCTATGATTTATGGAATATATGCCGACATCTTCACACGCCTTTGTCTTCATATTTACATACAATTGACTCGCCGGATTGTCTCCTACAAGTATAACAGCCAAACCGGGTATTATTCCCCTGTTTTTAAATTCAGACACTCTGCTTTTAATCTGTTCTCTTATTTTTTTTGAGAGGCTTTTTCCGTCAAGCAAAATCATTAGCTAAAAAACTCCTTAAAGAGACTTTTCAATCCTTGTCACTATCGAGCCGTTTTTAAATATTGTTACATCGCCGGTTGACTCAGACACAACTATACTAACCGCATTTGTTAAAGCCGTTATGGCTGCTGCTGCCATATGCCTTGCGCCCAACCCTTTAGGCAGTTCATCCGAACTTAGAGATGATATTGAGATGTAAGCGCCGGCAGACTCGATAGTGCCGTCTGAGTTAATGATAATAGCTCCGTCAAGCAGACTAAACTCCTTTAAGGTATCATCAAGGTTAGTTTTTAGTATATTTCTCTCCTCAGGCTCATACCCCTTAAACGGATTAAAAATCATCTGTTTTATATTGTTTAAAACCTCTTCCTTATCTCCCAAAACAAAAATAGCTCCAACACTCTTACCTTCCCTGCCCTGATTGGCGAGTTCAAGAGATATGCGCAGTATTCTTTCAAAAACCTCAGGTTTAACAGCCTTGCCCAAGTCTATATCTCCTTTAAAACTAAGAAGCTCTCTCTCTTTGGATATGTCTATATAAACAAAACCGTCTATCAGCTCACCTGAGCCCGATAGGGCTATGATTTTTTCCTCTTTTGTTATAATTCCCGAAGAAACACAAACCATCAGTGCTATTTTTATCTTATTGATTCTGTTTGAAACGGTAAACGGTGTAACTATAACATTGCCGATTTCTTTGATTTTTTCAACAAACTCCTCATTTTTTTGCTCTTCTTTAATGACTACTATCTTTTTTATCTTGTCAAACGCAAACTCTTGTTCAAAAATATAGTCCGCCACATCATCATAATAGAACAAAACCGACACATCATTGCCGTCTTCAGCCAGCTCAAAGGCTTTTTTGAATATAAATCTACCTGTTTTGGTTTCCGCTGCCACTTTTTTCTTCCTTCTCCTTTTTTTTCAACGATACGTCAAATGTAAATTCGGGGCAGTGAAGAGCAACCCCGTCCCCGCTCAAAAATCTCTTTTTGCAGGTTGCTCTCCACGCACATACGCTACAAGTAATTTTTTTATCTTCCATACCTACATCATCATTAAAGCTTTATTTATAGCATCGAGATAGGCTTTTGCCGAGGCTTCTATAACGTCGGTAGATGCACCTCGTCCAAGTATTGCCATATCAATATCCGGGAAATAAACCTTAACGTTAACCTCACCGAGAGCGTCTTTGCCTTCGGTTAACGCCTGTATATCGTAGTTCATAAGTTTTCCTTTAACAAAGGTAATTCTTTCCAAAGCCCTGAAGGTTGCATCAACAGGACCGTCTCCCATAGCGGCATCTTCAAACTCTTCCTGATTTTTAATAAGTTTTATCGTAGCTGTGGGAGATGCTGCATTGCCGGCAACAACCTGCAAAGAAACAAGCTCATAAACCTGCGGTGTCAGTTTGAATTTCTCATCAACCAAGGCTCTGATATCTTCCTCATATACCTCTTTTTTCTTATCCGCAAGTTTTTTGAACTCCTCGAATATTTCGCTGATTTGCTCTTTAGTCAAAGCATAACCCATTTCTTTAAGTCTTTCTTCAAGCCCGTGTTTTCCTGAGTGCTTACCCAAAACGAGCTTGCTTGTATCTATGCCTACATCTTCGGGCTTCATTATTTCGTACGTTCTTTTTTCTTTTATTACTCCGTCCTGATGAATGCCGGCTTCGTGAGCAAATGCGTTTTTACCGACAATTGCCTTGTTTCTTTGAACTCTTATGCCTGTCAATTTGCTTACAAGCCTGCTTGTTTTGTATATTTCTTTTGTATTTATTGTCGTATAGCAGCCTTTATAAAAATCTTTTCTTGTCTTTATCGCCATAACAATTTCTTCCAACGAAGCATTGCCGGCTCTTTCTCCGAGTCCGTTTATCGTGCATTCAACCTGATTAGCTCCTGCAAGAACGGCAGAAAGCGAATTTGCAACCGCCATACCCAAATCGTTATGGCAGTGAACACTAACAACCGCTTTGTCTATGTTAGGAATATTGTTCATCAGATATTTGATAAGCTCATAATACTCCTGAGGCGTGGTATAGCCCACGGTATCTGGAATATTGATGGTTGTAGCGCCCGCATCAATTGTCTTTTCAAAGATTCTGCACAGATAGTCCCAATCACTCCTTGTTGCGTCTTCTGCCGAAAATTCGACATCGTCCGAATAATTTCTTGCAAGTTTAACCGCATCAACAGCAGCGTCTATAACCGCATCGTAGCTCATTTTCAGTTTTTTCTCCACATGTATCGGGCTTGTTGCTATAAATGTGTGAATTCTTTTTCTTTCGGCATTTTCAAGTGCTTTTGCAGCAGCCTCAATATCGCCTTTAACGGCTCTTGCAAGAGACGCAATAATAGGTCCTTTAACCTGTTTTGAGACCTCTGAAATTGCATCCGAATCTCCCGGTGATGCAGCTGCAAAACCGGCTTCTATAATATCCACGCCTAAAGCGCCAAGCTGCTTTGCAATTGAGAGTTTTTCGTGTGTGTTTAAACTTGCGCCCGGTGATTGCTCACCGTCTCTCAATGTCGTGTCAAATATCAATATCTTTCTTTCGTCCATACTTCACTCCCCCCTTAACTCTTTTCAATAATTTATATAATTGTTCCGCAGGTCCAAGCACCATATATAAAACCGCCACAGCAGGTATAAATATGTACGGTTTAAAAATCAACAGCGAAAAAACAAGTATAATAAGCGCAAAAGTTCTTATAGATATTCTCTTGGTGGTGCTCGCACTTTTTAAACTTCTGTATTTGACAGTGCTTATCATCAAAAACGCCAACAGATAAACCGTTATCAAAAAAATAATACTGTATTTGTTAGAGTTGATTCCGTATTTTACCGATATTAAAACAAGGCTCGCAACGACTGCCGCACCGCCTGGTATAGGCAGCCCTATAAAACTGTCTCTGTGAGAAGTTTGTGTATTGAAACGCGCCAACCTCAAAGCACCTGTCAGCATATATAAAAAAGACGCTATAATACCCAACCGACCGAAATCTCTAAGCACAAAAACATATACCAAAAAAGCGGGTGCAACACCGAAGCTTATCAAATCGCTCAAGGAATCATACTCAACGCCGAATTGACTTTCCGTGTGTGTTAATCTTGCCACCTTTCCGTCCAAATTATCAAATAAAACAGCCAAAATTATAACCCAGGCAGCGATTAGAAATCTCCCGTTGTGAGCTGCCAAAAGACTGTAAAATCCTGCTACTATGTTTGCCGTTGTGAAAAGGTTTGGCAGTATGTAAACGGCTCTTCTGTTTTTTTTGTTCATCTTAAAACACCGAGTATGGTTTCTCCGGCTTTAACACTTTCTTTTATATTGACGAATTCCGATATTTCATTTTCCGTATATATGTCAACCCTTGAACCGAACCTTATCAAGCCGATTATCTCTCCTTTTTTGACATCATCTTTAGGTTGTTTGTAACACACTATTCTTCTTGCAACAAGACCTGCTATTTGAACCACAACAATTTTCCTTTTCAGTTCATCTTCAATCAAAATTGCATTTTGCTCATTGTCCAAGGATGCTTTTTCCCTGTATGCAGGCAGG
>JALVUQ010000074.1 GCA_027035575.1 Desulfurellales bacterium | reverse complement strand
CATATGGGCGGAATACCTACAAATATTCACGGTCAGGTTGTTGACTGGGATAAAGATAATAAAGAGGTTCCGATTCCGGGACTGTATGCTGCCGGTGAGGTTGGATGCGGTTCTCTGCACGGAGCAAACAGACTCGGCTGCAACTCACTTCTTGACTTGGTCATCACAGGTAAAGAGGCGGGAAGACACGCAGCAAGATGGATTTTGGATGAGAATCCTACATTCCCGAATCCTCCCGAAGAGTTTGTTGCGGATAAGTATGCAAAGGATGTTATGGATAAACTTAACGAACTGTTTGACGGTCCTGAGGGAACGGTTAAGATGGATGAAATTTGGGAAGACCTCCAGGATACGATGCAGGCTGATATGTCGGTCTTCAGGATAGAGGAAGGATTGAAGAGGCAGCTTGCAAGACTGGATGAATACTTCGAAAAATTCAAAAAAGTCGGTTTGTCCGATAAGAGTAAAGTGTTCAATACGGAACTTTGCGAATACTTCGATTTGGAAAATATGCTGTATGTATCAAAGATAGAAACGGTTGCGGCATATAACAGAAAAGAAAGCAGGGGAGCTCATTACAGAGACGACTATCCCGAAAGGGATGATGCTAACTGGATGGTTCACACTGCTGCTTACTGGAAAGAGGATGGAAGCGTAGTGACGGAATATAAACCTGTTAGACAGAAACCTCTTACGGCTCCAACCTTCCAGCCTAAGAAGAGAGTTTATTAAAAAGGGGGAGAACAGATGGCTTTACATGTTGGAGATAAAGTAGTATTTAAGATTTTCAGATATGACCCGGAAAAAGACAAAGCTCCCTACTATAAGGATTATGAGGTAGAAATAAGAAGAGAAGGAATGATGGTTTTAACAGGCTTAAACCAGATAAAATGGGAGCAGGATCCGACTCTTACATACAGAAGAAGCTGCCGTGAAGGTGTTTGCGGTTCTGACGGTATGAACATTAACGGTGTAAATACCGTTTCCTGTATGTCTCACATCGAAGACTACAACTCAAACGTTTTGGTCATAAAACCGCTTCCGGGGTTTCCCATAATCAAAGACCTCGTTTGCGATTTTGAAGATTTCTTTAACAAATATTATGTGGTTAAGCCCTACCTAATTGAGAAAAATCCGCCTCCGGGAAGGGAAAGGCTTCAAAGCATTGAAGACAGGGAGAGGCTAAACGGTCTTTATGAGTGTATCTTATGCGGATGTTGCTCAAGCTCCTGTCCGTCATACTGGGCTGATCCTGACTATCTCGGACCGTCAGCTATGATAAATGCTGCAAGATTTGTCTTTGATACAAGGGATGAGGGCTCCGATGAGAGATTGGATGCAGTTAACAATATACACGGCGTTTGGAGATGCCATACCATATTGAACTGTATCAGCGCTTGCCCGAAGGAACTCAACCCGACAAAAGCAATAGGAATGCTGCAAAAAGAGATTCTGAAAAGAACATACTAATCTTTTCTTGGCGAGAAAGGGCTTTTTTAGTCCTTTCTCGCTTTTTTATTTACTTTTTCAGTGTTGATTTTATACTACCGTCAAAAAAGCGTGTGATTATATAACTGTTTTTCTTTGCTTCATTAACCGACTTCAACGGCTTGCCTTGTATGTCGGTTGTCATTGTATAACCTCTTTTTAGAATATTTTCGGGGTTTAATGATGTCAGTTTATAGCTGTAAATATTCAAACTCTTTTTTCCGTTTTCCAGTATTGCTTTAATCTTTCCCTCGATTTTATATTGAAACAGCTCCGTTTTGTGTTTTATCGTTTTTAGTTTTGTTGAGGGCGAATTCCTTATTATTATATTAAAGTGCTTCTGAATTTGTGAGTTTTTGGAGGCTATTTTATTTAAAACGGATGAGTTTATCTTTTGTTCGAGGTTATCTAAGTATAAAATCCTATTGCCGATAAAACCGTCTATTCTCAAGCTAAATCTCATTTTAGAGTATAGCGTGAGTTGTCTCTTGCTTGTATTTAAAATTCTCTGCATATTCAATCCGAGGATACGTTTGAATTTTTTTATGTTTTCCAACATCTCAACCTTAGATTTCGTAATCAATTCGGCAGCAGCAGACGGAGTTTCAGCCCTTAAATCAGCTACAAAATCGCACAGTGTAAAGTCTGTTTCGTGCCCTATTGCGCTGATTGTAGGAAATTTGACATCAAAAAACCCTTTTGCAATATCTGGGTCGTTGAATATCCACAAATCTTCGTTTGAACCACCGCCCCTTGCAAGCACAACCAGGTCGGTTTTATCAATTTCGTTTATCTCTCTAAACGCCTTTAAAATAGATTCTTTTGCGGTTTCTCCCTGCACGCTTACGGGATATATGTAAATATCAACGCCTGCACCCCTTCTTTTTATAATATTGATTATATCCTGAACTGCCGCCCCTGTGGGGCTTGTGACAACGACAACTTTTTGCGGATATGGGGGTACTGCTCTTTTTCTGTCGAAATACCCTTTTTGTTTAAACTCCTGTTTCAGCTTCTCCAAATCGTAGAACTTCTTTCCTGCTCCGGAAAGTCTGATATGCTCTGCTACGATTCGATACTCTCCGCCTTTCAAATACAGGCTTAAAGAACCGAAGATGACAACTTTCATACCGTTTTTCAGCTCAAACCGTATATTTTTAAGTCTGTTTTTATAAACAATCACGCCCAAAGATGCTCTCTCGTCCACAAGCGAGAAGTATAAATGCCCTGTAGATGAGTAGCGCAAGGAGGATACCTCTCCCTCTACCCATATTCCGTAAAAGTTAGCTTCAAGAATGTCCTTAATAAGTTTTGTTATCTGGGTTACGCTGTAAATTTTAACGGACATTTTTCTTGGAAATTCTCAAAGACTCTTTTATTAAATCTTCAAGAGAAATTGCAGGGTTTTGTTCATATACGGTCTTTACCACATTAACGGAGTGAGATTTCGGAAAGCCCATATTTTCAAGAACCTCTATGGCGTCATAGACTATTCTGTCAAACTTTTCCTGCTCGGGTAATTTTGAGGCAAACTCTACAATGATGGACAAAGCCGTTTTTTTCCCTATGCCTGGAACGGTCGTCAATATTTTCTCATCCTTATTGGACACGGCTTGATAAAACTGTTCTATCGAAAGGCTGGATAGAACGGAAATAGCGGTTTGAGGACCTATTTTGGATATTTTTCTAAGGGCATTAAAAAGATTTTTTTCTTCAACTGTGTAAAATCCGTACAGTCTTACCATTTTTTCGCCGATAATCATCTCGGTGTAAAGTTTACACATATTGCCCTCGCTCGGCAGCTTCACATAGGTTGATAGGGGTATAAAAACCCTAAACATAATCCCTCTTACATCGACGACAACAAAAAGACTTTCTTTATCGGTTACAGTCCCTTCCAAAGCATACAGCATTTACAGTATCTCCACCTTCACCTTATCCCACTGTCTGCACTTGGGGCATAAGAAAAAGTGATTGTGCGTCGAATATCCGCAATTCGTGCAGGTATATCTGGCATATCTGTCCTGCTCTTTATCTATGAATTCCAAAATAAAGTTCGGCATTTTATCCCTTTCTATCTGTATAAACTTTTTAAATACCGAATCGGGCTTTACACCGTTTTTTATGAGTTTTTTGTATAAAGACAGGGATTTTTTCTTTTCGTTTATATTAAACAGGTGATTGGCGCAAAAAAACAGTATGTATTTATCATCGGGAAACTCAACAAGAAGGTTTTTAATGACCTTTTTCAAAGCCTCTATATCGTTTATTTTAGACAAGGCAATATCCGTTAATCCGGGGTTTATCTTACAAACCTGCTCCCACTGCTTATAAGCCTTGTCGATATTACCCATACTCATAAAAACGTCTCCGAGTTTTAAGCGAGCGTCAACGCAATTATCGTAGGTTTTTAAGGCTTTTTCAAAACTTTTTTTTGCCTGGTTTAAATCGTTTTCTTTTAATTTCTCTTTACCTATCTCGGTCAATATATGAGCAAGCCTGTGCTCATCACCCTTTGAAAATCTTTTATACCACACCAGAGCGTTTTCCCAATCCTTTGAATCTTCATATACCTCATAGAGCAATTTTTTCGCCTGCTGATTTTTAGGGTCAATGGATAAAGCGTTTTTAAAGTACTCTTTCGCCCTGTCATAGAGCCCGGCTTTTCTGTAGTCAACGCCTATGTTTATGTATAGTTTGAGCTTTGTCTGTTTGTTAAGGTGAGGTCTGACCATAAGACTTTTATGTATAATCAAAGCTCTGTTTATCTCACCCTTTTTCCTGAAAAGATTGCCGATACTTACGTAAATATCTATCAAATCCGGGTCAAGCTTGGCGGTCTCTGTAAACTCTTCTATTGCTTTGTCGGTATCGTCTTCTATTATGTAGTTTATGCCCTTGACATAGCTTTCGAGTTTCTTTTTGTCGAGGTTATCCTTCTTGTTCTTGCCCAAAAACCAAACATAAGAAAAAAGGATTCCCAAAAAAAACGCAAGCAAAACAACAAATAAAGTGTAATGATGTCCTAAAAAAGTATTTATAAAATCTATATTCAGATGCATAGTCTTACTCTTTTGTTATTGTCAATTGTCTGAGCTTCGCTATCTCGTCTTTTAAGGCTTTTATCTCCTTGTTTTTGCTTTTAACCTCTTTCTTTATGGACAGTTCGTCAACGAACATAAAAAACCAACCGATAAAAATGCCGATAAAAACGGATATGAATACAACAAGCCAAAGAGGCATATTCTCAAACTTGACACTTAAATAGGTTACGCTCACAAATTGGTTGTTGTACAGTATAAAAAGCCCCAAAAGAGCCAAAATTATCACAATCAAAACTATTCTTACAATCTTCATAGACTATCCTTCCAAATATTTTTTTATTTTTTCGTATGTCTCTTCTATGGATTCGGATATAACCTTAACATCGGCAACGGTTGACATAAAGTTTGTATCCCCGTTCCACCTCGGAACTATGTGAATGTGTATATGGTCGTCAATACCGGCTCCCGCAACCCTGCCCAAATTCATTCCGAGATTAAATCCGTCGGGCTTTAGAGCTTTTTTTAGGGCATCCAAACCTTTGTTTACCAAACGGAACATATCGAGCTGCTCTTGAGGCTCTAAAGACAAAGAGGTGTCTATGTGCCTGTTTGGAACAATCATTATATGACCCGCATTATAGGGGTATTTGTTCATTATTATGAATGAGTGTTTCGAGCGCAATAAAACAAGATACTCTTTATCGCTACCTGCTCGATACGCATTGCAAAACACGCACCCATCCTCTTTTTTATCCGAGAGAATATACCCTATGCGCCAAGGCGCCCACATTCTGTCCATTTTTAAAATTTCCTGTTGTCTATTATCCTTTTTGCCTTACCCATACTGCGTTCTATGGTGTGCGGCTCTACAAGTTTTACGCTGACATCTATTCCCAAAGCGCTCTTTAGTTCGTAGTTAATATTATCCAAAAATTGCTTCTGTTTTTTCATTTCATCAAAAAACAGGTTGGCGTTTGCCTCCACCATAACCGTTGCAACATCCAAAGCACCCTTTCTATCCACAATGATTTGATAGTGAGGGGAAACTCCTTCTATATTAAACAGCACCTCCTCTATCTGGCTGGGGAACACGTTTACACCCCTGATTATCAACATATCGTCTGTCCTACCTATAGGTTTGGACATCTTTGCAAACGTTCTTCCGCAAGAACACGGTTTTGTGCTTATTTTAGTTATATCCCTCGTTCTATATCTGAAAACGGGAAGAGCCTCTTTGGTTAAAGTGGTTATAACAAGCTCACCATACTCCCCTTCTTTAACTGGTTTATCTGTTTCTGGATTTATAATTTCAGCTATAAAGTTATCTTCAGCGATGTGCATACCGTTTTGCTCTTCGCATTCACCGGAAAAGCCCGGTCCCATAATCTCGCTTAAACCGTAGTTGTCGTAAGCCTTAATATTTAGCTCTTCTTCTATTTTTTTCCTCATCTGGTCGCTCCAGGGCTCAGCCCCGAACATACCTATACGCAGTTTGAGGTCTTTTGCTATGTCAATTCCGCTTTCTTTAGCCACCTCAGCAATATGCAGGGCATAGCTCGGAGTGCAAACAAGAACGGTTGCGCCGTAATCTTTTATCAACATTATTTGCCTTTTTGTGTTGCCGCTTGATGCCGGAACTATTGCGGCTCCTATCTTTTCAAGCCCGTAGTGCAGCCCGAATCCGCCCGTAAACAATCCGTACCCGAAAGCTATATGAACGATATCCTCATCCGTTACGCCGGCAGCTTTGGCAATTCTTGCTATGAGGTTTGTCCAGGTTTCCAAATCGTTTTTAGTATATCCGACAACGGTAGGTTTGCCAGTCGTTCCGCTTGATGAATGAATTCTTACAATCTGTTTCATATCCGTAGCAAAAAGACCGAAAGGGTAGTTATCTCTGAAATCGTTTTTTGTCGTAAAGGGCAGTTTTCTTATATCCTCAATGGTTTTTATGCTGCTTTTGTCTATTCCGAAGTCATCAAACTTTTTTCTGTAAAAAGGAACGTTGTTGTATGCGTACTCTATCTTTTCTTTCAAAAGTTCAATCTGAAGGTTTTCTATATCCTCACGGGACATCGTTTCTCTGTCTTTATTCCAGAACATAAAATCTCCTAAATCTTTCTAAAAAATTCTTCTTTTAACAGCTCTTCGTTTGCGGTTGAAAGTTTTTCTATGGCTTCGTCGATTTCCTCAAACTTAAACAGCATAACGGCTTTATTTTCAAGTGCATTAACAAACGTGTACATATACTCAATATTCAAATCAAGATTGCTGATTGTATTCAAAAGCTCGCTTAAACCGCCGCTTTCATCCTTAACGGCTATTGCCACAACCTCATTTTTTTTAACGATAAAATCCGAATCCATCAAAGCGTCGTATGCCTCTTTGGGTTTGTCAACCACAAATCTCAATATACCGAAATCCATAGTATCGGCAAGACTCATAGCTCTTATGTTTACACCGGCATCCTTCATTGTTTTTGTGACGTTATAGAACCTTCCTTTTTTGTTTTCTATAAATACGCTTATTTGGGTTATCTTATAGTCTTGTATATTCATTTTCACCTCCCCTTTCTTTTGCTTAGTATAATTATTGCACAGCTTTTATTCAAGCAAAATCCTTAAAAAACAGAGTTTCCTCTTGAAAAAGAGGGTTAATTATTATAATCTTTAGCGCAAATAATTTTTGGGGGTGGTAAGTTGAAGGTAGCAATCAACGGTTTCGGAAGGATTGGAAGAGCTTTTTTCAGAACCTCAATAGGTTACGATGATATAGATATTGTTGCTATTAACGATTTAACGGATGCAAAGACATTGGCGCACCTTTTGAAATACGATTCGGTTCACGGCGTATTGAGGAATAACGAAATAGGTTATGAGGATGATGCCATACTGTTTGATTCGAAAAAGATAAAAATATACGCTGAAAAAGACCCTGCAAACCTCCCTTGGGGAGAGCTTGGTGTTGATGTTGTTCTTGAATCCACAGGGCTTTTTAGGAGTAAAGATAAGGCATCGGCACACATAAAAGCAAAAGCCAAAAAGGTTGTAATAAGTGCACCTGCAAAGGGCGGTGATGTGCCTACCGTTGTGCTCGGCGTTAACGATAAAACTTTCGATTTCAAAAATACCGATATCTTATCAAATGCTTCCTGCACAACAAACTGTGTTTCTCCCGTCGCAAAAGTGCTTAACGATAAATTTAAAATAGTAAAGGGATTGATGACAACCGTCCATTCATACACAAATGACCAGAGAATACTGGATTTGCCCCACTCTGATTTAAGAAGAGCAAGGGCTGCGGCTGAGAATATCATACCTACGACAACCGGAGCGGCAATTGCCGTAGGGCTTGTGCTGCCTGAGTTGAAGGGTAAATTAGACGGAATTTCCATCAGGGTTCCAACCTCAAATGTGTCTTTGGTCGATTTGGTTGTTGAGCTTGAAAAGGATGCGACAATCGAAGAAATTAACGCCGCCGTTAAAAAAGAGGCGCAAACAAACTTAAAAGGCATATTGGAATATACCGAAGAACCGGTTGTATCGAAAGATTTAAACGGAAATCCGCACTCAAGCATATTCGATGCAATGAGCACTATGGTTATCGATAAAAAAATGGTGAAGGTGCTCTCCTGGTATGATAACGAATGGGGGTATTCTTCAAGGTTGAGAGATTTGATGCTTAGATTAAAGGATTTTGTATAGATGAAATATATCAACGATGTTGATATAACCGATAAAACCGTTTTTATAAGGTGCGACTTTAACGTGCCTATGGACGATAACTCCAATATTACCGATGACAACAGAATAAAGCAGGCGTTATATACGATAAAATACGCAATAGACAACAAAGCAAAGGTTGTTTTAAG
>JALVUQ010000073.1 GCA_027035575.1 Desulfurellales bacterium | reverse complement strand
TAAGGACACTACAGAAGCACACAAAAACAATCTACGACAGCATCAGTTCAAAAAGAGGTGAAAATAATGATGAAATAATCAGGTTTGAAACCGGTAAGGGCTATCAGGGTCAGGTTGACTGGACAACCATTAGGTCAGGTAAAAAGCCCATTTATGCATTTGTTATGGTTTTGGGTTATTCAAGAACAGCTTTTGCTTATTTTACAGATAATATGCGACAGGACACATTTTGCTCCTGCCACATTAAAGCATTTGACTACTTTGGCGGAATGCCAAAGACCGTACTCTATGATAACCTAAAATCCGTTGTAATACAAAGGGATAAATACGGCAAAAACAGACACGGGATAAACAACGATTTCCTTGACTTCTCAAAAGGCTTATTTATCCCAAAGCTCTGCAAACCATACAGGGCAAAAACAAAGGGAAAGGTAGAAAGATTTAACTCATACCTAAAGAACAACTTCTACAAGCCCCTAAGGGCGAAACTAAAAAATACCAATTTAGAGATAACTCCTGAGCTTCTAAATTCATACATCTTCTCCTGGCTTGAGACAGCGAACAACAGAATCCATGCAACAACAAAGAGAAGACCCTTTGATATGCTGAAAGAGGAGTATGGGTTTTTGACTACGATACCGGCTGGTTTGGCTGCTAAGTATGGGAATGGAGATGGAGAGAAAGAGAAAGATAAAAACAACAATAAAGTTAAAGAAGCCATTGAAAAGACAAATAAAATTTACGCCAATATCGATGTCTCATACTACACAAAGATAGATGAATACGAAAAGCTCCTCTTTGCGGAGAATGGCAATGGTTAATACGAGGATAGAAGAATACTGTAATAAGTTAAATTTAAGCGGTATTCTAAGTACCTATGGCTCTTTGTCCGATAGGGCTGCAAAAGAGAACCTCTCCTTCTCTGAATACTTACTCCTTCTGCTTGAGTCTGAGTATGAGACAAGGAACGAAAGGTCAAAACGGACAATCTTGAAGTTTGCAGGGTTTCCAAAGATAAAGACAGTGGATACGTTTGATTTTTCATTCTCTTCTTTGGATAAGACGCTGATAAACGAGATAATGACAATGCGTTTTGTTGGTGAGGCAAAAAACATACTCCTAATTGGACCATCTGGAACAGGAAAGACACACCTTGCTATAGCCATAGGCTATGCTGCAACCCAAAAGAGGATAAAGACAAAGTTCATAACAATGGCTGACCTTGCAATTACACTCCAGGTGGCAGAAACGCAGAACAGATTGGATTCATACATAAAGAAGGTGATAAGTTCACCAAGATTGCTTATTATCGATGAATTCGGCTACTTCAAGCTCAATGAGAAGCAATCCAATCTGTTATTCCAGATAGTAAACAAGAAGTATGAGACGGGGTCTATTATAATAACTACCAATCTGTCATTTATAAGATGGAAGGAGGTTTTGAACAATGATGAGGGTTTAACTACCGCTATATTGGATAGGCTAATTCATCACAGCTACATCATTAACATCAAAGGGGAAAGCTATAGACTGAGACAGAAGAAAAAGGCGGGGCTTTTGGATTTTAGTCCTTAGGATTTAAGACTCAGAAAAGGGGAAGGGATGGTGCACTTTTGCGGGGCGTATTGGTGTAGTTTTGGATTGCGCTTGACAATTAGAGAAAGAGCGGATGAGGTTTCGCTCTTTTTACCAGGTATATCTACACATACTCCCAATATAATCCTGTTCTTGTTATCCATAAGGTAGTTGTCAAGATGAGACAGGGTGGTTTATGTATGTGATTTTCTTGCAAGTCTTGCATCAGGGTCTGTCTTTGATCTTATGGGTTTTATTGCCTATTTTTTTACCTTTTAGTTTTCCGTAGTCCTTACTATAAGAAGATTTCTTTATTGTATCGGTATTGTCGTTATCTTTATCTTTTTTGCTGTTATTG
>JALVUQ010000072.1 GCA_027035575.1 Desulfurellales bacterium | reverse complement strand
AAATATCAAGAAAGAAAATTGAGATATTCAGATATTATAAGAGAGGTATTTGAATAGAATGGAAACACTGTTCAAAAAGAGGCAATTACTAAAAAGGAGGGGGTGACACAATTAAGTTGACATTACCGCCATATTTAAAGGAGTTGTCAAGAAAAAATTTTTTAAAAGCAACACTCCATTGACATCAACGCCTCTTTTCACACTTCGTAGGTGTGAAAAGAGGTTGAGTGGTGAATTGGGAATTGGTGGCCGGTAATTAGTGATTGGTGAATAGCGGATGGTAACTAACAAATAAAGAACGTTTTTACAGAAACAACTTTCTTCGGAAAAATAAAAATATCAAATATATCTGTTATGTCGGTATCAAAATTGTTTTGATAGCATTTAAAGAAATTAAATGACATTACGAATAAAACAGTTTTGATAGAGCAAACAGTATTTACTCTACAAGAAACTTTGCGTATTGCGCACCCCCCCCCTTTTTTTTCACACCTACGAAGTGTGAAAGATGGTTAAGGGTTAAATTGTCGAATGGGCGAGCAGTAAATAGTGGCTGTAATTAGCGGTTGGAAGTTGGTGGTTAGTGGTTGGTAAAATATGAAACGCACAGGCAAAAAGATAATTTTGGATTCAATAAAAGAGCGAAGAGGTGTAAGAGCAATAAACCCTTACTTATCCTTTTGTTTTTAATTGAAAGAAAAAGCTATATTTCAAAAACCATAACACAATAAAATTGTGTTGCTATCAAAAGTTGACAGTATCTTTAATTTTTCACAATTTTTTCACAATTTTATTATAAACTTATATCAATAAATTTGGAGGTGATGTGTATGGAGAGGTTAAAACAACTTGCAATAAATGATGAGGGATTTATTTTTGACCCTTATGCCGGAAGCAGCTATGCAACGAATAAAACAGGGGTTTTAATATTGAATGAGTTAAAAAGTGGAAAAAGCGAAGAGGAGATAGCAAAAACTATATCGGAACGGTTTAACATTGAGACTTCAGCTGCTTTAAAAGATATCAGGGATTTCGTGGAACAATTAAGAACCCATTCTCTATTATAAGTAAGTAAAGGTGAAAAAAATGGAAAAGCTATGTATTGGCGTAACAGGAATAAATGCTATTGACAACCCCGGACCGGGTATGGGCGTAATTAGAAGTTTGAAAGAGTGTCAAGATTTAAATGTCGAAATAGTCGGATTAGCTTATGATGCAATGGAACCTGGAATATATATGGACTGGCTTGTTGATAATTCCTTCATTCTACCCTATCCGTCAACATCTGAAGAAGAATACATAAGCAGATTGCTTTATATAAAAAATAAAACGGGAATAAATATGATAATCCCTACCCTTGATGCTGAAATGCCACTTTTTATAAAATCAAAAGAAAAACTGGAATTACAGGGCATAAAAACATTTATACCTACCCAAGAGCAGTTCACTTTGAGAAGCAAAGCAAAATTGAAAGAGATGGGCTCTAAAATTGGTATAAAAACGCCAAAATCCCAAACGGTTACATCTTATGACGAGCTTACAAAAGCTATTGAGGAGTTAGGGCTCCCGATAATGGTGAAGGGTGCTTTTTATAAAGCATATAGAGCATACACTCATCAGGAGGCAGCGGGATTTTTCAGAAAAATTGTGGCGGAATGGGGATATCCGGTTATTGTTCAACAGGTCGTAAGCGGAGAAGAGATGAATGTGGTTGGCGTTGGAGACGGAGATGGTGGTGATTTAGGCATAGTTGCGATAAAAAAGCTCTGGATAACGAGCCTTGGAAAAATATGGACAGGTGTTACGGTTAAAAATGGCGGATTATTTGAGCTTTCAAAAACTTTCACAGAAAAAACTAAATGGAAAGGAGCATTTGAACTGGAATGTATAGTTGACAGCGACGACATTTATCTAATTGAGATAAATCCAAGATTTCCAGCTTGGATATATTTTGCTACGGGTGTGGGCATCAACCTCCCTGCTAAAATGGTTAAAAAAACATTTGAAATGGACTTTGAAAAAACCGAAAAGTATGAAGCCGGTAAACTTTATGTCAGATACACATATGATATAGTAACTGATTTATCTTTATTCCAAAAAATCACAATGAAAGGAGAGAGTTTATGAATAGTGAAATTTATGAAAAACCCATAATTAAGAAATTACAAACAGGATTTATGAATAAATTTGGTACTGGAGTTTTTAAACATATAAGAAGGGATATTGACGGTGTTGCCGTTGAAGAATTGGCGGAACAATACGGCAGCCCGCTATTTGTTTTTTCCGAAAAAGAATTGAGAAAAAGTTACAGAAAATTATATAACTCATTTTCAAATCGCTATCCGAATGTACTCTTCGGCTGGTCTTATAAAACAAATTACCTTGATGCTATATGCAGCATTTTGCATCAGGAGGGTGCTATTGCGGAGGTGGTTTCTGAGTTTGAATATAAAAAAGCCAAAAGACTCGGCATAAACGGCAGAAACATAATATACAACGGTCCTTTTAAATCTATGCAAAGCTTGGAGGAAGCAGCAGAAGACGGTGCTATGATAAATATAGACCACTTTGAAGAAATACAGGATTTGGAAGATGTTGCCAAAAAACTGAACAAAAAGATAAAGGTCGGCATTAGAATAAATATGGATACCGGGATTGTCCCTCAATGGTCAAGGTTCGGATTCAATTTGGAAAGCGGGCAGGCATTGGACGCCGTAAAAAGGATAAGCTACGGTGGTCATTTAATACTCAGCGGACTGCACTGTCACATAGGTACTTTTATTTTAGAACCGAGTGCCTATGCCCAAGAAGTCAAAAAAATGGTTGATTTCGCTTACAAAATCGAGGATAAATTCAGCTATAAAATAGAGTATTTGGATATTGGAGGAGGTTTTCCTTCAAAAAACAGATTAAAGGGCGTGTATCTTCCACCTGAAGTTGTTGTTCCAGCAATAGATGAGTTTGCCGAAGCTGTATGCGATACACTGCTTGAAAGTTTAAAACCAAACGATTTTCCTAAACTAATTTTAGAGACCGGAAGAGCAATTGTGGATACAACCGGCTACTTAATAACTACAGTGCATGCTATAAAGAGGCTGCCGGACGGAACGAGAGCTTATGTTATCGATGCCGGTGTAAACAGCCTGTTCACCTCTTTTTGGTATAAATTCAATATAGAAATGGATAGAGAGGTTAGCGGTACGGCAGAACCCAGCATGATTAACGGTCCGCTTTGTATGAATATAGATGTAATTGATGAATCTGTCAATCTGCCGCCGTTAGAAAGGGGAATGAAGCTGATAATTTCACCGGTGGGTGCTTACAATGTAACTCAATGGATGCAGTTTATAACATACAGGCCTGCTGTCTGTATGATATCGGAAGATGGAGAAGCTCAACTTATCAGGAAAAAAGAAGATATAAACAATATTATAGAACAAGAAATTCTACCTGAAAGATATAAGTTTGATAAATGAAAAACTATAAAGAATTTACAAAATCAATAATAGGTAGCTACGCGGGAATCTTCTTTGTAGATAAATATTTTGTAGGTATATTTCTTTTAATTCTCTCATTTATCAATCCGAATGTCGGCATCTCAGGTCTTCTGTGCGTTGTCAGTTCTTATATTTTTGCAAAATTTTTAGGTATGCAAGAGCAATTTCTTTCATCGGGATTTTATACATACAATCCGTTGTTGGTGGGTTTATCCATAGGTTATCTATTTAAGTTTAACCTTTTAACCCTCTTCCTTGTATCAATATCGGGTGTCGTTACATTTTTAATTACATTTGGCTTGGCTACCATATTGTATCAGTATTTAAGACTACCCGCACTGAGTTTGCCTTTTGTTATTGTGAGCTGTGTAGTATATTTGGCATCAAGTCAATACAGCAACCTGTTTGTGAACGGATTTTATCCCCAAACTCCGCTTTTTAGCTGGATAAACCAACTGCCTTTATGGTTTAGCGGATTTACGAGGTCTTTGGGAGCTATTGTTTTTCTTCCAAACATTATAAGCGGTTTTGTTATACTGGTAGCCATATTATTCGTATCACGAATACTGTTTTTTCTGGCTTTATCAGGATATCTTGCGGGGAGTTTAACAGTTGCCGCTTTTACCGGCTCTTTTGCACAAGCATTTAGCAATATAAACTCTTTTAACTTTATACTGATAGCTATGGCTCTTGGTGGGGTATTTTTAATACCTAACATAAAAAGTTATGCAATATCAATGACCGCCGTGATAACATCTTCCGTTTTTTTATACGCAATTGAGAAAATATGGTACCAATACGGTGTCCCTGTTTTTACCCTACCCTTTAATGCTGTTTCTATGATGTTTTTATACGTGTTGGGATTGTTGAATTTCCCATTAATAACAAAATACTATAGAGGAACACCCGAAAAAACGTTAGACCACTATTTAACTTACAATAATAGATTTCAGGGAACATACAGGACACTGTTTCTGCCTTTCTCAGGTGAGTGGTCCGTCTGGCAGGGAATAAACGGTAAGTGGACTCACAAAGGTGCCTGGATGTATGCCGTAGATTTCGTAATAACGGATGAAAACGGTGATACATACAGCGAAAATGAAAAAATTACAGATAATTATTACTGTTTTAGGAAGCCTGTTCTTTCACCTGTCAGAGGAAGAGTGATTAAAATAGTTAATGATATAGATGACAACCCTATAGGAACAATAAACAAGGACAATAACTGGGGAAATCTCATCCTGATTTATGATGAAAGAGGATTTTATGTTCTGATGTGCCACCTGTTAAAAGGCTCTGTAAAGGTACAAGAGGGTGATTGGGTGGAAAGAGGCAAAGTATTGGCTTTATGCGGTAATTCAGGATATTCCCCACAGCCTCATCTGCATGTACATACGCAACTGGCAAACAACATAGGTGCTCCTACGGTTCCTTTTAGCTTTGTTCAATACATCGATGCGGATAATAACTATCACTCCAATGATATTCCAAAAGAAAATGAAAAATTAACACCTGTATTCACAGACAAAATTATGGATTTTAAAATGTCATTTTTATTGGACGAAGAGATTGAGTTTGAAGTTGAGAAAAACGGCTCTAAATTAAAAAACATTCAATTATCCGTAAAAATGGACAGTAACGGCGAGTTCTATTTTAAAGGAGAAAATAGCAGATTATACTTTACCAAGTGGGAAGGAACATTCTACATAAACAGAATTGAGGGCAAATTAGACCAAGAACTCAAATCTCTTTTTCTTGCTCTTCCAAGGGTACCTTTAGGCTACAAACAGGGAATAAAGTGGGAAGACTGTCTTCCGACACATTTGGTACTTAAGGGAGTTAAAAAAGATATTATGCTTTTGAAAAGCTACTTCAGACCTTCGGATTGTATCATAAAAGGTATGTATAAATTTACAAGTGAAGATGAAATCACGGGCTTCATAGATTCCTACGATATTAAAACCTATGTTAAACTACATGAAACAAAAGGATTTTCAACATTAGCGGTAGAATCGAAAAAAACAAAAATTATTTTGAGGAGGTGCGAAAATGGCTAAAGCTATTTTAACGCAAATTGAACACAAAAAATCTTTAGTGTGGCTGCTTATTTTTTCTCTGCTTCCTTTCCAGGCATCGTGTGTTAATCTCAGCAACAAGCAGGTAGTTAAAGCTTACTACCAGTCATACAACTATGAAAAAATGGGGGATAGTAAAGATGCCATTAGGTCTATTATGCCTGTTTATGAAAAATATCCGCAAGGATACACGGTGAATTTAAGACTCGGTTGGCTGTACTACTTAGATAAAAAATATGCTAATTCAATAAAATACTATAAAAATGCCGAATACATTATACCTTCCTCAATAGAACCTGCACTCGGAATGGCTTTACCGTTGATGGCTCAAAAAAGATGGAGCAGCGTTGAAAGCTTAATGTATAAAGTTATAAAGGTTGATTACTATAACTACTATGCTAATTTGAGACTATCTATAGCACTCAGAGAAGAGAACAAACTGACTCAGGCAAAAAAGGTTGTTAATAAAATGCTTGCTCTTTATCCTACGGATGTAAATTTTTTAGATCAGCTCGGGCTTATCTATTACGCAGAGGGTAGAAAAAAATACGCAAAAAGTGTATTTGGCAACATTCTCGTATTAGACCCGCAAAACGTAATAGCAAAAATATACTATTTTGAAAAATTAAAAAATGTGAAATAGAAAATAACGGGGTGAGAAGGTACTGCAAATGGGAGTTGTCTTCTTGCTTTACCTTCTCTTTCCCCCCCCCTTTTTTTTCACACCTACGAAGTGTGAAAGATGATTAAGGGTTAAGTTGTCGAATGGGCGAGCAGTAAATAGTGGCTGTAATTAGCGGTTGGAAGTTGGTGGTTAGTGGTTGGTAAAATATGAAACGCACAGGCAAAAAGATAATTTTGGATTCAATAAAAGAGCGAAGAGGTGCAAGAGCAATAAACCCTTACTTATCCTTTTGTTTTTAATTGAAAGAAAAAGCTATATTTCAAAAACCATAACACAATAAAATTGTGTTGCTAGCAAATAAAGAAAGTGAATGACATTATGAGCAATATAATTTTGTTGTGTTTGGGAAAAGAAAAACGGTTAAATGGTTGAGTGGCGAACTGGGAATTGATGAATAGTGGTTAGTGATTGGTGAATAGTTGACAAATAGGGTGGGAAATGATGCAGTTTTTAACACTGCGGTACATAAATTGAATTATTCTTTACCTTGACTTTACATCGATTCAAACTATATTATGTATTCGAGTATTTAAGTTTCAAGTGGGGAGGGGTTACTATGAACACACTTAAAACGGCTTTTTTTCTTACGCTTTTAACCGGACTGTTTTTGCTTATAGGAAATATGCTCGGCGGGAGAACCGGGCTTGAGATAGCTTTCTTTTTTGCACTTATTATGAACTTCGGAAGTTACTTTTTTTCAGACAAAATCGCCCTTTCTATGTATAGGGCTCAACCTGTAACAAGACAAGAATATCCGGAATTATACGAAATAGTTGAATTTTTAACCAAAAGGGCAAATCTTCCTATGCCGAGATTATACATAATCCCGCAAGAAGCTCCCAATGCTTTTGCAACAGGCAGAAATCCAAAACACGCTGCTGTTGCAGTTACTGAAGGTGCGTTAAGACTGCTTTCAAAAGAAGAACTTATGGGTGTTTTGGGTCACGAATTGGGTCACGTTAAACACAGGGATATTTTAATATCTACGGTTGCATCAACAATTGCAGGGACGATAATGTTTTTATCGAATATGGTCAAATGGGCTGCCATATTCGGCGGACTGTCTCAGGACGACGATGACGGACACCCTCTTATTTTGCTTGCTATGGCAATTGTAGCCCCGATTGCCGCTATGTTGATACAGTTGGCTATTTCTCGTTCAAGGGAGTACGATGCGGATAAGGCGGGAGCCGAATTTTCGGGTAATCCGCTGTTTCTGGCAAACGCTCTGGAAAAATTGGAAGCATATTCCCAGCAAATACCGATGAGAGGTTCGCCAGCCACAGAAAATCTGTTTATAGTTAATCCGTTTAAGGGTAAAAGTATGATGGCGTTATTCTCTACCCATCCACCAACGGAAAAAAGGATAGAACGCCTCAAACAGATGGCTTACAAAAATCAAGCATAACTTCAAGGGCGTTCTCTTTTTCAACATCAATCCATACGGCATCCAAAAAACGACTTCTAAAAAGCGTCAACTGTCTTTTAGCGTATGCTTTGGTGTTTTTCTTGATAAGCTCAATTGCCGTTTCTCTATCCGTCTCACCGTTTAAAAAAGATAAAATTTCCTTATAACCTATGGATTTCATAGAGTTTGAATTGCCATAACCCATATCTACCAATCTTTTTACCTCTTCTATGAAACCGCTTTCAATCATCTTATCAACCCTTTTTTCAATCTGTTTATTGATAAATTCTTTGGAAGCATAGAGGACAAAGATTTTAAACCTCTCTAAACCTGTTTTTTGTTTACTCTTAGAAAACAGGGAGCTTAGAGGGGCTTTGGAATTAAAATAGACGCTTAAACCGCGTTTGATTCTCTGACAATCCCTCTCGTTAATGGAATTTGCCCACTTTGGGTCTATTATTTTTAAAAAATTGTAGAGATACGGCGGCGAAAGTTCATAACATATATCATCAAAAAATCTCTTGATTTTATCATCAACCCTGCCTACATTATCAATGCCAAAAACAAGAGAGTCTATGTAAAAACCTCCGCCGCCGACAATAATTACGTTTTTGCCTTTTCTGTTTATATCCTCAATTATGCTTTCAACGTATTTGACAAATTCTCCGCTTGAAAAAACTTCATCGGGATACTTTATGTCAATAAGATGGTGTTTAATCAGCTTTTGTTCATCAGCAGAAGGCTTTGCACTGCCTATATCCATAAACTTATATATCTGCACGGAATCGGACGATATAATTTCGGCATCTATTTTTTTTGCAAGCTCTATGGAAACGGATGTTTTCCCTATGGCTGTCGGTCCCAAAATTATAACGGGCTTTCTCACAAGTTTACAATAGGCTTTCTATGGGCGTATATTCGAAATTATGAGCTTCGGCAACAGGCTTACAGGTCACCTTCCCCTCAACAACGTTTATACCCTTTGCTATGCAGTTATGTTTTTGGGCTGCCTTCTTCCATCCGAGATTGGCTATTAAAAGCCCAAACGGCATTGTAGCGTTTATAAGCGCAAATGTGGACGTTCTTGCATAAGCCCCTGGCATATTTGCAACACAGTAGTGCAAGATTCCGTCAACCTCAAAAACAGGGTCTTGATGCGTTGTAGGGTGTGACGTTTCAAAACAACCGCCCTGGTCTATCGAAACGTCAACCAAGATGGTTCCCTTTTTCATCAGTTTAAGCATATCATTCGTAATCAAATGAGGAGCCTTTGCTCCGGGTATCAAAACCGTACCTATAACGGCATCGGCACCTTTTATCTCTTGCTCAATATTTACCTTATTTGACATAATCATCTGACAGTTCTTCGGTAAAACATCTTCAAGATAGCGCATTCTTTCTATATTAATATCAAAAACGCAGACATTGGCACCCATTCCGCTGGCTACTTTTGCAGCATTTAGCCCTGCTGTTCCGCCTCCCAAAATAACGAACTTGGCGCTGTGAACTCCCGTAACTCCTCCAGAGAGCACACCTTTTCCGCCGTAGGGTTTGGCAAGATAGTATGCAGCCATAATAGCCGACATTTTACCTGCAACCTCACTCATAGGTTCAAGTAAAGGCAGTTTGCCGTCAACCTCGATGGTCTCATAGGCGATAGCAACAACGCCTTTTTCCATCAGCCCTAAAGTTTGCGGCTTATCCGGTGCAAGATGCAGATATGTGTAAAGTATCTGGTCTTTTTTAAGCATATCAATCTCAACTGCTTGAGGCTCTTTAACCTTTATAACCATTTCTGCCGATTCAAAAATATCTTTGGCTGTTTTAACTATACGCGCCCCTTCTTTTACGTACTCATCATCACTAATTCCGCTTCCCACACCCGCATTCTTTTCGACCAAAACCTCGTGACCGTTCTTAACAAACTCGTGAACACCCGCAGGTATCAGCCCTACCCTGTTTTCATTGGGCTTAATCTCCTTGGGAACACCTATAATCATAAAACCTCCATACCTCAAAAGTTTTTAATCTACAATTTCTTAACGGTTGCCATAAATTCACACCTGCTGCCGCCGTGTGCAATTGTTTGAATCTCCTTTATATCCATAGGTTTGCCTGATAAAAATTGAGCAAACCCAAGCATTAATCCCGCAGTAACATTACAAAACCCTTCGGATTTTGAATAGGGCAAAAAATGACACTCTTCAAGTTCGAATTTATACTCACCTTCACTGCTTTTTTCAATCTTTATCTTAGGTCCGCCTTTTTGAGCTATCATTTCGGGTAGCAGCTTAATCATATCTTCTTCGGAAAAGTCTTTCATATTCTCAGGTTTAACGCCCAAAGCCTCCATCATTTGTGAAGGTATGCTTTTTGCCAATATTCTAACCAAAACCTTTGGTCCTTGGCTTCCTGCAAAGTAGTCTATTGCTTCGATAAGTCCTGCCATAACCATAGATGAGTATTTATAGCAAATATGAGATGTTATACAGCGGGCATCTATATCGGAGCAGGAATCCGGCTCTTTTTTTGTCTCATCGGCGCTATGATTATCAAGCACTCCTTCAGAACGTTTTAATTCTTCAACCATAACAATCCTCCAACATACTTACAAATTTACTTAAATTACTCAGTACCATAAAAACTCACTGCTGTCAATACGGCTTATAAGATTAATTTTAATCACTCGTGTTTATACTGCTTAAAAGGTATGTGTTTGTTTGAAAAAAACACTTTAAAACCTATAATTGATTATATGGGAAACAAAAAGATTGAAGTAGCGATTTTTGCAGGAGGATGTTTCTGGTGTATGGAGGCTGCATTTGATAAAATTGACGGGGTTTTAAGCATAGAGTGCGGATATACCGGGGGATACCTTGAAAATCCCACATACGAGCAGGTTTGTTACGGACACAGCGGACACTACGAAGCAATCAAAATTATTTTTAATGCTCAAAAAATATCGTATGAAAAACTGCTTGAGATTTTTTGGACAAATATCGACCCGACAGATAAAGAAGGACAGTTTTGCGATACGGGAAACCAATATAAAACCGCAATATTTTATACGAATGAAGAACAAAAGATTGCAGCCGAAAAATCAAAAAGAAAGGTGGAACAATCGGACGTTTTCAATAAACCCATCACAACGCTTATCCTTCCGGCTCAAAAGTTTTATAAAGCCGAAGAATACCACCAGAAATACTACAAGAAATGCCCGCAAGACTACGCAATTTATCATAATCTGTCGGGAAGGGCTTCTTTTGGTAAAAAGTGGCTAAAACTCAGAGATTTTTTCAAAACTTACTCAACGCAGAGATAGCTGTACCTGTCAACTGCCGTATTTATTGATTTTTAAATACGAGAAGAATAATATGTAGCGATGAAAAAAGCTTATTTTTTCAGGATTAACGGCATAACACAATCCGTAGGTTTTAGACCTTTTATATACAAACTCTTTTCAAAAGAGAGCGGATGGGTAAGAAATTCTGCAAAAGGCGTTGAGTTATACATTGAGACTGAAAAGGATAGTGATTTTATTAAGCGAAAAATTATAGAAAATCTTCCAAAGAATGCAAAAATAGAAAATATGGACATTAAACGGTACAGTATAAAACGACAAGCTTTTAATAGGTTTTTTATAAGAAAAAGCAGCTTTGGTAAAGAGAGGGTTTTTTTACCGCCCGATTTGGGGATATGTGACAAATGCTCAATTGAACTGCTTGAGACAACAAACAGGCGCTATCTTCACCCTTTTATCAATTGTACGGATTGCGGTCCTCGTTTTTCCATTGTTTTCGACTCGCCATACGACAGAAACAAAACAACAATGAAGGGTTTTAAGATGTGCAAAAAGTGTGAAGATGAGTACAACAACCCTGAAAATAGGAGATTTCACGCAGAGCCTATTGCCTGTAAGGATTGCGGTCCGTCATACTTCTTAATCAAAGGCTCAAAAGTCATATCGAAAAACATCGAAGCTATCAAACAAACCGCCAAATTTATGGAAAACGGTCAGGTGATCCTTATAAAGGGTATAGGCGGATACCATCTTGTATGTGATGCTTTAAACAAAAAAGCCATAGATAAAATAAAATTATTGAAAAAAAGGGAGAATAAACCTTTCGCATTTATAGCAAGAGATTTGTCAACAATTAAAAAGCAGTGCTTTGTTAACAGTGAAGAAGAAAAAATTTTGCAATCACAGATTAAACCGATTGTTTTATTAAAATCAAAAACGAACAGGTTTGGCAGTGCTGTTTTTGGCAGTCCGTATATCGGAGCTATGCTGCCTTATGCTCCTCTGCATATGCTTTTGTTTCATTTTGGCAGCTTCGAGTTTATTGTTGCAACAAGTGCAAACATATCCGAAGAGAGTCTTATTTATCAAGATATTTCAGCATTAAATTTTGCGGGTGCAGACTGCATTCTTACAAACAACAGAAAGATAGTCAGACCGCTTGAAGATTCCATTGTGCAAATTACAGACAATCAAAGGCTAATCTACCGCTTCGCAAGGGGTTTTGCACCGGGTTATTTTTTTAAAAAAACAAAACCCGGCATACTGTCTGTCGGCGGTGATTTAAAGAACAATATAGCTTTAACGGATAAAGACAGAATTATAATGTCTCAATACACACCTAATCTTGAGAACTACCCGAATTACAAGAAGTTTAAAGAAAAAGTGGAAGATTTTATTAATTTTTTTAATATACAACCCGAAGCGGTCGTATGTGATAAACACCCGGGTTATTTCTCAAGCGAATATGCAAGACAAAACTTCAAAAACGTGGTTGAGGTTCAGCATCACGCAGCACACTTCTGCTCCGTTTTATATGAAAAAAATATAGAAGAGGCAATAGGCGTAATAATGGACGGTACGGGCTATGGAGACGACGGCAATGTATGGGGCGGGGAGTTTTTTATAAAAACAGCAAAAAACATCGAAAGAATCGGTCATATAAAATATATGCCTTTTGCATTCGGCGATAAAGCCATAAAAGAGCCTTACAGACTTGCCGTTTTATGGCTGTACGATATATTGGGTAGTGATTTTGAGAACTTTGCTAAAAATATATGCTCTAACGATTACGGTGTTATAAAAACCATAGAATTTACGCATAAAAATTCCATAAAAACAAGCTCGGCAGGCAGGCTGTTTGACGTTGTCAGTGCCATATTGGGAATTGGTAAAATCAGCTCGTTTGAAGCCGAATCAGCTATTAAATTACAATATGAGGCTATGAAGCATAAAAATAGCAGCCTTCTTCCTTATGCAATTAAGGATTTTGAGATAGATTTTAAGGAAACGTTGTTGAGTATAGTTAAAAAACCAAATATAGACAAAGCCTGTGCTTTCCACAACACATTTGCAAATGCGCTCTTTGAAAACATAATAAAAATAAAAAAGGCTACCGGAATAAAGAGTGTTGCTTTAAGCGGAGGTGTTTTCCAAAACGAAATCATATTTTTTAAACTGAAAAATATGCTTGAAAATGCCGAATTTAAGGTATATTACAATACGGAAACGCCCGTTAATGACGGAGGATTGGCGTTAGGTCAAGTCTATTTTGCCAATATGGTGATGTAAAGGGGGATATATGTGTCTTGGGATAGCTATGAAAGTGGTTGAAATATACGACGGAGGATTGAATGGTGTTGTTGAAGCAGGTGGCGTTAAAAGACACTGTTTTTTTCATATGATTGATGATTTAAAAATAGGCGATTATGTGGTTGTCCATGCCGGGTGTGCAATAGAAAAATTGGAAGAAAAAGAGGCAAAAGAAAATCTTGCACTGATTGAAACCTGTCTGTTTGGTGAAAACAGTGAATCTTGAGCTTTTTAACAACCCGGATACGGTTAACAAGCTCTCAATTGCCATAAAAAACGAATCTGAGAAGCTCAATAAACCTATAAAAATAATGCATATATGCGGAACCCACGAAAACTCCATAGTAAGGTACGGCATCAGGAATTTATTACCTGAAAACATTACCGTTATAGCCGGACCTGGTTGTCCGGTTTGCGTTACAAGTTCAAAAGACATTGATGCTGTTATAAACCTATCGCTAAGTAAAAATGTAAAAATTCTAACCTTCGGAGATATGCTAAAAGTTCCCGGCACCGAGATGTCTTTTTACAAAGCAAAATCGCTCGGTGCGGACATCAAGATGGTTTATAGTGTTTTTGATGCCATTGAGTTGGCAAGAAGCGCCTCCAAGCCCTGCATATTCTTTGCCTGCGGATTTGAAACAACGGCTGCTCCAACCGCAAGTGCATTGAGGGATATTAACATACCCGGCAATTTTTTCATATACAGCGCCCATAAATACACGCCAAACGGGGTTTATGCTCTTTTGAAATCCGGTAAGATAAATATGGACGGCTTGATTTTGCCGGGGCATGCATCAGCCATATCAGGATTAAAAGTATATGAAAGATTTGTAGAGGATTTTAATATACCGTGTGTTTCAGCAGGATTTGAATCGGTTGATGTTCTGCTTTCCGTCTTGTTGATTCTAAAACAGATAAACAATAAAAAACCGAAAATAGAAAACGGCTACAAACGGGTCGTAAACTACGAAGGAAACAAAAACGCACAGAAGGCTTTGGAGGATGTTTTCTACTTAACAAGTGCGGTCTGGAGAGGGCTTGGCAGTATAGACTCGACCGGGTATGAGCTAAGAAATGAATATGCAAGATTTGATGCAAAAAAACAGTTTGACATAATTTATTCTGATAATTATATCGAACATCAAAAGGGGTGTCGGTGTAACGAAGTCATTCTCGGAAATATAAGCCCGACACAATGCCCTTTATATGCAAAACTATGCACACCTCAAAACCCTGTCGGACCTTGTATGGTGTCGGATGAGGGAACCTGTAAAAATTGGTATGACGGAGGTATCGAGTGAATAAAATAACCTTAGACCACGGCTCAGGCGGAAAATTGACCTTAGAGCTCATAGAAACCGTATTTAAAGCGAAAAACGGTCTTGATAGCGCTATAATCGAAGATATAGCCTTTACAACGGACTCACACTCGATAAACCCGCTCTTTTTTAAAGGCGGTGATATAGGAAAGCTGTCCGTATCGGGCACAGTGAACGACCTGTTGTGCGTCGGAGCAAAACCGCTTTATTTATCATCGGCTTTTATCATAGAAGCCGGTTTTGATATGGAAAAACTCGAAAAAATAGTTGAATCTATGACCAAAGAGGCTGAAAATGCAAATGTAAAAATAGTATGCGGCGATACAAAGGTTGTGGAAAACGGCAAGTGTGACGGCGTATATATAAATACATCCGGCATAGGCAAAATCATAAAACCCATAGACGGACAAAGGGTTAAGGATAAAGATGTTGTTATTGTAAGCGGAACCGTCGGAGACCACGGCTTTGCAGTCTTAAACGAAAGAGAAAATCTCAATCTTTCATCGTCGCTAACAAGTGATGTCTCCAATTTAACTCATCTGCTCATACCCCTTATAGAATCGGAATCGGATATAAAATTTATAAGAGACCCTACGCGAGGCGGGCTTGCTATGTGCCTTAACGAACTGTGTTATAACCGCGATTTCGGGGTTGAAATATACGAAGAAGATATTCCTGTTAGGGAAGATGTTCGTGTTATGTCTGAAATTCTCGGAATAGAACCCTACTACTCCGCAAACGAGGGCAAAGTTATAATTGTTGCATCGGCAGAAAGCGCTGATGAAGTTCTACATATTTTAAAGCAAAACGAATTAGGCAAAAATGCTGCGATTATCGGAAAAATAACAAAAGATAATCCAAAAAAAGTAGTACTTCACACAAAATTCGATACAAAAAGAATATTAAAAATGCCTGTAGCCGACAAAATGCCTCGTATCTGTTAGTTTTTACACAGAGATAATTCAATACTGATTGGCTTCACTAATCCATCGCTCAATCAAAGATATCCATTTGTCAAATCCGCTCATCGTCTTGGCGCTTATCTCAATAATCTCGGCTTTAGGGTTTATCTGTTTTGCCTCTTTTTTTACCTTTTTCATATCAAAGTCCATAAAGTCAAGTAAATCTATCTTGTTTATCAAAATCACATCAGCAGCATTAAACATCACGGGGTATTTTTTAACCTTATCGTCACCCTCCGGTACGCTTAAAATAACAACATTTTTATCGGCTCCGACATCAAAAGTTGCTGGACACACGAGATTTCCAACATTTTCTATTATCAACAAATCGCAGTCCAAAGATATTTTCTCAACAGCTCTTAAAACCATATCGGCATCAAGATGACAAGCTCCTGATGTGTTTATCTGAACAGTATCTATTCCAAGCGCCTTTATCCTTTCGGCATCTCTATCTGTTTCCAAATCTCCGTCTATAAAGGATATGCCGTAATCATCTTTTAGCATTCTAATTGTTTCTTCAATAATTGTTGTCTTTCCCGCTCCGGGAGATGACATAAGATTAAGAGTAAAAACACCCTGCTTTTTTAAAATAGACCTGATTTTTTGAGCCGATGATTCGTTTCTTTCCAGAATTTTACGCTCCACTACAACACGCTTCACTGTTCTGCCTCAATATCTATAATTTCCATCTCTTTACCTTCGATAATATCTAACGGCATACCGCACTTGTTACACAAAAGCGAAATATCATCCCCCTTTTTAAAATAAAAGTCTTTATTGCATAAAACACAGTGAGCCTTGACATTTGTTTCTATAACGTCAAATTCGGTATCCTTGATAATTCTTTCTTCTTCCTTCAATGCAGTAAGGGCAAACAAGAGTGCATCAACCATAACACCGCTCATAATACCTATTTTTAGCCTAACTTTCACTATATTATCAATATTTTCGGCTTCTTTTGTTTCTTTTAATATATCAACAATACTTTCAGCTATTGCTCCTTCGTGCAAATATACCACCCAATTGTTCAATATTTCTCAAAGCCACATCGGCAACAGTCTCTATTTTTGAATTCATAAAATCACTCAAATGCTCGGTCAAGCTATTGGGACATATACTAAGAGGAACAATGCCGACTGCATAAGCTTTTACGTTCCTACCCATAAATTTTATCTGCTGCACAACGTCACCCAAACCTATTTCGTGTATGGAAGACACGAATGTTATATTAGGCGGCAGCTCTTCCAAAGAAAAACTGTATATTGTGCCCGGTTCATCGTCGGTTTTTATAGCATCCACAAACAGCAATTTGTCATACTCCATAAAATACTCTATCAACCTAAACCCTATGGTCCCACCGTCTATAATATCAACATTTTCAAAAATATAATTTTGCCTAAGATATCTAATCAAATGAACACCGAAGCCCTCGTCACCGAGAATGAGATTCCCTAATCCGACAATACACAATTCATTCATTATCTTCTTCGTACTTGTAACCTGTAAACATCGAAGAAAGGGAACCGTTTTTTTCTCCTATATCGTGTGCAATTACCATATATACGTGAGCTAACACAAAAATTATAAAAAACCAGGTGAGCAGATGGTGCGTTAAACGTATATAAGGATATCCGCCAAACAGTTGCACTACGGGAAATAGGAATTTTTGAACGGCAGACATGCCTCTTATGGAGTTATCATTCATAGTATAAAGAATTATTCCCGTAACTATCTGCAAAATAGAAAAACAAACAAAGGCAAAATATGCCAGAGATTGAACGGGGTTATATTTGCTCTTTAAACCCTCAACCCCGTACGGCTTAAATGTAAGATAATTCTTAAGCGTTGCAATCCACTCTTTTATATTGAGCCATCTAAACATAAATTCTTTCCAATCCGCATCTACTCTGGAAACAAAGGCTAAGTATATCCTTAAAATTATGGCAAAAATAAAGACATAAGCCGTAATAAAGTGAATAAGTCTAACATTTGCCATAGAAAATATGTTGTAAGCCTCTTTTGTTCCGGGTGTGTGTATGAACCAAAACGGGCTTGCTATATAAAAACCCGTAAATGTCAAAATTCCTATGGCTATAAATGTTACCCAGTGCAGAATCCTTATGGCAACTGTCCAGTCATATTTTCTATCATAAACTGCCATCTTAAACCTCTACCTTAAATTTTTTAACTTTGCCCTTGTCCACATCCATAAGATGTACGGCACACGCCATACACGGGTCGAAAGAGTGAACCGTTCTCAAAATAGCAAGAGGTTCATCCGTATCCGGAACCGGTATATTAATCAAACTTTCCTCATATGCTCCTCTTTGCCCTTTTTCGTCTCTTGGAGATGCATTCCAGGTTGACGGAATAACAACCTGATAGTGGGTAACATCCTTTCCTTTAATTCTAACAAAGTGAGCAAGCGAGCCTCGAGGCGCCTCATATAAAGCAACTGATGTATTAGTTTCTTGTTCGGGATATTCAAAACGCGTCCAAGTTCTTTCATCTCCCTGCTTTAGATTTGCAACCAAATCATCAGCCCATTTGTGAGCACCGTGCCAAATATACGCCGTCTCCAACGCTCTTGCAGCTGTTCTTCCAACAGTTGAAAACATTTGATTGACGTTTGCCTTGTGCTTTTCCAAAAAATTATCAAGCATATCTCTCATATTGTTGTGGTTGGAAGCATATCCTACCATTAGCCTGGCAAGAGGCCCTACTTCCATCATTTTACCTTTATATCTCGGTGCCTTGACCCAACTGTACTTCCCATCTTTTTTAACGCTTCCATCCTCATTTAAGCCCGTATATTCTGGAATTGTATTCTCTTTACCGGGATAGATACCCTCATTTGGTCCTTTGTACCAGGAATGAGCTATGCTCTCCGTTATGAACTGTTTATTTACCTTTTCAACTTTGGATAAATCCCTGTCATATATTACCCCCTGAGGCAAGTATCTATATTCCGCTTCCCAATCATTGGTCTCAGGAAATCCGCCGTAGCTTAAAAAATTCTTTGCACCGCATCCGATACCTTCTTTAAATTCATCCTTATAGAAATATGTAACAAGGTCGATATCCGGCAGATATGCGTGTTGTATGAATTTGCCTACTTCTGCCAATTTTGAAGTATATTGACCTATCCTTCTGGCATCAAGCATATCCATAACACTTGTTATACCGCCCACAACAAGGCTTTGAGGGTGCGGGTTTTTCGCTCCGTATATAGCCATCATTTGAGCCAAGATAACCTGGGTATATAAAGCGTCCAAATAGTGAGATATTATTATCAAATCGCCCTCAGGCGGTAATTTGTAAAGTTTGTTTCCAATGTAAGCTCCGGCAAAGGGTCCCAACTGACCGCTTGCAACAAACTTTTTTAACTTTTCAATAATTTCTCTGTAGTGGTCAGCCGAAGCATTGTAGGGTTGCTTTGAGAATTGATGAGCCAAATCAGTCGCTTTTTGAGGGTCTGCCTTTATTGCTCCGCCTACATCAGCCCAATCAAGTGAAGCTAAAGCATAAAAGTGAACCGTATGGTCGTGCATAAATTCACTTGCATTTATCAAGTTTCTAACCAGTCTTGCATTTGTAGGAGGCTTAATGCCCAAAGCCACCTCCGCGCTCATAGTATTTGCCTCATAGTGAGACCAGGTGCAAACGCCGCAGATTCTTTGAACCAGCAATCCTGCATCGCGTATATCCCTGCCCTGCAATATCGGTTCAATACCTCTCCAAAGCGTCCCTGTACTCCAAGCGTCCTCAACCTTACCGTTTTTTACATCTACCTCTATTCTTAAATGACCTTCTATCCTAGTTATGGGGTCAATGACAATATGTTTTTTATCAGCCATTACTTATTCTCCTTATCATCCGTTTTTGCCGTTTTTTTCTCGGCTTTGGCTCTAATTATACTGCCTACTGCGTGAACACCTATACCTGCTGCCGTTGCGCCTGCCAAGAAACTGCCTATTTCGTCGCTTGTAGCCTCAACACCGTTTCCTCCGGGAATTCTTATGCCAGCTTTTTCGTTTGGCTCCTCAAACGGTGTCATCGTATCCCAGAAATTAGGCTCGGAACATCCTATACATCCATGCCCCGCACCGATCGGCCAGTTAGTTCCCTGATTAAACCTGTATCTCGGACAATTGTTGTAAGTTAGCGGTCCCTTACACCCCATTTTATATAAACACCAACCTTTTTTAGCTCCTTCGTCACCCCACTCTTCCACAAATTCACCGGCATCAAAATGAGCCCTTCTTTCGCAGTAGTCGTGAATCCTGGAGCCGTAAGCCCACAAGGGCCTGTAAATTTCATCAAGAGGTGGAATTTTATCAAAAAGAAGTATATGAAGGATTGTACCAACCATATTTATACTGCTTGGGGGACACCCCGATACGTTAACAATTTCTATACCAAGAGCATCTCTTACACCCTTTGCTCCGGTAGGATTGGGATAGGCAGCCTGCACGCCGCCAAAAGCCGCACAAGTGCCGAATGCAAGTGTCAATCTCGCATCCTTTGTTACTCTTTTTGCTTTGGATAATCCTGTTTCACCCTTTGAACCTATTGTTAAATATATACCGCCGTCTTTTGTGGGTATTCCACCCTCGATAACACATATATACTGACCCTTATATCTTTTGATAGCATCTTCCAAGCTCTTTTCGGCTCTCTCACCGGATGCCATCATAAGCGTATCGTGATAGGCAAGTGAAATCTTATCAAAAATAAGCTGGGCAATATCCGGCTCTCTTGTTCTTAAAAAACTTTCCGTACATCCTGTACATTCTGCCATATGAAGCCAGATAATCGGAGTTCTTTGTTTTATGGCAGCAGCCTTTGCAATGCGTGATTCAAAAACCGGGGGCAGCATTAAGGTAGCCGTCATAAAAGATGTCCATTTCAAAAAATCTCTTCTTGTAAAGCCTTTTTCCTCTAATTTTCTTTGAAATTCCTTTTCCGATTCCTTATCGCACATACTATTCAATCTCTCATCAACATCATCAAGCATACTTAAATAGTATTCGCTCATCTGTTTGGAATTCAAAATTCACCCCCTATTTTATAAAATACCAAAGCACACAAGTTAAGAACTGTGCTTTAAGCTCAACACTCTTTTATAGTAAACAAAGGCATACACCCAACTTGCTACCATTATAATAACCACACCAACACCGAGCACCTCAAAATTGAGGTTGTTGATAAAGTTAAAAAACGGTGAGTTAATATTGATTTTAAGAGAAATAACCTGTATCCACTCTATAGTTCCTATGGCGAGAGCAACAAACACACTCGTTGCCGTTATAATCATATTAAAGAATATCTTCCTTAACGCATCAACCATTGCCCAATCGTATATCTTCATCATCACAAGTCCGTCAAGCGAGTCCATAAGACTCATACCGGCTGTAAACAAAAGAGGAAATAAAATAACTCCCCACAACGGAATTTGGGAGTTTTTGGCAAGGGCTGCCGATATTCCTAAGATTGCAATTTCCGTTGCAGTATCAAAACCAAGACCAAAGAGAAAACCCACGGGATACATTTTCCAGCTCGTGTCTATTTTTCTATACATAAAATTGAAAAATCTACCCATAAATCCTCTTTTGCCGAGTAATTCTTCTGTCATCTTATCTACTCTCTCATCTACCCTGCCGCTTTTTCTATAAGTTTTAAAAATAGAATAGAGGTCTTTTAAAATAAACAGGTTTATAATTCCGATTATTGTCAAAAAACCTGCCGAAACAACGGTTCCAAAAACACCTCCTATATTTTGAAACATCTTAATAGTAGGTGAAAAGCCCCTGACTATCATCACTATTACAATAGACATAAGCAAAACAACCGTCGAGTGTCCGAGTGAAAAAAACAGCCCCACTGCAACGTGCTTTTTGTTATCCTGTCTAAGTTTTCTTGTTACATTATCAATTGCAGCTATATGATCGGCATCAAATGCGTGCCTTAGACCGAAAAAATAAGCCAAAGCCCCCAAACTAATCATTGAATATGAAAAATGTGTGGCAAAAAGCAACAAACCCCATACGACAATGTTAAAAACAACAAGAAAACCTATAAGAACTTTAGACCTTTGAGCAATATTCATAACAGCCTCCCAATACCAAGATAACTTACCAGTTTATCATTTTTTTTCAAGTGAATTATTGTTTTTTTCAATATCTTCCTTTAGTTTTTTTATCGTTTCCATATACTCACTCTCCTTTTCAATCAATGGTGTGACCAGTGGCTCTATATCCAGCATCTCTTCAGAATAGGGAGAGAAAAAAACGCTTTTAAAAACGGTATCGTCATCTTTTATATACATTCTGGCTTTATCAATATCTTTTTGACTTCTAACTCTGTTCACAAGCAGATATATATTGGGTATTCCTATCTGTTTGGCGAGGTTTGCCGTATGTTTTGCCACATCCATTGCATTAAACGTATAATCGGTAACAACGACGCAGTGTTTAAACCCCTTTGCAAGAGCCCTTCCGAAGTGCTCAACGCCTGCCTGAGTATCCATAATGATTATCTCTTTTTTTCTCAAAGCAATATACTTCATAACGGCATCAAGCAGCGCATTTTCAGGACATAAACAGCCTGTTGCAGCCTGAACAACAGTTCCCATAACAAGGATATTTATATTATCTGCGGCTTTTATACCGAACTTATCAACAACATCACTTATATCCGGTGTCAGATTTAAAAACAGACCCCAAGAGGTTCCGGGTCTTGCGCCTGTTTTTTCTTCAATATAATCCAGATTTTGAGACAAAGGCACTATCTTTTTTGCTCTGTCCTTATCAACCCCAAGAGCATAGGGCAAGTTCATCTGCGGGTCTTCATCAACGGCAAGCACATTATAACCGTCTTTTGCAAACAGATGAGATAAAACGGCACTTGTCGTCGTTTTTCCTACTCCTCCTTTGCCCGTTACAACCACCCTGAAATTTGTATCCGAGCTTTTTAAAGTCTTTTCTTTGAGCATATTAGCCGTATCAAACAGCTTTTCTTTTTCTTTACTTGGCATACTTTTCCGCCTCTCCTTCCATAATAAGCGTATGTTTTTTGGCAGCATATTTTTTTCTGCATTCAGGGCACATATTTTTTAACTTTGCATCTTTATCTCTGTAATAAAACAGAGAACCGACCTTTGCATCAAGCTTTTCAGGAGCATAATACTTGCCGCATACAGTACATTTTTTTAACTCTACTTCGGTATAACTCCAGGAAGCCATAATTCTTATATTTGACCTATCTTCAATTGTTATGGCTTTTGTTGGACAAACCTCAAGGCAGGCACGGCAGCCCAAACATACATCGCTTGATTCAAAATAGGGTGTGTTAATCTTTGTGTTATGGCCTCTGCCAATGAAGTTGATAACCCCGGCACCCATAATTTCATTACACGTCCTTACACATAAACCGCACAAAACACATTTAGAGTTAAGTTTATCGTTTTCTTGATGTTTTAATTCAAAACGTGTAGAAAAAACTCCGTAGCGAGCCGCCATATCCTTTATTTTTTCCGAGTTTGGAGCCTGTGACAGATAAAGCTCAAACAGAACTTTTCTGTGCCTTTTTATTTCATCTGTGTTTGTTGCAACGCTCAAACCCTCGCTGCAGG
The DNA here is from genome assembly GCA_027035575.1 of Desulfurellales bacterium. Classification (GTDB taxonomy): domain Bacteria; phylum Campylobacterota_A; class Desulfurellia; order Desulfurellales; family Hippeaceae; genus S144-51. The sequence goes on along the minus strand of JALVUQ010000072.1, from coordinate 9,441 downwards.
CAAGCGTGCAGGAGGTTGTAAGCCCTTTTTTTGCACCTTCTTTGACATCAACAAGACACAATCTGCAAGCACCGTAGGGTTTTAGAGATTCTTCGTAGCACAAAGCGGGAATATCCACTCTGTTTCTTCTCGCGACGTTTAAAAGCGGTTCTCCTTTTATGGCTTGATACCTTTTAGAGTTTATATAAACATTTACTTTATCACTCATTTTTAAGCCCTTCCGATATTTTTAGTACGGCATCAAACTTACACACATCCAAACAGGTGCCGCATTTGATACACTTCGCTTGGTCAATGGTATAAAATTTACCTATTTCACCGTATATAGCTTTTACGGGGCATCTTTTGGCACAGACAGCGCATCCGGTACATTCATCTTCATCTATCACAAACTCTATAAGGTTTGTGCAAACCTTTGCCGGACAGCGTTTATCAACAACGTGTGCATCATATTCATCTTTGAAATACCGTAATGTCGTTAAAATAGGATTTGGTGCCGTTTGACCGAGTCCGCATAAAGATGTAGCCTTAACGGTAGATGCAAGTTCCAGAAGCGTTGTTATATCATCTTTTTCACCCTCACCCTTTGTTATTCTGTCCAAAATATTAAGCATATGTTTTAACCCCTCACGACAAGGAACACATTTTCCGCACGATTCATCAACCGTAAAATCCAGAAAATACCTTGCCGTATCAACCATACAGGTATCTTCATCCATAACAACTATACCGCCTGAGCCCATAATCGACCCGACTTTTGCCAAATTAACATAGTCAACGGGCGTATCAAACAAGTTAAAAGGGATACATCCGCCTGAGGGTCCTCCCGTTTGAACGGCTTTAACTTTTTTACCTCCTGCTCCGCCACCGCCTATGTTTTCGACAATTGTTCTTATGTGCGTTCCAAGCTCCACCTCAACAAGTCCGACATTTTCAACCTTTCCTACGAGAGAGAAAACTTTGCTTCCGCTATTATCCTTTGAGCCGAACTGCTTAAACCAATCTCCGCCTTTGAGTGTAATTATCGGTATGTTTGTCCAGGTTTCAACGTTATTTATATTTGTAGGCTTGCCCCACAGACCTTTTTGAGCCGGAAACGGCGGCCTTGGTCTCGGTCTTCCAATCTCGCCTTCAATAGAGGCAATCAGAGCAGTCTCCTCACCACAGACAAATGCGCCTGCTCCTCTTGCTATGGTAATATCAAAATCAAAGCCGCTGTTAAATATATTTTTACCCAGCAGACCGTAACTTTTTGCATCATCTATAGCTTTCTGCAGCCTATTTAAAGCCAGAGGATATTCAGCCCTTATATAAATTATGCCCTTATTCGCACCCGCAGCATATCCGCCTATAATCATACCCTCAATAACGGAGTGCGGGTCTGATTCCATCTCGTTTCTGTTCATATACGCCCCGGGGTCGCCCTCGTCGGCATTGCAAATTATATATTTCTCATCACTTTTTTCTTTATATACAAATTCCCACTTTAAACCGGTAGGAAAGCCGGCTCCTCCCCTTCCCCGAAGACCGGATTTTTTAACCTCATCTATCACATCTGTCTGTTTCATAGAATTCAGAGCTTTATATAAAGCTTGATATCCGCCTACGGCTATATATTCGTCTATATCCTCAGGGTTAATTATTCCTGCATCTCGCATAACCAGTTTTTTCTGATATTTAAAAAATTCAAGCTCGCTCCACAAAGGCGTATTATCAAACCTTTTTCCGTATTTAAAATCATCGCTTGTGATATGTTCCCATTTATCTATCTGACACAGAACTTTTTCAAAGTTATCGCTTCCTTTTTCGAGTGCATCAAGAATTAAACCAACATCTTCTTTTTCAACCTTATGCAAAATTACAATTGCCATATTCGGTATCTTTATATTTACCAAAGGTTCTTCCTTGCAGAAGCCTATACAGCCCGTCTTAGTCAGAAAAATATTGTTTATTTTTCTTTTTCTTATCAATCTGTCAAACTCATCATAAACACTATCTCCGCCAACAGAAATGCCGCATGTTGCAAGTCCTACGCTTATTCTTATTTTATCCTTAGGATTTAGTTTTTTTACACCTAATTTGGCTTTTTCTTCCAGTTCTTCTTTTGTTGTGATTCTCATTTTTTGTCCCACCCGTATTCCTTTAATATTTTCGGTAAATCCTTTATTTTTACGTATCCGTATATTTTATCATCTATTCTTATAACCGGAGCCATAGAGCAGCACCCGAAGCATCTGGCTGTATTAACCGAAAAGTGTTTATCTTCGGTCGTTAAGAAAAATTTACCATCCTCTGTGGATTCATCCACCCCGACACCAAGCAGATATTCAACATTCTTTAAAATCTCAACAGCGCCTCTTACGTGGCAGGCTGTTCCCATACAAACGCTGATTATATGCTCACCGACAGGTTGAAGGTTAAAAAAAGAATAGAACGTTGCAATGCTGTAAATTTGAGAAAAAGAAACACCGATTTTTTCGGAGACATACTTGAGCGCTTCCTTAGATAAGTATTTTTCTTTTTCCTGAATATCCTCCAAAATTCCGAGCAGTTTGCCGGAGGGTTCATTATATTTGGATAGTATTTCATCTATATACCTTTTATCCATTCCATACTCCAAAAAAAACAGGGGGCAAAACCCCCTTAATTTTTATATACCCAAAGCTTTCCTTTTCTTCTCTATATATTCCGCCATAATCTTGGCAGCTTTAACAGGATTGGGCTCTATGAAGAATGCTCCTCCAACCAAATCCATAGCTCCTTTGGTTAAAATGTTTATCACCTCTTGGCTTCCCATAACCGGCGGAACAACACCAAGGTGCGTATAAATACCGCTTGCAACAAAGTATGTTCCTATGGATACGGCTTTTTCCGTCATTGCCTCGGTTGCGGAGCCTACAAGAGGCAAGTCAGATATATCAACGCCTAAATCCCTAGCCATTAAATCTGCTATAACAAGCATTCTTGAGCAGTCAACACAAGAACCCATATTGAGTGCGGGAGGAATACCCAAAGCTTTGCATACCGCTTTCAGACCTTCGCCGGCATTTTCGGCATATTCAGGTAAAAATATTCCGTATTCGGCACAAGCAGTTGCCCAACATCCGGTTCCTATAACAAGTATGTCGTTTTTAATGAGCTCATTGACTATGGCTATATGGTTTGAGTTATGTTTAACCTTCGGATTGTTACACCCGACTATTCCGGCTATTCCCCTAATCTTACCGGATTTTATTGCATCCTCCAAAGGAGCAAGGCTTCCGCCCAAAGCCTCAAGAGTTGCTTCAACGGAAAAACCGCCTATGGCTTCACTTTTACCTTTGGGGATACGAACCTTTGTTTGAACTCTGTTTTTAAAATTATCTATTGCCGTTTTTACTATTTCTCTTGCTATCTCATCGGCTCTTGATTCGTCAAACTTTATATGCGTGGCTCCAGGGAATGAGGCTATCGGGCTTGTGTCGATAATTTTCGTATGATAGCACCTTGCAACGTCAACCAAAGCAGGCATAATGCACTGGACATCAACAATCATAGCCTCAACGGCGCCTGTAACGATAGCCAATTCCTGCTGCAGATAATTACCGGCTATCGGAATATTATCCCTCATCAACAATTCAAGTCCCGTACAGCACATACCGGCAAGGTTGATGCCTGCTGCGCCCTTACTTTTTGCATATTCTATCATTTCGGGGTCCATTGCCGCTTCGACAACCTTCTCAGCCATAACAGGTTCGTGTCCGTGAACAATGATATTAACCTTATCTTCCTGTAAAACACCGAGATTAGCCTCGGATTTGCTTATTTGCGGCGTACCGAATAAAACGTCCTGAAGCTCGGTTGCAATTAAAGAACCGCCCCAGCCGTCTCCCAAGGAGGCTCTCAAACCCTGGGCAATCAAAGAGAGCGGCTCATGGTCAACGCCAATGTGGGTTCTATGCATAATTTCAACAACTTCTCTATCTATGTTTCTCGGAGAAACGCCAACCTTCTCCCAAACCTCTTTTCTTTTTTCAGAGGCATAGGCGTCTGCAAAGTGTATCAGTTTCTCATCTTGTTTTCCGAAATCATCAAAGGCTATCTTCACAACATCCTTAGCTATCTCCTGCGCATCCCTTCCTTCGGTTTCCACACCAAGTCTTTTGGCTACACTTCTCAGCTTTTTCTCATCTTTAATCGGGTATGGAGCATTACCTTCCAATGCTTCATGGAGAGCCAAAACAACGTGTCTGCCGTGGTCTGAATGGGCTGCCGCTCCCGCTGCAATCATCCTATCAACAGTTCTTGCAACTATTGTATCCGCCGTTGCACCGCAAACACCTTTTTGAGGTCCGTCACCAAACGGGTCAATTCTACAAGGACCTGCCATACAGTTTTTACAGCAAACACCGAGCTGACCGTATCCGCATTGAGGCTGCTGTTTTTCAAGCCTATCCCAAACTAATTCAACACCGTCTCTTTCTGCTTTTCTAATCATCTCCTGGGTTGCTTCATCGATAGATTTATCTTCCGCTTTCCACTTTGCCATTTTATATGCCCTCCTTTTTTATCTATTTGCGTGATTCATTTCTTTTAACATATCTCTCCAAAGCTGTATATTTGCCGGTATTTCAACCTTTTCCGGTTCATCGGGAGATTTTGTTACATTTAGAGTAACACTCTTTCTCTTTTCCTTGATAATGTCATTTACATCACCAAAAACAAGAGCATTGGTTTTACAGGCCTCCACGCAAGCCGGCTCCAACCCCTCGTTTTGCCTGTCTATGCAGTTATCGCATTTAACATTGACATCTCTGTCAACCAAAATCTTGTATGTCTTTCCGAAACTGATAATACCGAAAGGACAAGCAATAGCACACATACCGCAGGCGATGCACTTACCGTAATCAATGACAACCGAGTCTGTATCATCATCACGATAAAGAGCGCCTGTGGGGCAAACCTCAACACAAGGAGCAGGATTACAGTGCCTGCACTTATTAGGAAAGGTTAGCAAATCCACACCGGTTTCGATATGTATGCGCGGTTTGGACAAGACATCCTCAGACAACATACCGAACAGGTCTTTTGTCTGGGAATGAGCAACAGCACAAGCAATTTCGCACTGTTTGCATCCTATGCACTTCTCGGGATTAACAATTACACTTTTCATATCTTTTCACCTCCTTTTCACCCTTATTCTAATTTATATAAACTATAATTTATATCAATTAAATAATACTTAAATTATAAGATGTGTTAATAGGTATAAAAAGAGTATAAACGGTTATAAATTTCTAACGAACGGACATAATATCTTTGAGCTTGGATTTGTTTCTTCTGCTTAGAGGAATGTAAAAGGTTTTTCTTGCCTTCAGGAGTATTTTACATTCTCCTTCTTCCGATATCATTTCTCTTAAAAATGCCAAATTAGCGAGATAGCTTTTGTGCGAGCGGAAAAAACCCTTGTTTTGCAAGTTTTCTTCCAGCTCGGAAATTTTTATATTTGAAAAATACTTAACACCCTCAACATCATAAACAATGGAAGAACTCCCGAGACTTTTAATATACATAATTTCGTCGGTATCAAGAAAAACCATCTTGTTATTCAAGATAACCGGCAGTTTATTTATTACGGTATGAGGTTTTTGTTTATCGTCATAGACCTTTGAAAGCGTCAGTTGAGACATATCATAAAAAATTGCAACTATTCCACCGAATTCACCCTTAGAATCAAAAACTTTGGTCAATTTAACAATAAATAGCGACTGCTTATCCTTAAAATCAAATATCTTAACAATTGGCAACTCCACATTTCTTTTTGTCTTTAAAGTAGAGAAATATTCCTCGATTTTTTCTTTTTCGTAATCCGTTTGATGAAAATCAACAATATTTTCATCAAACGCAGCACTTCCTATCAACGCATCTCTTGCATACGGATTCATATATTTTATTTTTTTATCGGCATCCACAACAACTATACCTGTAGGAAGTATGGAAATTATCGATTCTATATCTCTAATCATCTTTACAAATTTCCACTGCTATGAGCTTACAAAACTCGATTTCAGAGTTTGAAGCAAGCTCCTTTAATTTCTCCTCGGCTTCGGATTTTAACCCTTCTATCAGGCAAATACATAATTTTTTACCGTTTTTGAGAGGAATGCCTGTTGAAAAATGTTCATTGCAATATTGGCAAGCTCCCTCATCTGACAGAGTTAAAATAACAAATAAGCCTTTCTTTTCCTCCGGTTTTTGCAGTTTTGAGGACAGTATAAACTCCCTAAACAGAGCCCTTGCAGCAAAAGACCTGTTTTCATATCCTTTTTTTCGTATGACCTCATCGAATTCCTTCAATAACTCCCAATCAATGGATATGCTAAACCTAACCAAATCCTTTTTATCCATAAACCTCAACCGGATTAAACTTTATAGCAGCTTCTTTAAAAATACATCATTCTCTTAGCTTCTGTCAACATCAAAAACAAGTGGAAAGCTTTAAACTACGATTCTTTGTACATAGCTTCTATGGGTGGTTTGGGAGGAAGATACACAATCAAACTTCCGCTAACTCTCGATAAATCGCGCCACGGCAAATACATATTGTAAATATACATTCGAATTATAAAAAGTCTCTCAACCAATCTAATCGGAAAAAACAAGGCTGCTTTTTCTTTTGTCGCAAAACCTCTTCCAAAAAGCCATTGTTATGCAGATATAGCGAGGGCATTTGCAACTTATATTTTTATGACAACATATGTCAATCGGTTATAAGATTGATTTTGAAAGACTATTTTGATAGTTTAACCTTCTATGAAGGTAAGCGTTAAAAACAAAGATAAAATCATCTCAATAGAAGCTCAAAGCAGCGACATTCTCACAACCCTGGCTCAACACTCCCTGTTTGTCAGTGCATACTGCTCCGGCAGGGGGTTGTGCGGCAAATGCAGAATCAGGTATTTATCCTCACCGCCTACGCCTGCAAAAAAGGAAAAATCGATACTATCCGATAGTGAGCTTGAAAAAGGTTTCAGGCTTGCCTGTCTGCATAAATTCAATGAAAATGATTACGTTGAGGTTTTTGAGACAAAGCCCGTTTTTTCGGAGGATAGCGGCGTTGTTTGTGCCGACGATAACAATAGTTACATTGCGGTTGATATAGGAACAACAACAATTTCCGCATCTTTGATAAAAGACAAAAAGCAGATAAAAACCACAAGAATGCTAAATCCTCAGGTATCTTTCGGCGGAGATGTTATGACGCGCATAGCCAAAAGGGAGAAAAATTCCCAACAGATTCTTACTTCAATATTAAACAAAGCCATTAAAGAGACAACGGACAAGCTAATTTCTTTAAGCAACGCAAAAAAAGCAAAAGAAATCGTAGTTTGCGCAAATCCCACAATGCTCTCCTATTTTTTGGGAATAGACACAAAACCCATAGGGGAATATCCATACACACCGCCGTTTAAGGGAGAAAAGAAAACGCAGTGGAACGGTTTTGATATCTATATCCCGCCTGTAATCAGCGCATTTATCGGGTCTGATATTACGGCAGGATTGATAAATCTTAATATATCAGGCAACTTTCTTTTTATCGACATAGGAACAAATTGTGAATTTATTCTTAAACGAAACGATAGTTTTTATGCTGCAAGCATTCCGGGCGGACCAGCCCTTGAGGGTGTCGGCATCGATTACGGTATAACGGCTCAAGAGGGAGCAATAGATAAAGTAGAATTTGATAAAACTCTAAAGTGTCACACCATAGGAAACAAAAAACCTGAAGGAATAACAGGCTCGGGCTTAATAAGCGCAATAGCTTTTCTCAATAGATTTGGAATAATTGATAGAAGCGGAAGAATAAAGGAAGCCTGGGAGGTTGAAGATATACCTTTTAACCTGTTAAATAGAATAAAAAAAGAGGGTTTTTTGCTCGAAAACGGTATATACCTGACACAAAATTCCATAAGGGAGTTTCAACTTGTAAAAGGAGCGCTAAATGCAGGTATCGATATTTTATTGAAAAAAACCGATTCCGATATAAATAACATAGAAAAAATTTACATATCCGGCGGATTTACAAAATCACTTACAAAACAAGATATAGCTGCTTCCAATCTGCTCAATATTGATAAAGAGTTTGTTTTTTTGGGCAACAGTGCACTTAAAGGTGCTTTAAAGTTGTTCTGCAAAAAAAATCGGGTTTATTTGGAAGAACTGTCCAATAAAATAGAATATATAGAGATAGCAAATCAAAGCAACTTTCAGGAACTTTACATAAAATATATGGATTTCGTATGAGTAGATCATTAATCACCATAATAGGATTTTGTGCGGCTGCTTTAACAACATTCAGCTTCATACCGCAGTTTATCAAAATAATAAAAACCAAAAAAACGGAAGGATTAAGCCTTTTGATGATGCTGCAAATATCCGCAGGTCTTATTTTGTGGATTATCTATGGACTTTTAAGGAAAGATATAGTACTAATTACGGCTAACGGTGTGGGACTCATTATAGTCACAGCCACACTGCTTGCATATTTTAAATATTCGAAAGCGGAGTAAATGAAATGAAATTTTCCATTGCTACCTGGAACGTCAATTCCATTAGGGCGAGAATAGATAATGTTGCTAACTTTTTGAAAAAAAATAACACTGATGTTTTGTGTATGCAGGAAACGAAAGTGGAAGGCTCTCTGTTTCCCAAAGAGCGTTTTGAGCAACTCGGATACTACTTAACCGTATTCGGGCAAAAACGATTTAACGGGGTTGCAGTCGCTTCAAAACTGCCGTTTGAAGAGGTTAAAACAAATATTGTAGGTAATGAAAAAAACCAAAAAAGGACGATTTTATCTAAAATAAACGGCATAACGATAATAAATTCGTATTTTCCAAACGGACAATCGCCCGATAGTGAAAATTTTCAATACAAACTCGATTTTATAGTAGGCTTTAGGGAATATCTCGATAAACATTTTGATACAAACAAGGATGAGCTTATTATCGTAGGTGACTTTAACGTGGCAAAGGAAGAGATAGATGTTTACGATACCAAATCTATGGAAGGCAAAATAGGGTTTCACGCTAAAGAAAGGGAGGCTTTAAATTACCTTTTCGAGTGGGGATTTGTTGATGCTTTTCGTATTTTCAACAAAGAACAGGCGTTTAGTTGGTGGGACTATCGAGCTTTATCGTTCATAAAAAACACCGGGCTCAGGATTGACTACATTTGGATATCTAAAAAATTGAAAAACAGGTGCGTCAAGTGCTACATAGACAGGAGCGAAAGAAAAAAACAAAAACCTTCGGACCACGCTCCTGTTGTTGCCTTATTTGATATTTGAGGAGGAGAAATGAACTATCAAGATGTTGTATTGTCCCTGTCTGATTTTTGGAAAAAAAAGGGATGTATTATTTTGCAACCGTACGATATTGAAGCCGGAGCCGGCACTTTTCA
>JALVUQ010000071.1 GCA_027035575.1 Desulfurellales bacterium | reverse complement strand
GTTGCGGCTCTGATTTTGGACAATTTTCCCTCATCTGTGTCTCTGTATTTGTCGATTAAATATTCCGTAACAATCAACTCCAAAACGGCATCGCCCAAAAACTCCAGTCTTTCGTTTGAATCGTTTCTGTTTCTTACATTTGACTTATGGGTCAGTGCTTTTTTTAACAGCTCCTCATTTTTAAACCTATATCCTATAACTTTTTGAAGCTCCCTCATCACACATACCTATCCATAGAATCGGCAAATATAGTTACAACATTGGATTTTTGATATCTCAAGCGGATTTTCGATGCGGCAAAATAGGCTGCCCCGCTTGAAATTCCCGCAAATATACCCTCTGTTTTTACAAGTTTTTGTTGATAATCCAAAGCCTCCTCATCACTCACAACAAAAATGTCGTCAACCAAGCTCATATCCATAACATCGGGCAGAAAACCGGCTCCTATGCCCTGAATTTTATGCGTGCCCGATTTACCCAGACTTAAAAACGGGCTTGATTTCGGTTCAACCGCAATCGCTTTTAGGTTCGGATTTTTATCCTTCAGATATCTTGCAACACCGCTGAATGTACCGCCTGTTCCGACACAACAAACAAATATATCAACACTGCCAAGCTGTTTTTGAATCTCTACGGCGGTTGTTTCTTTGTGTACGGCAGGATTTAGTGGATTTGAAAACTGATTTGGCATAAAAAACCCTTCCCTTTCCAAATCCTTTGCCGTTTCAACCGACAAAGCCATTCCGCCTTTTGCATCTGTCAAAATCACCTCTGCACCGAACGACTTCATTATTGCCACTCTTTGAGGACTTAAATTTTCCGGCATAACGATTGTCACGGGTATCTCGTAATACGCTCCCAAAAAAGCCAAAGAAATCCCCGTATTTCCGCTTGTAGGCTCAACTATCCCCTTAGCTGAAATTTTATCCAAGACATCTTTCAACATTGAATATGCTGTTCTATCCTTAATGGAGCCTGTAGGGTTGAACATCTCAAGTTTGGCAAACACACCGTTTTTCAGTTTTACAAGAGGTGTGCTGCCTATTGCATCGATAATATTCAAAACAGCTCTCCCAAATCTTTTCTATTTACAGCGATATGTTTCGTATTGTCGTATTTGTGCGGTGTGTCTATGCAGTAGTGAGCGCCTACACTGCCCTTCCGCTCCAGCGCGCTGTAGGCTATGATAACGGAAATCAAGGCAATATTTCTTAACTCCACTCCCTCCTTGCAGCAGTACCTCTTGTTGTATTTCAAGAACATACCGCTCGCACACTCCGCCATCTCCTTCATATCGTTTATGCTTCTGACAACACCGAGTCTCTCCCACAGCTTTTCTTTTATATCGTCAATCTTTTTTCTCATAGCTTCTATATCTTCGCACTCCTCACAACCAAAACGAGCAGTATCGGAGTTTTTAAAGTCAAAGGATTTAGCATATAAACCTGCGCTCTCAGCCGCCCTGTTTCCAAAAACAAGCCCCTCCAAAATCGAATTACTTGCAAGTCGATTTGCCCCGTGAACACCGTTACACGCCACTTCACCTGCTGCAAAAAGTCCGTCTATATCGGTCTTTGCAAATATGTCCGTTTTTACTCCGCCCATAGTGTAGTGTGCAGCGGGAGCAACCGGTACAGCCTCTTTTGTTATGTCCAATCCGTATTTTAAACACTCCGCATAGATTGTAGGGAATCTCGATTTGACAAATTCCGCTCCCATACGGCTCGTATCAAGATATACCTTGTCTATGGAGCGCTTCTTCATCTCAAAAACTATGGAGCGGGCAACAACGTCTCTTGGGGCTAACTCTTTAAGCCTGTGATACTTCTCCATAAATCTTTCGCCCTTATCGTTTATCAAAACAGCGCCCTCTCCCCTCATAGACTCGCTCAATAAAAATTGCGGTGCGTTGTATCTTTTTAAAGCCGTAGGGTGGAACTGAACAAACTCCATATCCTCCAAGGTTGCGCCTGCTAAAAATGCGGACACTATTCCGTCTCCCATCGTAACCGAAGGGTTTGTCGTATTTTTGTATATGGCTGCATAACCGCCGCTTGATAGAATTACCGCAGAGGTATCAACCGTCTCATATTCGTTTGTTTTTGTGTTTAAAAATTCAACTTGTTCTATGTGTCCGTCTTTTGTGACCAAATTGACCAGCATCCTGTTTTCAAACAGCTCATAATTTTCATAGGTTTTGAGTTTTTCAACAAGCGCCCTTTCAACCTCGTGTCCTGTCGCATCTCCCAATGCGTGCAGGATTCTGTTTGTAGAATGAGCTGCCTCTTTGGTAAAATCCAATTCTCCTTTGTCGTTTCTATCAAACTTAGCGCCCCACTCCATAAGCTCTTTAATTCTTTCAGGACCCTCTTTAACCAAAACCTCCACCGCATCTTTTCTGCAAAGACCGGCACCGGCATTCAACGTATCTTGAATATGACTATCTATATTATCGCTTTCTTGCAAAACGACGGCTACTCCTCCTTGGGCTTTATCGGTATTGCAGAGCATCAATTCACCCTTCGTAAAAATCTTTACATCGAAACCGTCTTCCAGCAAGCCTATAGCGGCTCTTAAACCTGCAACGCCGCTTCCTATCACAGTTATGGGTCTATGCATTTACAATCTCCTAAAAAGCTATAAACGTATGATTCGCAGGCGGTTTTATATTTGTTTTGTGTCCGCATCCGTATAGAGAGGCTGAAAATATAACAACCGCAACAAAAAACAGCAATTTTTTCATACTGCACAATCTATTATAAATCTTTTTTAAAATCAATATTAAAAACAGCCTGCAAGAAAACCTGTTTTTTTAATAAGCTGTCGATAGCTGTTGATGTTTTTCCGTTTTTGGTTTATATTTTTTTGACAAGGAGGGTAAGGATGGATTTTGTAAACTGCATAAGCATAGGAATAACAAAAGAAAAATGTATAAGGGGAACATTCTCAAAAAGCCACTGCAGGGATTGTGAAGATATATGCATTGTTGATGCAATAGTGTTTTCCCCCGAACCTTCGGTTAACAAAAATATCTGTATCAAATGCTCTCTATGTTATTCCGCCTGCAAATTCTCCGCCATCAACATAAAAAAAGACAACAAACAACTCTTAGAGGAGACAAAAGAGAATAGACAGATTGACATCGGTTGTATATTCTCAAATTCAAAGATAAAAATAACCTGTTTATCGAGAATAACGGAAGATTTGCTTATCAACTGGTTTAAAGACGCTAAAACCGTAACGCTGAAAAGGGGAAACTGCAAAAGCTGCAAGTTCAAAAAAACGCTGCGCTACTTCAATAAAAGTTTTAAGAAATCGGTTATTTTGGCTGAGGCTATGAGCATTAAACCCGATATTAAAATTAAAACCGAAAAGAGCGATAGCGTGTATATTCCCAAAGAAAGCGTATCAAGGAGAAATATGTTTTCTTCTTTGAACATCGCTCCTCCACGCTCCATATCCAAACGTGACATTTTAATAAAAGCGATTTCTCAACCCATAACAAACGACACACTCTATACAGACAGCGCCAAGATAACCATAGATTCAAGCTGCACGCTTTGCGGAGTTTGCTCCCATATCTGTCCGGTTAAGGCAATTACAATCGTTAAAGACGACAGCAAAGGCTATATATTCTTTTCTCCGAGTCTCTGTATTAACTGCAAAGAGTGTGAAGAGGCTTGCATATACAAATCGATATCGGTTGAAACACAAAATGTCTCTTCAATTGTTTCAAAACCAAAAAAGGTGTTTGAAGCAACAAAAAAGGTCTGTACGGAGTGTAAAAAAGAGTTTTACAGCGCAAACGAAGAAGAAGATACCTGCCACGTTTGCAGTGCTAAAGAAGACAGCAAACAGCAGTTCCTAAATTTTTTGAAAAACCTTTAAAAAGCCCTGCAAAAAGACATAAACTTAAATATATTTAGAATAATAACATTTTACAAAATACTTAGAAATACTTTACATAGGAAGTAATATATGATAATAATTACAACTATGAAAGAAGTCTTAGAAAAATGTATGGCGGGTGTTTTCTGAGAAATGAATGTGAGAACGTGCATTGTAAAATTTTTATTGACAGACAGTAACTTTTTAAGTTATCATTAAACAATGAATGCACAAAAGGATTTGTTAAAATTAAGCCCTGCCAGGCGTATGGGGGTGTAGTTTGGATACTGTCAAAAAAGTATTATTTCAATAAGGCTAAGAAGCGGGTAATATTTATTTCAAAAGTTTAAACGTTTTTTTGGAGGTGAGTTTATGAGTTTTAACTCAAAAGACCTGTCAAGGCGTATGTTTATGAAAACGATGGCAGCAACAGGTGCAGCAGTCTATATAGCACCGTCGGCTTTTGCAAAAAAAAGACTGCCTTCTGCACCGGTTTTGGATACATACACAAAATCCACGGCAACACACTGGGGTTCTGTAAACGCCATCGTTGAGGGCGGTGAGTTTACAAGGGTATCGCCTTTCAAAGACGAGTATCCCATTCCTATGATTCAGGGATTGGCAGATAGGGTAAATGCCCAAAACAGGGTTAAATACCCAATGGTAAGAGAGGGATATCTGAAATACGGTCACAAAAGCAATAAAGCAAGAAGGGGAAGAGACAGATTTGTCAGAGTAAGTTGGGAAAAAGCGTTTGACCTTATTGCAAAAGAGCTTAAAAGGGTAAAATCAAAATACGGCAACTCGGCTATATTTGCAGGCAGCGTTGACTGGCACAGCGTTGGAAAACTCCATGCAGCGCCGACGCTTTTAAGAAGAATGCTCAATCAGTTCGGCGGCTTCACAGACGATACGGGCGATTTCAGCGTTCAGGCGGCAATGACCATACTGCCGCACGTAACAGGCAATATAGAGGTTTATGACAGACAAACAGCCTGGCCTACAATAATCGAGCATACCGATACGGTTGTGCTGTGGGCTGCGGATTTATTGAAAAATAACCAGATAGGATGGAATCCGCCCGACCACTACGCATACAACGCTGTTAAACAACTTAAAGAAAAAGGCAAAAAGGTTATCTCCATAGACCCACGCTACACCGACACAACGGAATATCTGAATGCCGAGTGGATTAAAATCAGACCCAACACGGATGTTGCAATGATGCTTGCCATAGCATATACACTATACAAAGAAAACTTATACGATAAGAAATTCTTGGATAAATACACGGTTGGCTTTGATAAGTTTTTACCCTATTTGTTGGGAAAAACAGACAATACTCCCAAAACCCCCGAATGGGCTGAAAAAATCACCGAAATCAAAGCCGATACAATCAAAGAAATCGCAAGAACTATGGCAAAGGGACGCACTATGATAATGAGCGGCTGGGCAATTCAAAGGCAAGACCACGGTGAACAGGCTCCCTGGATGATAGTTACTCTTGCAGCAATGCTTGGTCAGGTAGGACTTCCCGGCGGAGGATTCGGGTTTAGTTATCACTACGCATCAGGCGGTTCACCAGAAGCAGACGCTCCCTCTTTACCGGGTATCTCCTCCGGAGACAATCCAGTTAAAACAGAGATACCATTTGCCCACGCCGTAAGTGATTTATTGTTAAATCCCGGCAAGGTTATAGATTTCAACGGCGAAAAGATTAAATATCCGCTGATTAAGCTCGTCTGGTGGGCAGGCGGCAACCCAATGAGCCATCAAATGGACAGAAACAGAGAGGTGAAAGCCTGGAGAAGACCTGATACGATAATAATAAATGAAATATATTGGACATCAACGGCTAAGTTTGCAGATATTGTACTGCCTGTTACAACCACATTTGAAAGAAACGACATAGAGGTTTTGAGTGAATACACAAACAGATACATAGTTGCAATGAAAAAGACCGTCGAGCCGCTGTATGAGGCAAAAAGCGACTACGACATCTTTGCAGGCGTGGCAAAGAAACTCGGATTCGAGAAAAAATTCACCGAGGGCAAATCGGAGATGGATTGGATAAAGCAGTTCTACTCGGTTGCTCAAAAACAGGCAAAAATCAAGAAACTAAATATGCCGTCTTTCGATGAATTCTGGGATAAGGGTTTTGTGGAATTCCCGATAACGGAAAAAGCAAAGAAGTGGGTCAGATACGGAGATTTCAGAGCCAATCCTTTGAAAAATCCGCTTGGAACGCCTTCGGGTAAGATTGAGATATACTCAAATACAATAGCAAAATACAAATATGATGATTGTCCGC
Source organism: Desulfurellales bacterium (assembly GCA_027035575.1). GTDB lineage: Bacteria > Campylobacterota_A > Desulfurellia > Desulfurellales > Hippeaceae > S144-51. Next base: position 26,542 of record JALVUQ010000071.1, on the reverse strand, counting down.
CGCATCCTACCTGGATGGAACCTATAGAGTGGTTAGGCAGTAAGAAATCAAAGAGGTACCCGTTTCATATGGTTTCCTCGCATCCTAAATTCAGACTCCACTCACAATTGGATAATACGTGGCTTAGAAGCCTCTATGAAATCAACGACAGAGAGCCGATGTGGATAAATCCGAAAGATGCAAAACGATACGGCATAAAAGAAAACGACCTCGTAATGGTGCACAACAAAAGAGGTAAACTGCTTGCGTCCGCAGTTATTACCGACAGAATAAGAGAGGGTGTTATTCTTGTTCACGAGGGCGCATGGTATGACCCGGATAAACCCGGAGCCGTCGGAGCTATGTGCAAGCATGGAAATCCGAATCTCGTTACACTGGATAAAGGAACATCCAAACTCGCTCAGGGGAATATCGCAAATACGGTTTTGGTGAAGGTCACAAAATACAGAAGAAAACCGCCGAAGGTAACCGTGTTCGATGTTCCGTTTGGAGGATAATCTATGAAATTCAACCGGTTAACACAAATACTTCTAACAGCAGTGCTGTTTACACTTACTTCTTTTTCACAAAAGTCGTTTGCAAAACAAGAGGATGCGTTATTTGCATCCTCTTCCTGTAATATATACCTCGACAATACACACTCAAAAGCCATAGGCTTGCTTGAAATAGGAGCGAAGGTCTATGTTATCAACAAAAAAGGTGACTGGTATAACGTCAAAATCAAAGGGTGGCGGCAAAACGGACTAAACAGCATCATTTACGCATTTATGGGTAAAAGAATTCTAAAAGCCGAACTCACGCCGAACGGTGAAAAGTTTATAAAGATTACCAAAACGGTTAAAGATGAAAATACAGACCTTATATGGCAAGAGGTTGAGCTCGACAATGTGTGGGTTAAATCCGATGTCCTTGTAAAAAATATGAACGATGTCTGGCAGAAAGCCTCAAAGCTATTTCACGCAAGGTGTTCTATGTGCCATGCTCTTCCCAAAACAACAACATTTACGGCAAATCAGTGGCCTGCAACATTGAGGGTTATGACAAAAAGAGCAGCCCTCGATAAAAGTCAAACGGATATTGTTTCCAAGTTTCTGCAGTATCACGCAAAAGACACGATAAAACTCAAAGAAGAATAAGCTATAGCGTTTTAAGGAAATCTGCGGTTCTATGAGCGCTGGCGAGCTGTGCCTTCTTTAGGGCGGTGTAATCGTTTACATCCCTTAAGGAGGCATCGGCTCCCTTTTCAATCAAATACTCAACTATATCGAGATTATCTCTGAAAGCCGCTTTTATAAGCGCAGTTTCTCCGACGGTATCCTGAACGTCTATATCCGCGCCCTTTTCAATGAGATACTTGACTATATCTATAAAACCTTCTCCCATTATTCCTTCAGAAGCTGCCATTAGTGGTGTATTGTCATATCTGTTCAGTGCGTTTATTTTTGCACCCTTTTCAATTAGATACTTGACTATATCCAGTCTGCCCCTTCGAGAGGCTTCCATTAAGGGTGTGTTGAGCCATTTATCGGTAGAGTTCACATAAGCGCCATGTTCTATAAGTAATTTTATTATTTCAAGGTCTGCATCCGCTACGATAGCCTCCATTAAAACACTGTTACCCCACATATTTTTAGCATTGACCTTTGCTTTTTCCTCTAAAAGGTATTTCACAACATCAATGCAGTTACCTGCAACGGCTTTCATTAAAGGAGTTTCGCCGAGTTTGTTTTTGTAATTCACTTTGGCACCGTTTTTAACTGCTTTTTTAACCCCCTCCAAATCACACTCCTCCGAGCAGTGCATAAGATATCCGTTTTCCGTTATCTTCTTACCCATCAAATCCCCCTTTAAAAAATAGTTGCGTTTTTATGTTATAATTTTAGAGTGCATTATTCAAGAAAAACGTAGTATAAAATAAGCTGCATCAAAGGAGAATATTTTGCGCAAAAAACCTGTTACAACGGCAATTTATTAAATACGAAAGAGACGGTTGAGTTTGACTTTAATGCCCGATTATGGTAATTAGTAGCTATGAATTTTCTTTCCGACGACTTTAAAGAAATACTTCTTATTGCAGACAGTATAATAAACAGTCGATACAAAAAAGACGAGTGGCTGTCAATTTTAAATTCCTTATCAACAATATTCAAAGCGGACGGAGCGTTTATAGGACTGTGGGAAGAGGGGTTTATAAATCTGAAGTACTCATCTTCGATAATAGACCGCCTTCAATTGGAAAAAATCAAAAGTATAAACTTAAAAGACAGAAAAGAGTTTGAAAATACTCTTACCAAACAAGGATACATAAAAATAGACGACTACGAAAACTACGAATATGCACTCAAAGAGTGGAAACGGATAGGCTTGAAATCTCTGCTTGCCGTTACAATAAAGACCGACAAAAATATTTACGGTTCATTGCATATAGTCAAGTTCAACAAAAAGATTGAGTTTGACGAAAAACAAATAGAAGCCCTAAAACTGATAGCAAACACTATAGCGTCTCAACTCGAAAAGGAGAATTTAAACAAAAAACTCAAAGAAGAACAAAATATCAATACCCAATACGTAAAGCTCATAAACGAAATAGCTTCGGATATTGAATCAAGCGGACAGATAGACAAGTGGATTTCCAACACGCTAAGCAAAATAAAATCGATAACAAATGCCAACACGGTCAGTTTCGTAATGCCTTCAGAAAACATATTTGCAAAGTTAAACACGGTATTTTCAAAAATGAGCTATAAGGAGTGCAGCACCAACCCGTTGTACGATTTATGGGAAAACAATATTATCAACACCGTTGAGTTTACAAAAGAGAGGGATTTAAGTAAATGCAACCACTCATCAATTAAAAAAGCCCTTGCGATACCCATTACATCCAACTATCGTACGATAGCGGTTTTATGCTTGGGATTTTGCAACCCAAACAGCCGATTGAGCAGTCAAACCATACTTTTTGCAAAAACAATGTTTAGATACTTTGCTTCTATGATATACACATACAAAAACTTATCGAGAATTTCCTCAAGGCTGTCGGAGACTGAAACAGGGTTAATCAAAGCATTTGTCTCCTCTATGGAGGCTAAGGATGTTTACACAAAGGGACACTCAGAGCATGTAGCAATTTATGCCAAAAATATGGGGGCAGCTTTGGGGCTTAACGAAGAGGAGCTTGAGGCCATATACAATGCGGGGCTTCTGCACGATATAGGAAAAATAGGAATACCAGACAATATACTGCTCAAACCGGGCAGGTTAATGCCGCACGAATACGAGATAATCAAACTGCACCCTGTTTTTTCGTATGAAATAATAAAAAGCATACCGAAATTTAAAAAAATAGCTCAGTGCATAAAACACCACCACGAGCGATGTGACGGAAGCGGCTATCCCGACGGGTTAAAAAAAGACAAAATAGAGCTTGGAGCAAGGATACTTGCCATCGCCGACATATTCGACGCTTTGACAACCAAAAGACCCTACAGAGATAAGATGTCATCCGATGAGGCGATTGAAATTTTGAAAAAAGAGAGTGTGGATTTAAACATTCTTTCAAAAACCGAAAAAGTCTTGAAAGAATCGTATATAACCCAAAGCGCCATAACGTCGGTATTTGTACCATCAAAGCTCGACGAAATCAGAAACGATATGATTCAAAGGGATTATATGACAGGGCTCTATCGAAGGGATACTTTATCGTCAACAATAGAAAAATATATCAAAACCAAAGAGAGATTTACGCTCTTTATGATAGATATAAAAAACATTTCCTACATCAATTACAAATACGGCGTTGATATAGGAGACAAAATAATCGTTTTTGTTGCGCAGGAGCTGCTAAAATTATCAAATATAGATGCGGTATCAAGAACCGGTGCGGATGTCTTTATGTTCATATACAAAGGTACAAGCGCAGAAACGTTTAAACAGATAATATCGGCAGAGCTCAAAAAAGGTATTGTTAAAAGAGTTAAACAAAAAAGCTGCGTTATAGACAGAAACGAGGCGGATAGAATAATAGGCTGCTACATAACCTATACACAATATCCCAAAGAGGCAAAAAACGCAGAAGAACTTATATACAAATGCCTGGTTAAAAAGAAAGAGCTGTACAAACGATGAAAGTTTTTTTACTGAAAAAACTGTTGGAACTGGTTCCCACTTTTTTCGGGATTACGGTTATTATATTTGTAATCATACATCTTGCTCCCGGAAACCCCATCAACTCTATGGGAACTTTCAACCCCAACATATCTGCCGAATCCCTTGAGCATATGAAGAAATTTTACCATCTCGACCAGCCTTTATACGTTCAGTATGCGGATTGGATTAAATCGGTTATGCATCTGAATTTCGGCGTAAGTCTGGTTGACGGTGTGAGCGTTATCAAAAAAATTGCCTCAAGACTGCCTGTAACAGTTGGTATTAATGTTGCCGTTTTAATCATATCTCTTGCCATATCCATACCCATTGGTGTTATAAGCGCCATCAAAAAAGATTCCTTTATCGATAAGTTTTTCACGCTTTTTGTATTTAGCGGATATGCTATGCCCTCTTTTTGGCTTGCCCTGCTTTTAATGATACTCTTCAGCGTAAAGTGGCATATCTTGCCGCTTTCGGGCTTGCACTCCGTAAATGTTCACCCCGGCACTTTTTATTACTACTGGGATACGGCAAAACATCTTGCCCTGCCCGTTGCCATAGGGGTTTACGGCTCGTTGGCAGGGTTTGCGAGATACATAAGAAAGGGCGTCATAGAGGTTTTTGATAAGGATTTTATAAGAATGCTCTATCTGCACAAAGCAAGCAAAAAAACCATCTACATTCATACGCTAAAAAACGCAATGCTGCCGCTTGTAACAATACTCGGTCTATCCATACCGGGGCTTATAGGAGGAAGTGTCATTATGGAATCTATTTTCGCAATACCGGGGATGGGACAGCTGTTTTATCTTTCGGCAATGGCAAGGGACTACCCCACGATTATGGGTATTTTAACAATTAGTACGGTTTTAACGCTCATAGGTAATTTAATAGCGGATATAACCTATGCTTTGGTTGACCCGCGGATAAGGTACTCAAAATGATTACGATAGAATTTAACGATGAAAAAATAGAGCTTAAATACCTTCTGCTTGATTATACGGGAACGCTGTCCGAAAACGGAAAGATGATAGACGGTGTTAAAGAAAGACTTGAGGCGTTATCGGATAAGTTTGAAAGGATAGAGGTTTTGACATCCGATACGTTTGGCTCGGCTGAAAAAGAGCTTAAAGGCTTGAAACTTAATATAAACATACTGCAAGGTGAAGCCGGAACTCAAAAGCTGCAAAAATTGAACGAGCTTGGCGCAGAGTATTGCGCAGCCATAGGAAACGGAAATAACGACGTTTTGATGTTAAAAAACGCAAGGCTCTCCATAGCTGTCATCAATAAAGACGGCTGCTTTGCAAAACTTATAAACGAAGCAGATATTGTGGCTTGTTCAACAAACGATGTGCTTGACGGTTTGATAGATACGCGCAAGATAGTATCGCTTTTAAGAAAATAGGATTTTGATGGTGTTTGTATGAGTTTACCGAAAGAGATAGGAGAATTTTTAAACTACACGGTTGCTAATATAAGTATGGGAAGACTGCTTGTTGCGCTGCTTATCGTCTTTTTGTTTTTACTGTTTAAGCAGCTGTTTGGACGAATAGTAATAAAATCCTTAAAAATGATGGCGAAAAAAACAAAAACGATGTTTGACGATGAGCTAATCGAAACGCTTGAGCCCCCCATTAAATTTTTCATAGGCATTTTAGGGCTTTACTTTGCCTTTATCTATCTCAACCTCGGCTCAAGCTACAATCTTGTGGCTTCAAAAATACTGTTCTCTTTTGTTATTTTCGTATCAAGCTGGGCACTTTACAGAGCTGATAATATTCTATCCAAAACACTTGAAACCATATTTAAAAAGCAGGACTACGAAGTGGCGTTGGGGTTCATACCCTTTTTCAGCAAATTCATAAAGTTCTCAATTATAGTCTTTGCCGTTGTTTTGATAATTCAAACCTGGGGATACAATATCGGGGCTATAATTACGGGGCTTGGCATCGGAGGTTTAGCCGTTGCTTTGGCTGCAAGAGACACACTTGCAAATCTGTTCGGCAGCATAATGATACTGTTTGACAGACCGTTTACCATAGGCGACTGGATTAAGACAAGCGACACCGAAGGTGTTGTTGAAGATATAGGATTCAGAAGTACAAAAATAAGGACCTTTGAAAACTCGCTTGTCTCCGTTCCAAACTCCAAAATAGCAAACGAAGCTGTGGAGAACTTCTCTTTGCGCAAAAGAAGGAGAATTAAGTTTACAATAGGTGTGACATACTCGACTCCCAAAGAAAAACTGGAACTTGCCGTCAATAAAATACGCGAAATGCTGGCAAACCATAAAAGAATATACGAAAAACCCAGGCTTGTTTACTTTACGGAATTTGCCGACAGCTCTATGAACATCTTTATATACTGCTTTACGGACACGGCTGTATGGACGGAGTATCTTGACATAAAACAGGATGTTAATTTGAAAATCATATCGATAATGGAAGAGCTCGGCATAGATTTTGCATTCCCGTCTCTATCCGTATATATGGAAAAAAATGACACTTAATCAAAGCAAACGGTTATTTGAAAACGGATTAAAAAACGGTTTTTCGGTCTCGTTTAAATTGATAAAAACAATTGTTCCGTTCTACATAGCCGTTGATTTGATAAACAATACGCCGTTTACATCATATATAGGAAAAACGCTTTCCCCTGTTATGAGCATATTCGGTTTAAGCGGCAAGATGTCGATTGCTTTGATTAGCGGCTATACGGTTAATCTTTACGCCGCCATTGCCGCACTGATTCCGCTTTCTCCCAATTGGCGAGAGGTTACAGTTGTAGGGCTTATGACAGGCATATCGCATAACCTCATAGTTGAAGGGGCCATACTGCATAAAACCGGCGCAAACGCCTTTTTGTTAATTTCGTTGAGAATAATCGTCTCTTTGATTGCCGGCATATTGCTCAATTTGTTGTTTAAGGCGGTTTACGGATAGTTCAATGATTATCCACGCACTAATCGGCAGTCTCAAACTTTCGTTAAAACTCATATTTATTATCGTTCCGCTTATGATAGCCTATGAATTCCTTGAAAACAGCAAACTGTTCAAAAAAATACTTGAATTTTTATATATATTCATAAAGCCTCTCGGTTTTTCAAAGCAAGCAAGCGTTTCGATGCTTACCGGTATATTCTTGGGCATAACCTACGGTTCGGGAATACTTATAGCCCAATCTGAAAAAAAGAAACTCGAAAACATTGATATAATTTTAACCGCTGTATTTTTATCTATGTGTCATGCAGTTATAGAAGACACGCTTGTTTTTGTAGCAATAGGCGGAAACGGCTTTTATATGCTCGGAACACGCATAGTTATAGCCTTTATCGTTACATACCTGTTTTACAGTTACCTCAAGAAAAAACTATATAAAACCTAATTTTTTTCTGTTTTCCTCACTCAAGCGCTCTTTTGTCCAGGGAGGGTCAAACGTCAGCTTAACATCAACGCTTTCTACACCTTTCAGCTCTTTTATTTTATCCTCAACCATTTTGACCATACGAAAACCGGCAGGACAGTGCGGCGTTGTAAAGGTCATAACTACGCCAACACTGCTTCCTTCAACATTAACTTCGTATATAAGCCCCATCTCCACAATATCAATTAAAGGCATACAGGGCTCGTATATCTCTTTAAGTTTTTCTATAACGGCTTCTTTATTTATCATAACTGCCGCACCAATCCAACAATCTGTTAAAGTATCGTTTTTTATCAAGAAGGCTTAAATGTTTTTTCAGCATCAACTCCCTTGCAAGTCTGTTTTTTTCGTCGTATGCGTATGCAACGGTCAAATAATCCCTGAAAACGCTTTTCTTTTCAATCATTAAAATAAAACCGAATGTCGCATATACTCTCGCCTGCCATTTGTTGTTAATATCCCTGTTTTCGAGCTTCGAGAATTCTCTCTTGGCTTTTTTGAATGCTCCGCAGTATCCGTATGAAACAAGAAGACAGTATTGAGGCAAAAAACCGTCTAATGAGCCAAAATAGTTTATCGCTTTTTTACACCTGCCGAGTTTAAGATAAGAAACTCCTCTTTGCGTTTTCGGATTGTAATATTCCGTTTTTGGCTTTGCGTGTTTAACTATAACCTTATTTTGCTCTACATTTTGGGTCGAATATTGCGGATATTTTATACTGCTGCTGCACGAATACAAAAAAGCAGCCCCGATAAAGAGAACTGCTGTAAAAAATTTTTTAAGCGGCAGCATCTTTAAATATTCTGTACATATTCTCAAAAGCCGTATCTATCCAGTCTTTGGCATCGTCTATATAGCTCAAAAGCATATTTTTCATCTCTTCGTCTTTGTTGGCATCAAGCAGATAGTAAGCCGCAACACCGCTAATCACGGACGTCAAAAGAGACGGCAAAAATTTTGCCTTTTTCATTGCAAGTTTGGTAAAGACTATACTGCTGACAAACGCACCGGCTCCGACATATATCGACTTTGCGGTGTTATCGCTGCTTCTTAACAAATCAATGGGTGCAACATACAAACCGTATTGTGTTAAAGCATCAGCCTTATCAAGCATAGTCTCCCACTTTTCTTTATTTTCCTCTATAAATTTAGGATTGTTTTTCTCAACGTAACCCTTCAACTCCTGAAACATCAAAGACAGATTGTTTTTACCCCATTTTGAAAGCTCATCCCTTACTTTGTTTAAACTCTCGTTAATATCAAAAGATTCCTTAACCTCCGATTTCATATCAACAATAATATCTTCGAGTTTCTCCTTGTCTTCACTCAATATCTTATCCATAAAATAACCTCCTAAATATCTTTCTCTATTACGTTTCCGCTTGGACTTTCTTCCTCGAATATCTGCCCGCTGAACCTGTATAAATCACAAAGAGAGTTTTCATAGCAGTCAGGAGCAAGCCCGGCTTTTATACAAATTTCAGATAAAAACTCCCTTTCGTTCCAATGCCATTCAACCGGCACCTGCGGCAGCAAAAGTCCGCTGTTTGAACCGCACACTATAAACAAACCGTCCCTTCCGATTTTTATCTGCTTTTCGTACCTCTTGCTTTTATCCAAAGGAATCATCGGTGACAGCACGCTAACCTCAACGACAACCTTATCAAGCTCGCTTTTTGCTAAGGGTGTAAACCTCGGGTCTGAAAACGCCGCAGAGACAGCAGATGATATTGTTGCATCAATTAACGGTTCATAAGCCAAGGGATAACCGATACAGCCCCTAAGCCTTTTATCGGGATACACGTTTAGCGTAACAAATACGCCCCTTTTTTCTTCAAGGATTTCAGGGAATTCATCCGGTCTTTGTAAGACCTTGTGCGTTTGGAAATAGTGCTCTATCGCTCTTCTTGCCAGTCTGACAAGAAACCTGCCCTCATCAAGACTTAAATCCATAAAAACACTCCGATAATCAATGTATTACGCCGTAGCATCTTTTGCACACGTTCTCCCCGGTTTCATTTTTACCCACACTATCATCGAATTTCCAACATCTCTCACACTTTTTGCCGTCAGCCTTAACGACAAACACACCTATCTTTTTCTCATCATCAAAATAGTATTCCAGATAGTTATCCGCTTTCCCCGTTTCAAAATGAGATACGATACATATATCAGCCAATTCCGACCTATCCATACTCAATAAAACATCTCTAAACTCGCTGTTTTGTACATCCACACAGATATCCGCTTCAAGCGAATTACCTATGATTTTCTTGGCTCTTGCAAGCTCAAGCGTCTTATCCGTAACCTCTTTTAAGTTCCTTAATACCTTCCACTTCTTTATCAGCTCCTCGTTTCTAAATTGACTTTTCAGCTCAACAAACTCTTCCATATGGACGCTCTCTTTGCTGCCGTTCATATATGAGTATGCCTCTTCTGCCGTAAATGACAAAATAGGCGCCATATAAAACACAATAATTTTCAAAAGTTCATTCATAGCCGTTTGAGCCGACAAACGTTTCTTGGAATCTTCACGTTCACAGTAGAGCCTGTCTTTCAAAATATCGAGATAAAAAGAGGATAGAACGGTTATGCAAAAATTAGCCATATTTCTATAAATTATATGAAACTCATACTCTTGATACGCCTTTTGCAGTTTCTCCTTTAAAAGCTCGGCTTCGGCTAAAACCCATCTGTCTATCTCTTCAAGCTCGTCGTATTTCAAAGCCCTGCTTTCATCAAAGCCGTTTAAATTGCCAAGCAAAAACCTTATTGTATTTCTTATTTTTCTGTAGTTATCAACCAGCCTTTTCATTATTTCATCAGAGAGCCTGACATCGTCTTTATAGTCGGTTGCCGATGCCCAAAGCCTCAACAGCTCAGCTCCGTATTTTTTGATTATCTTATCAGGCACTATGACATTGCCTATGGATTTACTCATCTTTCTGCCCTTTGAATCAACAACAAATCCGTGGGTTAAAACGGACTTATAGGGCGCTTTGCCTCTTGTTCCCACAGACTCAAGCAAGGAAGAATGAAACCATCCCCTATGCTGGTCGCTTCCCTCAAGATACATATCGGCAGGCCACTTTAGCTCATCCCTTCTCTCCAATACCGCCGCATGAGAAACACCTGAGTCAAACCAGACATCCAGTATATCGTTCTCTTTTTCAAACTCCTTCGAGCCGCAATCACAGCTGTAACCTTCAGGCAGAAAATAGTTCGGTTCTTTTTCAAACCAGACATCCGCCCCTTCTTTTTCCATTTTATCAGCCACAAGGTCAATAAGTTGCTTGTTGTATTGAACTTTACCGCATTTTTTACACTTGAACAAAGCTATTGGAACACCCCAGGCTCTCTGTCTCGATATGCACCAATCCGGTCTTGTTTCCATCATCGAATATATTCTGTTTCTTCCCCACGAGGGAATCCATTGTGTTTTGTCAATCTCCTGCATAGCTTTATCCCTCAAGCCGTCTTTGTCTATCGAAATAAACCACTGCTCCGTCGAGCGGAATATTATGGGGCTTTTGCATCTCCAGCAGTGCGGATATGAGTGGACAATCTTTTCTTCCTTTACAAGCATACCCTTTGATTTTAGAGTACTTATTACTTTGGGGTTTGCTTCCGTTGTCTTCATACCTGCAAAATACTCCACGTTTTGTTCAAATCTGCCGTCATCATCAACCGGCGAGTATATAGGAAGATGGTACTTCATCCCAACGGCATAGTCCTCCTCACCGTGTCCGGGCGCAGTGTGAACAAGACCCGTACCGGCTTCCAAGGTCACGTGCTCTCCGAGTATAATAGGAGATTGCCTGTCGTATAGAGGATGAGCCAAAATATTTCCCTCAAGGCTTTTACCTTTAACCGTTTTTATAATTTCATAATTGTCGATGCCGAATTTTGCCATCAGCTCATCTGTCAAGTCCTTGGCAACAAGATAGACCTCTCTATCCTTTATCCTCACAAACGCATACTCAAATTCGGGATTTACACAAACGGCAAGGTTTGCGGGAATTGTCCAGGGTGTTGTTGTCCATATTATTGCAGAAATTGCATCGCCCAAAAACATTCTGTCGTCCGTTGCCAAATCACTTATAAAATCGAATTTTACATATATGGAGTCACTTTCGTCGTCCTGATATTCAACCTCAGCCATTGCAAGCGCCGTTTTGCAGGAAGAACACCAATATACGGGCTTTTTTTGTTTATAAACAAGCCCTTTTTCAACAAATTTTCCAAGCTCCCTGAGCGTATCCGCTTCATACAGATAGTTCATTGTCAAATACGGATTGTCCCAATCTCCGAAAACACCGAGTCTGTAAAACTCATCTTTCTGTATCCCGATATATTTTTTAGCATAATCCCTGCATAGTTTTCTGAATTCGGCTTTACTCATAGAGTTTTTTTTGTTTCTTCCAAGCTCTTTTTCTATATTGTGCTCAATAGGCAGTCCGTGGCAGTCCCAACCCGGAACGTACGGGGATTTATATCCGAACATCGTTTTTGATTTAACCACAATATCCTTTAAAACCTTGTTTAACACGTGACCCATATGTATGTTTCCGTTTGCATAAGGGGGTCCGTCGTGTAAAACAAACTCTTTTTTTCCTTCTCTGTCTTTTAAAATCTTTTCATAAACATTGTCTTCTTTCCATTTTTTAAGCATTTCCGGCTCTTTTTTTGCAAGGTTAGCCTTCATAGGAAAATCGGTTTTAGGAAGAAGCAGAGTGTCTTTATAGGTCATATTACCCCCTCAACTTTGCATCAAATTTTTTAGAAAGCGCATCAAAAACAGCGTTCATTATTTCTTCTATTTCCGTATCCACAAAAGTTTTATCGTCATTCTTCAAAACGATTCTGAATGCAAGGCTCTTTTTGGAGCTGTCCTCAAGCTTATCGTAAACATCAAACAAAACAACATCATAAACATTATCGAACAACTCTATTGTGCGTTTCACATCAAAAGCATCTACACTCTTATCCACAACTACTGCCAAGTCCCTTACAACCGTCGGCAGTTTGGGAAGCCTCTCAAACATTTTAACACTTTTGACATATTCGGCAATGGAATTTAGGTCAATCTCACACAATATTATGCGCATATTTTTGTCGAATTTAATGTCGTAGTAATCATAAAAATCGGGATGCAGTTCGCCTATGAAACCTACATCTTTACCCTCAGCAAACAAATCCGCTCCTCTGCCCGTATGTAAAAATTTTCTTTTGGTTTTTTTATACGAAAATTCAATATTAAATAATCTCTCAAGCATTTCCGCAACGCTTTTCATATCGTAAAAATCGTAAAATCTTCTGCCCTCAATCCAGTTAAAGGAAGCCTCACCCCACATAACAGCTCCGAGACGGTCAAACTCTTTTGCAAAATCACTCTCTTTAAAAAATACCCTGCCAATTTCAAACAGAGCTACGCTTTTGGCGTTTTTTGACATATTGAATTTCAGATTATCCAAAAGACCGCACACAAGTGTAGTCCTCATAACATCCTGACCCTCAATCAGCGGGTTTTTCAGATAGACAAACTCATCTTCGTTCTCACTGAATAGTTTTAATTTGGAACTATCGGTAAAAGAGTAGTTAACGCTCTCTGACAATCCCATATCGGCAAGGGTTTTTGTTATTTGGTGTTTTGCATAATCAACGGGTTTTTTTATTTTAAAAGAGGTCTGCACAACAGGCAGAGTAGGTGTAATTTTGTCATAACCCATACATCTTGCAACCTCTTCTGCAATATCCGCTTCACCCTCTATGTCAAAGCGATATGTCGGAATCGTCACCTTAAATTTATCTATACTTATTACTTTCGGCTTAAAATCGAGATACTCCGTAACCTCTTTAATAGCCTTCTGCTCGAAATCAGAACCAAGCAGCCTGTTTATTCCTTTAAAGGAACAAACTATCGTCTTTGGCTTAAATTCCGTCTCTTTTTGGTCTATATATCCCATATAAACTTTGGCGTCGGCATACTTTTCAAGCAAGCTCACAGCATAACTGCTCGCCGTTAGGCATAAATTAGGGTCAACCCCTCTTTCGAACCTGTGAGAAGACTCACTGTGGAGCTTCAGTTTTCTTGCCGTCATTCTTACGCTGACCGGGTTAAAGTGGGCACTCTCAAGCGCCACTGTTTTTGTGTCTTCCGTTACGCTGGATTCTTCAGAGCCCATAACACCCGCTATGGCAACAGGCTTTTTTGAATCGGCAATCACAAGCATACTTTCATCCAGCTCGTACTCTTTTGAATCCAAAGCCAATATTTTCTCCTGCTTTTTGGCTCTTCTGACACATATATCTCCCGATAATCTGTTGAAATCAAAAGAGTGCATAGGCTGTCCCAGCGCCATCAACACGTAGTTGGTTATATCCACAACGTTGTTAATGGGTCTTATACCGCTTTTCAGCAATCTCAAACGCATAAACATAGGCGAAGGCTTAACTGCAACGTCAGCCATAAGCAGCGTATATCTCGGACAATTTTTATAGTCTTCAACCTTAACGGATATATAATTCTTTATATTTTTTTCTATGAGAGAAAAATCCATCTGCGGGTATCTAATGCTTTTTTTTGTAATGGCTCTTACATCTCTTGCAACACCGAGAATACTCAACGCATCTGCTCTGTTGGGCGTCAATTCAATGTCTATTATGTAATCGTCAAACTCATCAATCTCAGACAGAGCCATTCCGTTTCTCAATGTCTCATCGAGCCTCAAAAGCCCCGAGGAGTTCTCTTCAAGGTTCAGCTCTTCAGCCGAAAGCATCATACCTTCGCTCACAAAATCACCGAATTTCTTTCTGCTTATTTTAACACCGTCAGAAAGCAGTGTTCCCTCTTTGACAACAGGAAATTTATCGTGAAGATTAACGTTTTTATCGGCAGTGGCTATATTCAAAATCTCAGAGCCTATATCAACTTTTGTTAAGTAAAGATTGTCTTTTTCAACAATGTCAATAACTTCACCGACAACGCTTCCGTAGGTTTCTGTCTTTGTAACGCTATCCACCTCCAATCCCGCCATCGTTATCTTTTCTGCCAATTCTTCAGCGGACAGCTCTATATCAATAAACTCTTTCAACCAATTGTAAGATACTTTCATACCGAATCCTCACCTATTTAAGAAAATTGTTTTAAAAACCTCATATCATTTTCAAAAAACAGCTTTATGTTATCTATACCGTATTTCAGCATTGCGAACCTTTCGACTCCGAGTCCGAAAGCAAAGCCGTTATATTCATCAGGATAGTTGACATTTTTCAATACGTTCGGATGAACCATTCCACAGCCCAAAACCTCAAGATAACCTGTATTTGAACAAACCCTGCAACCTTTGCCCCCGCAAATAATACATCCTATATCAACCTCGGCTGAAGGTTCCGTAAACGGGAAATAGCTCGGTCTGAACCTAACGGGAACATCACCGAAAAATATCCTCAAAAAATCGCTCAACACGCCTTTTAAGTCGGAAAAGTGTATATCTTTGTCAATCAACAACCCCTCGACCTGGTGAAACATAGGTGAGTGCGTAATGTCCGAATCGCGTCTATATACCTTGCCGGGTGAAATAAACATAACAGGTGGTTTTTTATTCTCCATAACCCTTATTTGAGTAGGTGACGTATGAGTTCTCAGCAAGACATTGTCGTTGATATAAAAAGTGTCCTGCATATCCCTTGCAGGGTGCTCTTTGGGTATATTCAACATCTCGAAGTTATACTTATCGTACTCTATTTCATATCCCGTTTCCACATCAAATCCCATAGACTTAAATATATCTTCAATCTCTATTATTGTTTTGGTTATCGGGTGAATGCTTCCAAGGAAACCTCTTCTTGCCGGCAGCGTTACATCGATTGACTCTTTTTCAAGTGACTCTTTTTTTCTTATCTCTTTAATTTGGGTTTGTCTGTCTGTTAGTGAATCTTCTATATATTTTTTTAACTTATTTATATTTTTGCCGAATTCTTTCTTTTGTTCGTCGCCCAAACCTCCCATCTGCTTAAACAACTCGGAGACCTTTCCTTTTTTGCCGAGAAACTTAGCCTTTATTTGTTTAATGTCTTCTTCCGTTTTTGCATCTGCTATAAGGGCTTCAAACTCCTTTTTTATGTGATACATTTCACCTCCGAAAGTTAAAAAAAATGCGAAAAAACACCCCTGACAAGGCGTCTTTTCGCACTAAACAACGTTTTACATACTTTTTTTACTTTATACTTTCAACAAGCGCCTTAAACTCCTCGGGCTGTCTTATTGCAAGTTCGCTTAATACCTTTCTGTTTAAGTTTATGCCTTTCTCGTTTAAAGCGTGCATAAACTTACTGTAACTCATTCCGTATTCCCTCACGGCGGCATTGATTCTTGCTATCCACAGCTTTCTAAACTCCCTTTTTTTAACCCTTCTATCCCTGTAAGCATAGGCAAGAGCTCTTCTGACACTCTCCTCGGCGTTTTTATATGTGGAATGTCTTCTTTGATAGAAGCCTTTAGCCATCTTCAAAATCTTTTTATGTCGCCTTCTTCTTGTGTAACCGGTTTTAACTCTCAACTTTCAATCCTCCTGTTATTGATAAGGCATTAATGTGCTTATTCTTTTATAGTTTCCGCCCGATTTCAATATAATGGGCTCTTTCAAGCTCCTCTTTCTCTTTCTGTTTTTCGATGACAAAAGGTGGCTGTGACCGCCCTTATGCGCCTTCAAATAGCCCTTTGCCGTCTTCGTAAACCTCTTTGCAGCTCCTCTTCTTGTTTTTAACTTCTTCACTTGTCCCTCCCTATTTATTAGGAACAAAAGAGAATGACATCCTTCTTCCCTGATAGTCGGCGTTTCCTTCCATAGTGCCGCAATCCGCCAAATCCTCTTTTATCCTCTCTAAAAGCTGTTCTATTAATTCCTTTTTATCAAACTCTCTGCCTCTGAAAAATACGTTAAACTTAACTTTATTCTTCTCTTCCAAAAATTTTCTAGCGAGCTTAATCTTTGTGTTATAGTCGTTATCGGCTATTCTCGGCCTGAGCTTAACCTCTTTTACCTTGATAACCTTCTGCGTTTTTTTGCTTCTTTGCTGCTTCTTTTGCTTATCATAGCTGTATTTGCCGTAATCCATTATCTTGCAAACCATAGGGTCGGCATTAACCCCGACAGCCACCAAATCCAGTCCCACATTTCTGGCTTTTGACAAAGCATCTTTAAAACTTACTATACCGAGCTGCTCACCTTTTTCCGAAATAAGCCTAACTTTGTCCGCCTTGATGTTATCATTAATTAGCGGAACTTCCTTTTTTCTAAAATCTCCTCTTATATATCACCTCCTGTCAACTATCTGCTTATTGAATAAAGTTACAAAATCGTCTATCTTAAAACTGCCTAAATTACCCTCTTTTCTCTTTCTTGCCGTCACTTCGTTGTTTTCAATCTCCTTATCACCAATTATCAAAGTATATGGGATTTTGTCGTTTTCTGCCAGTTTAATTTTTTTGGAGAGCGTCTCGTTTCTTCTTTCCAATTCAACCCTTATATTTTTATTCTTCAACTCCTCATAAACTCTATATGCATATTCGTCGTGTTTTTGAGAAACGGGCAAAACCCTAACCTGCACGGGAGCAAGCCAAAGCGGAAAATCACCTGCATAGTTTTCTATCAAAACGGCAATGAAACGCTCAATCGAACCCAAAATAACCCTATGAACCATAACCGGCTGCTTATCTTTACCGTCCTCATCCGTATAGGTTAAATTAAACCTCTCAGGCAGAGTGAAATCGCACTGGATAGTGGCACACTGCCAGCTTCTTCCGATGGCATCTTTTAGCTTTACATCAATTTTAGGTCCGTAAAATGCACCGTCACCTTCGTTTATTTCATATTCTCTATTTGTATTTTCCAAAGCGTTAATCAAAGCATTTGTAGCAAGTTCCCACTGCTGGTCGCTTCCTATTGAATTTTCAGGTCTTGTGGATATTTCAAGCTCATAATCAAAACCGAACATATCCATAACATCCTGAACAAAATCCAGCACGCCGATAATCTCGTCGTTAAGCTGGTCAGGTCTGCAAAATATGTGAGCATCGTCCTGCGTAAACTCTCTAACCCTCAAAAGTCCGTGCAAAACCCCGCTCTTTTCGTGCCTGTGCACAACGCCGAGCTCGAAATACCTCTTCGGCAGCTCTTTATAGCTCCTTTTGGTTGATTTATACACCTCGATATGACCAAGGCAGTTCATAGGTTTTATGCCGAAACTCTGCTTATCTATCTCGGTGAAATACATATTTTCCCTGTAGTGGTCGAAATGTCCGCTTTTTTTCCATAAATCGGTTCTTAAAATCTCAGGACCTTTGACAAACTCATATCCCCGTTTTATATGCTCTTTTCTTTCAAAATCCTCTATTATGTCCCTAAGCATTGCGCCCTTGGGATGCCAGATTATAAGACCCGGACCAACCTCGTCCGTTATGCTGAACAAATCCAAGTCTTTGCCCAATCTTCTGTGGTCTCTTTTTTTAACCTCTTCCAAAAACTTCAGATAATTATCAAGCTCCTCTTTCGTTGCAAATGCAGCGCCGTAAATTCTCTGGAGCATAGGTCTGTTCTCATCACCCTTAAAATACGCCCCCGCAACACTCAAAAGTTTGAAATGCTTCAAGTATCCGGTCGATGGGATATGCGGACCTCTGCAAAGGTCTGTAAAATCACCCTGCGTATAAAAACTTACAATATCGTCGTCTATATCGTCTATAATTTCAACTTTGTACTCGTCGCCCCTTTTCTTGAAAAAATCGACAGCCTCTTTTTTATCTAACTCTCTTCTTTCAAATTTATAATTAGCGCCAACAATTTTTTTCATCTCTTTTTCAACGGCTTTTAAATCTTCTTCCGTCAATGTTTTTCCAACATCCATATCGTAGTAAAAACCGTTTTCTATGGCAGGACCTACTGCAAATTTAGCATCGGGGAAAATATGCGTCACGGCTTGTGCCATTATATGAGCCGCCGAATGCCTCAAAATCTCAACGCCCTCTTTGGAATTAACCTCTATAAATTCTACCTCGCTGTCTTTATCGAGCGTTGTATTCAAATCAACTATCTTGTCGCCTATCTTTGCCGCAACAACATCTTTCAGCTTATTTTTCTTCACATATTCAAGCAAGTTCGTACCTTCTGCAATAACCATAAGCCCCTACCTTAAAAAAATAAAATGGTGGGCGCAAGTGGTTTCGAACCACTGGCCTCTTGCGCGTCAAGCAAGTGCTCTCCCCCTGAGCTATGCGCCCAATTACGAAGAATGTTGTTATCATTTTATCCCCTGCTTGTCAAGACAATATTTACACAAGATTACTTATTCTTGTCAGATTTTTTGCCGATTAACAATTATCATCGATTGCATTCGAGAAAATCAAAGTATGCAAGAAATGGTCAGGAAGGGTTTAACCTCTATTTGTAATAATAATGCACGCAAAACAAGAAAAAACTGACAGGCGCTTTGAAATCCCGTTAAACAAAACGTTTATTTAAATAAAAACTTAAAAAATCAACTTTTCTTTATGCAAAGAACGGTTGTATCATCATACAATTCCGCTTCCCCCACAAAAGAATCTATCGCTGATTTCAAATTCGACACGATGTCAGAACTATCTTCCACACCTTTTTTTACAACCTCCAAAACCCTCTCTTCACCAAACTCTTCACCGCTTGCATTTAAAGCATCCGTAACGCCGTCGCTGTATATCAGCATACCGTCAAACATATCAAGCGGGATTGTGTCTATTTTAAAATCAAAGTCGTTAAAAACGCCGATTGGCACATTTCCCTTTATGATAAGTGTGGATACTGCACGGTTTTTGAATACAACAGGCGGTATGTGTCCTGCGTTGCAGTACTCAAGCGTGTTTTGTTTTTTGTCTATCACGCCCGTAAACATCGTAGAGAATGCATTGGATTTTACAATATCCGACAGATAGTTGTTTAGAAATGTTACAATAGTTTTTACAGAGCCCGTTTGCTTAACCAAAACCTCAACCATACTCTTTAATATGGCAACATACAAAGCAGCCGGAATGCCCTTCCCCGAGACATCGCCAAGATAAAACAAAACCCTGTTTTCGTCTATTTTATTGACGCCGTAGAAATCGCCTCCAACCTGCTTTGCCCACATACTTATGCCCCTAAACTCCATATTATCTATTTTCAACTTCATTTCATTGGGTATAAATGAGCTTTGTATTGCTTTTGCAAGTTTCAGCTCGTTCTCCATCTTCGCCTTTTCTTCAACCTCTTTCATAAACTTCTTTAAGGATTTCTGCATAACGCCCAAAGCATCCGCCACGCTTTTCGATTCGTCAGAAAAATCATCGGGTATTGAAACGTCAAAATTACCCTTTGCTATCTTCAGCGATATTGCTCTGATTCTTTCTATATCACCGGTAACATTTTTTGATATAAAGATTATCAAAACAACAACCGAAAAAAGTCCGACAAGTATGAGTGCAAAGGAGTATAGCTTAACCTTCTGCATCGGAAGAAAAAGCTCGCTTTTTGGAAAAGCCACACCAACTATCCAGTCCGTACCGCGAATAGGCGTATAGTAAATGAGATACTGCGATTTGTTTGTATGTATGCTGCTGTAGCCTCCTTTTTTTTCAAACACGGCAGATGCCAAATCCTTAAACTTTTGCTTACCGTAATGGCTTAAAATTTCGGCTATGCTTTTTTTCATAACATTTTTATCGCCCAAAGGCGCAAGCACGTCTCCGTCTTTTGTAAACAAAAATGCTCCTCCGGTTTTTAGAACCTTTATTCTTCTTATGATTTTTGACAGAAACTCTATACTCACATCCGCTGTTGCTATGCCTATAACTTTATCCTTTCCATTAAAAATCGGAACGCTGTATGTGCTCATCCATATATTACCGCCGCCTTTGTCAAAATACGGCTTACTCCAGATGCTTTTTTTAAGCTTCAGAGGTTTTTTGAACCAGTCAAATTTTGTGTAGTCATAAAGCGGAGGTATAAGCTGTTTTGCCTTCACTTTTCCGTTATGTATGTAGTAGTAGCTGCAGTAGTAGCCTCCCTTTGGCGAATATTCAGGCAAAAAAGATAAAGCCATACCGTAAATGAGAGTGTCGTTTTTAACGTCTAATCTCATAAGCTCGTTTATTTTATCTATATCCAATATATTATTTCCGGCTAAATTAGCTATCTCCTTAGGCTTCATCGATACGGCAGATGTGATATCCTTTATGTCTCTTGCAGCTTCAGAAGCCAGCATTTGGGCATTCAAAAGAGCGTTTTTATAAAGAATATCCTTCATATAATTTTCTCCGGTATAAAGCAAAACTGCAAAAACAGGTATAAGCGCAAATATGAGGTAAAATATGAGCTTTGTTTTTATACTGTTAAACTTCAACATATATTCTATTCAAACCTTCCGCTCTTTTGTATTCAAACCTCTTTGAAAATTCAGCAGCAAGAAAAAGACCGAAACCGCCCTCCTCCTTTTTTTCGCTGAACGGCTCATCAATCCTTTTATCTCTGTAGTTTGTGGGGTCAAACCCACCTCCGTCATACACAAATTCTATGACAACAGCGTTGTTTTTGTTTTTCATCTCAATATCGACAAACGTAGAACCCAATTTTACGGAGTGCTTAAAAATGTTTGTCAAAAGTTCCTCATAGACAAGCATAATCTTAAAACAGAGCTCGTTTTCCTCTTTCAAATGGTTTTTACAGAAATTATCCGCTATCTTCAGGGCATCTTTTATAGTAGTAGAGCTCAGATGCACTCTTGTCATTTCAAATTTCTTCAGTCTTCTTCAAAAAGGAGTAAAAACCCGCAACATTTATAACACTATCCACCATACTGTTCGGCTTATAAACAGACACGCCTTTGCCTAAAGTTTTTCTGTTTTTTGCGGTAAATATAAGAATCTGAAGGCCCGCACTGCTGATGTAGTCAAGATTTTCAAAATTAAATACAACGTCCGTATCGCAGTTTTTAAGCTTTTCTTCAATTTTGTCGTAAATCTCTTTGGCATTCAAGAAATCAAGCTTATCATCAATTTCTATAACCAAAACGCCGCTTCTTTCTTCAAATTTCAACCCCATCTTCACCCCCTTAGTATGTCTGCAAAATATTCTAAGTTTTAAATTATATTACATTACCGCTTAATCTTCAACAAAACCCACCCATTTTTCACACTTCGTAGGTGTGAAAAATGGGTGGTTAAATTCTATTTGACATCCACTAAATTATGTATTACAAATTACCTAAATAGATTTGGTTTAAGGTGAAGATAGATGAGTGGTTTTGAAAAAAGGTCGGGGCGTAGGGAGTTTGTTAGAAATATTCTTTTTGGATTGGGCGGGCTGGCTTTTGTCTCTTCTCCTTTTGCACTGATTCCAAAGGATGCAGAAGCTAGAAAAAGAAGAAGAATGAGCAAAAGGTTAGAAGAAAAGCTTAAAATTGCTGACTTCTACTTCAGCTTTCACGACTATTCTAAGAAAGAGGCAAGAAGAAGATATAATTTAATAACAGAAACATTTAATAAAGTACCTCCTATGCTTGTTGAATATTATGCAAGAACAGGTGATGATACTTTGTATGATGCATGGGAATTCATGTTCGACTCAGATGAAACGTGGGAAGATTATAGAACTGCAATGCTTTATTTAGATTTACAAAAAGGATTTAACCAAGGAAGACATTTTGACCTGAAAAGAGCTAAATATGAACCTATGTTTTATAATGAAATGATATTATTAGAATTATCTTACAATTCTTCATTTATTAAATCACCAAGTAAATTAAGAGAAGTTACAGAAGTTAAAAATAATAGATTAATGTCATTTTATCTTGAAGGTATTGATAGGATGTTATCCTTTTTAGTAGATGAAGGGTATAAAAGTAACAAAACAGACCATAGTGAGGTTTCAGATTATTGTATAAAGATGTTCTCATCTTCATTATTTGAAACATATTATCCAGGTAGTGGAGAAAGATTAGGAAGCTTATTCTTCCATGTGGACTTGGATAAAAAGAAAGAGATGATATACGACCTGATTATACCAAAAATAACAGAGCACGGAACTTTAGATAAGATTTTAGAATACAAAGATAACGAAAACTTACCACTGAAAGAAAGGAGAGAGCTCTTTTACAAAGGTCTTGTATATGCTCACAACTTACCTTTGGAGAATCAAATTGAGTATATGAAAAGGTTGTGGGCTTCCGCAGCTATCACTGCACTTGTCACTTCATATAATTTAGGATGTCTTTTTGTTACAGGATACTATCAATCCTATATAAATAAAACATATTATGACCCTGGAGAAATGATATATAAAAATTTAGAAAGACCTTATAGTCTAAGGAAATCAGAAAACAATTATGTTCCAATTACAAGAGGACCACCAAGAATTTTACCTTACATTGACTATGCTTCTGAGATTAACTTTTAAATTTTTCAACCGCAGGAATGAAAATTTCCGAAGCTTCACACTAACAACTCAAAATCCCTTCACCACAAGCCGCTCGGCTAAGTCCCGGCGGCTGTTTTTGTGCATTTCTTGGATGGTAGAGTTAGCTGCATTGACTATTAGATATATTATTAATATTTTAAGAATTTTCTAAAAAAATTTGATTTCTTTCGGACTTTGTTTTAAACTACAATTATAGGTGAGGTGAAAAAGTGGTGAAAGTTGTATATCGAAGTACGGCTACATTTTTGATTTGAGTTTTAGTAGTCTAAAGATTCTCAAGTGAGTTGTAAGGTGATTATAAATAGAGATGAGAGTGAAGTAGCTTTTACCCTTATAGTGATAAAAAAGGAAAGAATTAATGCCGAAAATGTTAAAAAGAAGCTTAGGCTCAAGTTTCTTGGCGAAACTAAGAAGTTTTTTGACAACGTCTATAATATAGCTTACAAGTTTTATTATAATGATTTTTTTAAAGATAAATTAAAGGCAAAATATCTTGGTTTTAGATGTTTGGATATAGAAGAATTAGGGAAATGCCGTTTGGATTTTGTTTATGTTAATAATGGAATACTCGATGTAAATTCTCTGCATATTCACTTTAAACTGCTGAATGCCAAGATTTATTTTCAGTCTCGAGAGGAGAGTGTCAAGAAAATAGCCGGATTTTTGCGCAAAATAAATGATTTAATAGATAGTAGCGATGGTTATATATCGAATAACGACAAAGATAATGAAAATTTATTAAAAATTTTAGGAAATGTTAGGAATTTACTGTTGAATAACAATAATGGTAATAGAGAATATACATTTCAAGTATCGAAATACATTTACACATCCGTATATAATTTAGATAAGAAAACCATTAAAAATTGGGAAGAGTTTGCTGTTAATATATGGCGTCTTCTTTACTTGCGACCCCATGGAGTGGACGAGGATATATCTATAAAAAATCTAAGCAGAGATAATTGGGGTTCAAGTAGCTTTTTTATTAACTTTTACCAACCTGGTTCGTTAGTTTCGTTGTCAACACCATATCCAACAATAAACGAAATATATTTTTATTACAAAGAGTGGTTTGTTCCAGACATCAATGATAAAACATGTGATATAGAAATAAAAATAGAACTAAAAAAAGAAATCTTTGGTAATGCGTATAATATGGTTGGTAATAAGTATGATATGGTTCCAGAATATCCCCCCTTGAGATACTTGGGTTTATTATCCTTGGAGTTTGTCGGTTTTGTAGAGGAAACTTTAAGATATCTATATGAAGAGATGTTAAAAATTAGCGAAGCTAGCTTTAGAATAGAAATAAAAGAAAGTGAATTGGGAGGGTTTAAAGAAACATTTATAAAGTTAAAAGGAATGTTTTTAATATTTAAAAATATTCCAAAAACTTTGTTTACATTTTTTAATCTTAGAAATTTGTATTACAAAACTAAAAACTTAGAATATCTGAGATTGCGAAGTCATAAAAAACATATTATTTCATTAATGGATAATAAAATGCAGCAAATAATTGATGAAAATATAACAAGGTTAACTATGGATTTATTTAATGTAATGTTGTTGATGTTAAGCATTTTATCTTTAATTGTAATATTTATTCAAGTTTTTCAAATAATAATAAATTGGATTTTTAAGGTGCTAAGCTAATTTGTAGAATTTTTTATGAAAGTGTGGTTGTGAGAGTATTACTTTTAACATCTGAATACCCACCCTATGTTTGGGGAGGGTTGGGAAGATATAGTTACGAAGTAAGTCAAGAATTAAAAAAATATTGCGAGGTAGATGTCCTAAATATTTTGACTTACTATACTCCATTTACAAATTTAGAGAGTGGATTTGACTCATATGAGGTGGTTACCGATGGTAAAAATAGGGTAATAAATATTTTAAATAAAGAAATGATTAAATTATTTAAAGAAAAAACCATTAGTATATCTGATGATCTTGGAATAGTTCAAAATTTGTTTGAAAAACTTACAAAAATTTTAAATAAGAAATATGATATAATTTTTGTGCAAGATTTCTATAATTCTTTGGTGGCCGTTTTTCTTTTAATGAATAATTTTGCAAAAAAGATGGTGTCAGTGTGTCACTTGCCTCTTTATGCAGGATTTACATACTTTGATAAGCCAGTATCTGACGAGTTTCAACAGCTATTAGAGTCCTTGCTGATTAAGCACTCTTGCAAGGTGGTAGTTCCTTCATTGTTTACAAAGAGAGTTTTAATTCAAGTTTATAGTATAAACCCTGAAGATATATTTGTTATCCCATTGGGTGTCAGGTTTAAGAAAGTAAGTGAATTAGGAGTAAATGAAAATCCCAAAAGAGAAAAAGATAAGAATACAATAAATATATTATCTGTAATGAGATTTACAGAACAAAAAGGGTTAATTTATGTAATTGATGTGTTAAATGAATTGAAAAAAAGAAAAATAAATTTTGCTTACAATATTGTGGGAAAAGGATTAAGAGAAAATGATTTTAATTCCTTAGTGAGTAAATTTTCTCTTTCACCACACATCAGACACACAAAGTTTACAAAAAATATATTTAGTTTTTATAAAATGAGTGATATATATCTTTCAGTCTCTTCATATGAAACTTTCGGATTGTCCGTATTGGAGGCAATGTCTTACGAATGTGTTCCTATGGCTTTTAATGTTGGTGCACTTAATGAGTTAATACAGAATAATAATTCTGGTTTTCTCGTAGAGGTCAACGATACAGAAAGGCTGGTAGAATATATAGAATGTCTTTCATTAAATCCAAATAAGCTTTATGAAATGAAAAAAAGTGCAGCAAATTATGCTAAAAATTTCTCGTGGAAAGTTCATGTTAATAAACTTTTAGAGGTATTTAGGAGCTGTTTGGAATGAATAAAAAAGGATTTGTAATAGCGTGGTACTATCATCTTCCATCTGTATCTACAGATGAAGAGGTAAGTGACATGATTAGAACGAGTTTGGCTCCTCTTTTGTCTCTGCATAAAAAGCATAAACGCCCTTTTACTTTGGCAGTTACAGGAAGTTTACTAAAGCGTATAAATAGTATAAACAGTAATATTATAGAGCTAATAAGAGAACTTATAAATAGTGGGATATTAGAAATTGCTCTTACTTTTTACTATGAAATTTTTCCTTTTTTTATACCATATGAATATATAAAGTTACATATTGAAAAAGATATTGAAATTAAAGAAAATTTATTTAGCTTCAATCCAACTACTTTTTTTCCGGCTAATTTTTCTTGGGTTTCCATTTTAAATTATTTATTGTTGGATTGCGGAATTTATCAAGTAATATTAGATGAAAACCATTTCAGGCTATGTTTCAAGTCTCAGATTTGGAAATGGAATTTGTTAAAAAGTTACAATATGAAAACAGTTTTAATTGATACGCCAATGTTCGAGAGAGAGCTATACAGAGTATATGGTTATAAGGAAAAAGAATTTTCTAAAAAAAATGGTTTGAAATTGTTT
>JALVUQ010000070.1 GCA_027035575.1 Desulfurellales bacterium | reverse complement strand
GTAAAAATCAAATCGTTCATTTGTTTTTCCTCCTTTGAAGGGTTATTTTTTTCTCAAAGAGGGGTTATAACATATAACCCCTCTTTCCTTCAAAGGGGTGACACAATTTATTTTACACTACCTGATTAAGCATATAGATGCTGAACACAGTGCTTTTATGGCTTGGTCTCTTACGGCGCAATTTAAATATGTAGCAGGAAATCTCGCTAAAGATTATTACTCCGCTCTTCTTGACTACTTCTCCTCTCCGGAGTTTGTGAAGGCTATTAAGAAAGCCTACTTTAAGCTGTTAAGCGAGGGGGATTGAGGATTTGGGATGTTGGATTTAGGGAAGAATGAAAAGGCGAGAGGCTGAGTGCCTCCGCCTATATTTTCTGTAACCTAACTACCGCCAAGTCCGTATAAACAGATGCCATTAAAAAGCCGATAGCCGTAATAACCGACTCAAGCGTTGGTTTTATAATATCAAACGAGCTTAAAGCACCTACCACAAGAAAAGCTGTTGCAAAAATTAAACCTAAAGCATTAAATAATGTTTGATAGTTTCAACTTCTTGTCTCTTGCTTTTTCAGATATGTTTGTAAAAATTGATAAACCCACAATACAACCTTCTAAGTGGCAGGTAGGGCAAGTTGTTTACATATTACTTTTAAGATAATTAACTATACTCTTTGAGATTTCTCTAACTGCCTGATTCGTTGTCCCGGCAAAGATACTGCCACCCGAAGATTTGCCTTCAGCTTCAAATTTCCTCAAAACTTCATTTGTATTAGTATCAATTATTGCACATTTTGTGTAAATCTTTGCTTTTCCGGCAAAAACTCCTAAGAGCAGCCTCGCTGCTCCGCTAACCTGCTTTACTTCCGTAATTTCCACATTCAATTTAAGTTCTCCACCTGAATTAAGAACTTTGAATAACTTCTCTTTGTTTAAATCCGCAACTATTTGATTCTTCAATTCTTTAACCAGTTTATTAGTATCCTTCTTTTTGATTTTAGAGCTAACGTTAACCGTAATAGTTTTAAATGCAGAAAGTTTTGTTGGTTTAATAATTACATTATTTTTTACCATACTGACCGGAGAACAGCCTGCAAGAAAAATCAAACCAATAATTGTGAGCGTAAAACCCAATACACCTTTTCTACCCATAACTTTTCCTCCCTATGCTTTTTTGCCCTTCCTGCCCCTTACTTAAAAAACTTCTTAAAATCATACAATAAATTTAACAAAAATAGTAAGAAATTCTGCACACAAAACCTATCAACAAATAAGAAAACATAATAAAAATTGAAGAGCAGAAAAGTGACTGCATCTTTTCCGTTTTTATCGAGCCATATTAAGTCTTCTTTGAATTTCTTCTTTAGGAGCAGTATGGCTTGGGAAGGGAATTACGAGAATAAATTATAAATTCTGAATTTTAGATTTTGGATTAAATACAATTAAGCGGTTTTATTGTAAAAGGATTAGACAATTCATAATCCAAAATTCAAAATCCAAAATTCAAAATCCAAAATCCGAAAGAGAGTTGTTATCCGATTTTTCTTTAAAACTGATAAATTAAATTGTATTTTTTACCGATATAAGTTTGTAACCACCAAGAATTGAAACATTTGCATTGTGGAAATTGTTTGTGATATGTAATGCGAAAAACCATCCTAACAAACAAAAAAGGTTGTTGAGCTTATAGAGCTCTACCTAAAAAAAGACCTCTGCTATTGTTTTTTTGAAAAAAATACTTAAAATTAAGTATCAAAAAAGGGAAAGGCGGGAGGTGGAAAGGTATGAATTTAATAAAAAAGTTTAGCTTGGGATTCGGTGCGGTTATTGCCACTTTCTTGGTTGTTTTTGTTGTTGTTTTCTTGGGCGTAAGAAAAATTGAAAGTTCTAAAGTTGTTTTCAACGACCAGGTAAGGTTAAAAGATTATGTTTTTAGGTTAGACCTTTACTCAAAGGATTATTTGCTAAAAGAATCAAAAAAAGACGAGAAATCGGTCTGGCGGATGACAAATAAAATTCACCACCATATAGAAAACACACCGGGAACACTGGAAGAGGATTTGGGTATGCCTCAGGATTTGCAGAACTTCAAAAACATCTTTGGCAAATATACTCAGTTGGTAGAGATGTCAAAAGAATACGAGCAGCAGGCACACGATAATATAAACAAAGCAAAAAAAGCCTCCGAAATGCTCAGGGAGAATGCCCTGAAGGGGTTGGAGAACCTTTCCGGCAACCTCAATGAGAAGATTGCAACGCTGAAAGACCAAATAGTTCTTTTGGATTATGTTACCGAGATAAAAATAAAAGAAAAAGACTACCTCCTATATAAAGACAACAAATATTACAATATTATTCTGAATTTGCTCCAAAAGCTCAAGATTCATATAGAAAACACACCGGGAAGCTTGGAAGAAGATGCCGGTATTCCGAACTTTTTAGGGAAATACAGAAACGACATAGTGAAGATACACTCAATATTTCAAAAGGAAAGAGCCTATAAAAAGGAGATGGGAATATACTCAAACAACCTATTAACAAAGGCAAACAAACTCTTAAGAGAATCCAATCAATGGATGAATAATGCAATTAATCTAATGGTAGTCGGAATAGTGGTATTGTTTATAGTATCACTGATTATTACATTTATCATATTGGCTTTAATAAACAAGTTTATTGTCTCAAGAATAACCAGACTGAACGACAAAATAAAAGATTTGGCTGAAGGCGAGGGAGATCTAACGAAGAGGATTAAAGTAAAAGCAAACGATGAGATAGGAGAGATAGCCAAAAATATTAATAAATTTATGGAAAAACTACAGAATATGATGTCAAATTTAAAACGCTCATCGTCAGTTGCCGATAGTGTGTCGGATGAAGTCAGTAAACATACAACTACTGTTTCCGAATCTATAGAGAATCAACATAACGATATTTTTAAAATAAAAAATTACATAGAAGATATAGAAAATGACCTGAATCCTTCGGAAGAAAGCGTTAAGACAACAGCTGAAGATATCAAAAAAACCAAAGAAGTATTAAATGATTTGGTTGAAGCTTTAAAGCAAGTGGTAGATAAAATACACAAAGCTTCCAGCGGCGAGATTGAAACAGCCGACAAAGTTACCTCCCTTTCCAGTCAAACTGAACAAATTAAAAAAATAATAGATATAATAAAGGAAATCGCCGACCAAACGAATTTGCTTGCCTTAAATGCCGCGATAGAGGCAGCAAGAGCCGGAGAGCATGGAAGAGGGTTTGCAGTTGTTGCCGATGAAGTAAGAAAACTTGCCGAAAAAACTCAAAGAATGGCAAGTGAAATAGACGATGTAATCCAGATGATTATTCAAAGCGTAGAGGAAACAAGAAAAGAGATTGAGTTATCGGCTAAAGATTCTCAAAGCATAGCCGAATCTACAAACTTATTAGTGAAAAAAGCCGATGATACCAATAATAGATTGGAGACCACAGCGGAACTATCACAAAGGGCTATAGAAGAGACGGTTAAGATAAACACTAATGTTAGATATCTTATTGAAACTGTAGATGGATTGTTGCAAAACTCTAATATAACTGAAGAAATCTTGGGAGAATTAGAAAAAATATCAGGCGAACTAAAGGAAATCACCATTGAATTAAACAAAGAAATAAACAAATTTAAAGTGTAGATTTTTGCTTGTAAAAAAACGGCTTTTCCTTAAAAAAGTGTGTAAAAATCCTCCTAATCAACGGTCAATACCGGATAAGTTTGACAGCTTATCCGGTATTGGATATTGCAATTAAGACAGAAGGCTATTTATGCTTTTATCAAATATAAGACGTATTTATCCGATATTTATGAACAAATAAGAGAGATAATAAAACCTATTTTTAAAAGTTATACAGGCAGACACAACCTCAATATTTTAGCTGCCTAAGAGTTTACTTTTTTGAGAGAGGTATAATTAACGTACTTTTTTATTCTTTTAAGCAGGAGCCGTTTGCTGATGTTTGAGCTATACCGCGTATTCAAACTTTAAAAACATTGCAAATTCTCTATTTTTAAGATATACATTCAAACCAAATAATCCTTGACATACAAGGCTATTTTATATATACCTGCACAAGGAATATATGTTTAAAGGATTTAGGAATTAGTTCTTAATGTGAACTTAAAAAGTTAATTGTAGGTTGGCGAAATAGAACAATGGAGGAAATTTTGCCAACAAAAATAAAATTTTTTTATTGAGAGGTGTTGTATGGATAAATTTGCTAAAATTATTTGGACAAAGACCGACGAAGCGCCTATGCTTGCCACGCACTCTTTGCTTCCGGTTGTAAAATCTTTCCTAAAACACGGAGATATAGAGATTGAAACAAAGGATATCTCACTTGCAGGCAGGATTTTGGCTCTGTTTCCGGAAAGATTGAAGGAAGAAGAGAGGGTATCGGACGATTTAGCCTATCTCGGTGAGCTTGTTAACAAGCCTGAGGCAAATATAATTAAATTGCCTAACATTAGTGCTTCAGTTCCTCAGCTTCAGGCAGCGATTAAAGAGCTTCAAGATAAGGGATATGACATTCCGGATTATCCTGAGAATCCGCAAACGGAAGAAGAAAAAGCTTTAAAAGAAAAATACGCGAAAGTTTTGGGAAGTGCCGTTAATCCGGTATTGAGACAGGGAAACTCAGACAGGAGAGCTCCGGCAGCCGTTAAAAAGATTGCAAAAAAATATCCTACATCTATGGGATTGCCTCTTCAGCCCTGGAGTCCTGACTCGAAGACAAGGGTTTCTCATATGACTGCAAATGATTTTTACGGCAATGAGCAGTCGGTTATAATGGACAAAGAAACCGACGTTAAATTTGAGTTTGTTGATAAAAACGGTAATGTAACAGTATTAAAAGAAAAGCTGCATCTGCTGAAGGATGAGGTGTTCGATACAACGTTTATGAGCGTCAAGGCTTTAAGGAAATTTTTTGAAGAACAGATTGAAGAGACCAAAAAAGATGATGATGTTTTGCTGTCTCTCCATCTGAAGGCAACAATGATGAAGGTTTCCGACCCGCCGATATTCGGACACGCCGTTAGGGTTTATTTTAAGGATGTTTTTGATAAGTACGGAGATTTGTTCGATGAAATAGGCGTTAATACCAATAACGGTTTGAGCGATGTCTATGCAAAAATAAAAAAGCTGCCCGAGGATAAACAGAAGGAGATTGAAGATGCAATCAACGCCGTGTATGAAAAAAATCCTAAACTCGCTATGGTTAACTCTGCCAAAGGAATTACAAACTTGCATATGCCAAACGACATTATTATAGATGCCTCTATGCCTGTGGTCATACGTGACGGCGGCAAGATGTGGGGTCCCGATAATGAACTGCACGATACAAATGCTATGATTCCCGACAGATGTTATTCGACTATGTATCAGGTTGTTATAGAAGACTGCAAAGCAAACGGTGCTTTCGACCGCTCCACTATGGGCAGCGTTTCAAACGTTGGGCTTATGGCTATGAAAGCGGAGGAGTACGGCTCTCACGATAAGACATTTTTAGCTCCCGATGACGGCACCATAAGGGTAGTGGATGCTGACGGTAACGTATTAATGGAACACAATGTGGAAAAGGGTGATATCTGGAGAGGTACACAGGCAAAAGATATCGCTATTAAAGACTGGGTTAAGCTTGCTGTCAACAGGGCAAGAGCAACGGGAGACCCCGCTGTATTCTGGTTGGATAAAAACAGGGCTCACGATGCAAATATGATTAAGAAGGTTGAAAAATATCTAAAAGAGTTTGATACGGAAGGATTGGAATTTCACATAATGGCGCCACCTGAAGCGATGAAGTTTTCTGTTGACAGAATCAGAAAAGGGTTGGATACGATATCGGTTTCGGGAAATGCAATCAGGGATTATTTAACCGATTTGTTCCCGATTATGGAGATTGGAACAAGTGCCAAAATGTTGTCAATTGTTCCTCTTTTAGCCGGTGGCGGACTTTTTGAAACAGGTGCCGGCGGTTCTGCTCCTAAACACATTCAACAGCTTTTGGAAGAAGGCCATTTAAGATGGGATTCCTTGGGTGAATTTACGGCTCTTTGGGCGTCTTTGGAGCACATTTACTCCAAAAACGGCAACAAAAAAGTCAAGGTTTTTGCAGATGCTTTGGATAAAGCCGTGGAGGAGCTTTTGGAAAACAGAAAATGGCCCTCAAGAAAGGTTGGAGAGTTGGATAACAGAGGAAGCCATTTCTATCTTGCTATGTATTGGGCAAAAGCTTTGGCTAATCAGAACGAGGATAAAGAGATTAAAGATATGTTTGCCGATGTTGCCAAAAAGCTTGAAGAAAACGAGGATAAAATAAATAAAGAACTGCTGGCGGTACAGGGCTCGCCGGTTGATATAGGAGGATATTACAAACCTGATGAGGATAAAACGACAAATGTTATGAGAGCAAGCGGAACATTTAACGAGATAATCGATTCTTTGTAAAATATCGATAAACGAGAGGCTTTTTAAAGCCCCTAAATTTTATGTAAAAGGAGTAGGTATATGGCAGTTGAACAAGCTCCGGTTGTGGTAAACGAGGATTTGTGTACAGCCTGCGGCATATGTATAAAGGTATGCCCGAAAAATGTTTTGGAGTTGGTTGAGGCTTTGCACGTTTGGACAGGCTCTATGTGTAAAGTCCAAAGGCCAGAGGATTGTATCAGGTGTAAACTGTGTGAAGTTGCATGCCCTCATTTTGCTATTGACGTAGTGGATGTAGGTGTAGAATTAACCTTTACGGACAGTAAAGGTAATCAAGTTACAAAGTCTAAATAGGAGGGATTGATGTCTAAAGCTCAAATAATGAATGGAAACGAGTTGGTTAGCGAAGCTGCTATAGCTGCAGGATGCAGATTTTACGCAGGCTACCCCATAACGCCGTCTTCCGAAATCCCTGAGCATTTGTCAAAAAGAATGCCGGAGGTGGGCGGAGTCTTTATGCAGTTTGAAGACGAGATAGCTTCGTGTATGGCTGCTGTCGGAGCAAGCTATGCCGGATATAAGTCTATGACTGCTTCAAGCGGACCCGGAATTTCCCTAAAACAGGAAGCCATAGGATTGGCTTGTATGATGGAGTTGCCCTTAGTTGTTGTTAACGTTATGAGGGGCGGTCCTTCGACAGGTTTGCCGACAAGGGTATCTCAGGCAGATGTTATGCAGGCAAGGTGGGGAACGCACGGAGACCATATGATTATAGCCGTTGCACCCGAAACTCTGCTTGAAACATATACGGAGACAATCAGGGCATTTAATATGGCTGAGAAATACAGAACCCCTGTTTATATTTTGACAGACGCCGTTTTGGCTCACCTAAACGGAAGAGTTGAGCTTCCAGACCCGTCAACACTTGAAATTATAGACAGAACTCAGCCGAGCGTTCCGCCTGAGGAGTACAACCCATACGATGTGGAAAGGTTCGGAGAGGTTCCGCCTTTGCCAAATAAAGAGAAATTTCACGATTACAGATTCCATATGACGGGATTAAACAAGGATAAAACAGGCTTTCCGACAGTAAACAAGGAAGCCGTTGAAGCTGACGAAGAAAGAATGATTAGAAAAATTACAGGTAACATAAAAGATATTGAGAGCTTTGAGTATTACAAGATGGACGATGCGCAACTTGCTATTTTTGCATACGGAACAAATGCAGCCGCCGCAAGAGTTGCTGTTGACGAAGCAAGAGAGGCCGGAATTAAAGCCGGTATGTTCAGGCCTATAACGGTTTGGCCATTCCCTGAAAAGCAGGTAGCCGAAATTGGAAAGAATTTTGATAAGATGATAGTAACAGAAATCAACTTAGGTCAGATGCTTTATGAGGTTGAGAGAGCGACAAAGGGCAGTATTGAAATTTCAACCGTACTTCAGGCAGCCGGTGTTCCGATTAGACCTCAACAGATATTAGACAAAATGAAGGAGGTACTGTAATGGCTACCGATTATTCCAAATATTTAAGAATGGAAAAATTGCCTTTATATTGGTGTCCGGGTTGCGGAAACGGAACAATATTAAAGGCTATGATAACTGCTATTGATGAGCTTGGCTGGCAGAATGACGATATAATGATGGTTTCGGGGATAGGATGTTCTTCACGTGCAACGGGTTATGTTGATTTTCACACCATACATACGCTTCACGGAAGAGCTGTCCCTGTAGCAACTGCCATTAAAATGTGTCATCCCGATATGCACGTTATTGTTTTCTCAGGTGACGGAGACTCAACGGCTATCGGCGGAAACCACTTCATTCACGCCTGCAGGAGAAACATAGACTTGACGGTTATTATCGTTGATAACTGGATTTACGGAATGACCGGCGGACAGTATTCTCCTTTAACACCGACGGGAACAAAAGCATCTACTATGCCAAGAGGAAACATTGACCCGAATTTCGATATAGCTGAATTGGCGAAGGGCGCGGGCGCAACGTTTGTGGCAAGAAGCTCTGTTGCAGACCCGATGATTCTTAAAAACTACATTAAAAAAGGACTCTCCCACAAGGGTATGAGCGTTATTGACGCACTCAGCAACTGCCATATACAGTGGGGAAGAAGAAATAAATACGGAGACCCGGTTAAGCTCGTTGACTTGATAAAGGAAAAAACCGTGACAAAGGCTAAAGCTGCGAAGATGAGCGAAGAGGAGTTGAAGGGTAAGTATGTAACAGGTATTCTTTATGAAAACACTGCAAAGAAAGAGTACACCCAGGCATATAAAGAATTAGTTGAAAAAGCACAAAACGAGTAAGGAGAGCGGTTATGGCATTTCACTATGAATTGAGATTCGCAGGGATTGGTGGCCAAGGTAATATGTTGGCAGGAGCCATTATAGCCGAAGCCGCTATATTTTTTGAAAATAAATATGCAACACAGGTGCCCACATACACATCGCAGGTGCGCGGAGGTCCGACAAAAGCGGATATTATTATATCCGACGAACCCATATATTTCGCAGAATCAACACACATTAATTTCTTCCTCGCCTTAGACCAAAGGACATACAACCTGTATAAAGGAGATACGCTTGACGGAGCCATAGTGCTTGTTGACAGCGGACTTGTTAATGTGCCGGATGAGGACAGGGCAAAATGGGATGTATATGAATACCCCATAATCAGAACTGCAAAATACGAAGTCGGCAATGTTATTACGGCAAACATCCTTTCTGTCGGAATGACCGGTGAACTGACACAGGTTATGTCTTTGGACAATATTTTTAAAGCCGTCGAGAAAAGGGTGCCGCCGGCATTTTTGGAATTAAATGAGAAAGCGTTTAAAATGGGTGTTGATATAGCCAAAAAGCTCAAGGCGGAAAAGGGCAAGTAACACCAAAAAATACTCACCTATTACGGCACACAAAGGTGTTAATTTCCTTTGTGTGCTTTTTTTATGGAGGTGCAATGAATCCTGAATTTTGGTTTACGGAAAAGTACAGCGAAAATTGTGGTTTTACATTTAAAGTTAAAAAGGTGTTGGAAACAAACTTCAGTAAATTTCAAAGGCTTGATGTATTGGATACTTATGATTTCGGCAGGGTTATGCTGCTTGACGGTCTTGTGATGCTTACACAGAAAGATGAGTTTGTTTATCACGAAATGATAACAAATGTGCCTCTGTTTGCCCATCAAAATCCGAAGGATGTGTTGGTTATAGGCGGAGGAGACGGAGGAACGGTCAGAGAGCTTGCAAAGCACACCTATTTAAACTCCATAACCGAGGTTGAGATAGACGAAATGGTTGTGAATGCCGCAAAGAAGCATATGCCATTTGTCGGATGCGGGTATGACAGTCAAAAGGTTAATCTGATTATAGGTGACGGAATAGAGTTTGTTAAGGGTAAAAAAGAGGCATACGACATAGTCATAATAGACTCTACAGACCCGTTCGGACCTGCCGAAGGGCTTTTCAGCGGTGAATTTTATGCCAATGTGAGAAATGCGTTAAGAGAAGGCGGTTTTGTTGTAGCTCAAGCTGAAAACCCCTACTACGACACAAAATGGATGATGCGCTCCGTAAATAATATGAGAAAGGCGTTCGGTGATAAGGTGGAGTGCTACCTTGCATACATACCGACCTACCCATCTGGAATGTGGAATTTTGCTTTGGGGTATAAAAACGAGCCGGCGTCTAGTATGTTTGACGAACAAAGATATGAAAAATTGAATTTAAAGTTGAGATACTACAATAGCGAAATACATAATGCTTGTTTTGCTCTGCCGGAATTTGTAAAAGATATGTTGAAGTAACGGCTTGTTTAGTTTGAAATAGGGAGATGCTATGGAGAATTTATTGGATATTCTGCAGTTTGACGAAAAAGGGCTGATACCCGTTGTTGTTCAGGATTTTTACAACAATCAGGTGCTTATGGTTGCGTATGCCGATAAAGAAGCCGTTAAAAAAACGCTTGAAAGCGGGTATGCCCATTACTACTCAAGAAGCAGAAAAAAATTATGGAAAAAGGGTGAAACAAGCGGTCATACACAGAAGGTAAAACAAATTTTTTATGACTGCGACGAAGATACCCTGCTTATCAAGGTTGAGCAAAGGGGGGCAGCCTGCCACACCAACCACAGAAGTTGCTTTTACAGGGAGTTTTACAGAGGGCAAACAAGAGAGGTGCAGCCTGTAATTGAGAAGGGTTTCAACGGAATAATTTATGATTACGATGTAAAAGATGAGGATATACTGTCGAAACTTTATGCTCTGCTTGCAGCAAGAAAGAGGGATTTGCCAAAAGACTCTTATACGGCGGGACTGTTTAAAGGCGGCATAAATGTCATAGCCAAAAAAATAGCAGAAGAAGCCGGCGAAACCATTATAGCAATGAAAGACGGTGACGAGAGTGAAATAATATACGAGTCGTCAGACTTAATTTTTCATCTCTTGGTTGGTTTGGTCTATTTTGACATACCGCATACAAGCCTTTTTAAGGAGTTGTCGAGGCGCTTTGGGATTTCCGGGGAACTTGAGAAAAAAACAAGGAAGAAAGATAGGTGAAAATAGCCTTTGTGTTGGATGAGGAGTGGGACAGCGCCCTAACTCATTACGCATACGGAACATACAAGGCACTTGCCAAAAATCATACCGTCAAGCTGTTTTGCCTTGAAGGAAGTTATATAGACAAAAAGCACAACGGTGAAAAAATATATATAGAGCCCCTGAGAAATAAAAATTTTCTAAAAAGTTTTATAGGGTTTAAAAGCCTCTCTACAACATTTAAACTGTTTAAACCGGATATTGTTGTAACAATCAGAGGAGATGCAGCATTTTTTTCCTGTCTGTTGAAAAAGAGCTTCAATTTTAAACTTGTCAGAATATTCGGCGAGGATAAAAGACTAAAAACGCCGAGAAACTGTGTGGATACTGTTATTCTGCCGGCTGATTTTTTACGCAGCAATGTTGATGAGAAAAAGGTCGGGCGTTTGTACGTTATAAAGGGATTTGCGGATGAGTCGATTTTTAAATTTAACAAAACAGGCAGAAGCAGGATTAGGGAGCTTTACAAAATAAAAGATGAAGAGATTCTGTTTGGCAGCGTAGGAAGGCTGGATGAAGTTAAAGGGTATAACGTACTTATCAAGGCTTTTTCAAAAATCAAAAACAACTCAAAGCTGATGATTGTCGGAGAAGAAAAGGCACAAAAAGCGGATGAGCTTAGAAGTTTGGCCGGTTCGCTAGGTATGGACGAAAGGGTTATAATCATAAACGAAAGGCGTAAAGATATTGTTGATATTATGAGCGCTTTTGATGTTGGCGTTATATCGAGTATCGGAAGTGAGACGATTGCGAGAGTTATGTTTGAGTTTATGGCTGTAGGCTTGCCTGTAGTGACAACCGATGTCGGTATGCTTAAAGAGATTGCTGAGGATGAATTTTGTACGCTTGCAAAGGCAAATGATGAACAATCCCTATTCGAGGCTATTCAAAAAATGTCACAAAAAGATATGGAAAAAGCAAAAAACCTCGCCTTAATTGCCGCTAAAGAGTATTCTTTTGATGAGTTTTGCTCTAAAATAACAGATGCAATAAACTCCGTTTAGCGTTTTAAACCTTAAACACCGCCACCAATTTTTTAACGTTATCCGACATCTCTTTGACCTCGTCGGATATTTTGGCTATATCTTCAATGGCTTTGGCATTTTCTTTGGCGGCTTCGACAACCTCTTTGACCTGCATATCAATTTCTGCTACGGTTGAGGAGAGCTCCTCTGTTGCCGCGCTTGTGGAGTTTAGCTCGTCAATTACCCTCGATGCCTTTTCTACAACTGATTCTATATGTTCTTTGTCTTCTTTTGCTTTGGTTTCCTCATCAAGAATCATATCGCCCGCTTTTTGAGTTTTTTCAACAGCAGTCTGAGTGTCGTTTTGCATTTTTGTTATCATATTCTTAATATCTTCCGTTGCGTGCTGAGTTTTCTCAGCAAGCTTTCTTACCTCATCGGCAACTACTGCAAAGCCTCTGCCTGCTTCTCCGGCACGCGCAGCTTCTATTGCAGCATTGAGTGCCAAGAGATTTGTCTGGTCTGCTATCTCGTTTATAACGCCTACGATTTGACCTATTTGTTTGGATGCATCGCCAACTTCGCTTATCTGTTCTATTGCTTCTTTTGCAAGTCTTGCATTTTCTCTCATTCTGGTAAGTCTTTTTTCTATATCTTCAATCATTACTTGATTTACCTCTCCGACCTCGGAGGCGAGTGCATTAACATTTTCTGAAGAGCGTGCTATTCCGTCAATCGCCTGCACCGTATCACTTACGGCATTTGCCATCTCCTCCATATTTCTTGTTGTTTCTTCTGTTGTGGATGAAATTTCAACGGCTGTGGCGGATAGGGTTGTTGCCTCTTTTGCCAACTGCTCAGAATTTGAGATAAGCTGTGTAACTATGTTTCTGATGCCGTCTATAACTTTATTGATGCCTCTTTTTAAGATTCCTATTTCATTACCGGTTATGATGTCGAACTTCTTGGTCAAATCTCCTTGAGCAAGGTATTCCGTTTTTTTAACCGCATTTATAAGCGGTGTTATGATGTATGCCGAAACAACAAAGTATAAACCTATTAACAGTATCAAAATAATCAACTGGAAAAATGTTGAGATATAAAGCAAGCTTTTGCTGTTTTTGGCTATGTCTGTATGTAGTTTTTCCACTATCTTTTGCTGATAGGTTATTAAGTTTTTTATGGAACTCGATACCTTTAAAACGGCTTGGTCGGATTTATCAATAAGGTTTTGCAGTGTCTTGCTGCTTTGAGAGTTTATGTAGGCTTCGGCGACATTCTTGCCGGAGTTATAAAGTGTTTGTGCTTGGCGACCTATTAGGGCTATTCTTTCTTTAATTTGCGGATTTTTTGTTGTGGATTCAATAAAAGATATATCTTTTTTTACAGAGCGCAAATATTTGTCTGCGGTCGAAATGTCTTTTTCGTTTTTCAACAAAGCCGCGCTTTTTAAATATGAACTGATGAGCGCCATTTTTAATTGAATATCTTTTAAAGAAATCAATACCGGCGTTTTAAT
Source organism: Desulfurellales bacterium (assembly GCA_027035575.1). Taxonomy (GTDB): domain Bacteria; phylum Campylobacterota_A; class Desulfurellia; order Desulfurellales; family Hippeaceae; genus S144-51. Next base: position 90,482 of record JALVUQ010000070.1, on the reverse strand, counting down.
ATTTGCAGAAACCTCAGAATCTTTTGCGTTTTTTGCCGAATAAATGTAATTTACAGATAAACCGAAAACAGAAAGAACGGCAACAATCAATATCGAAAATAAAAACAATTTTTTCAAAGAAATGTTTTTCATAACAAAATATCCCCCTAAAATATGATAATCGTTAAGGAAACCTACAAACGTCGATTTTCTTAACGGAAAACTATAAAAAGGACTGAATATTAACATATCCGACCTTTTAGGTAATAATTATCACAAACAACATAAAACTTCAACATTTTTAGAAATTTGTTTATAAAAAAGGAGTGTAAGGCTTGGGATTATTATACCCAAGCCTTTTTGTCAATTAAATTTCAAACCCTTTTTCAGTATGAATTGAAATATCCAAACCCTTCAGCTCTTCTTCGTCATTAACCCTTAATCCGTTTGTTAGAGCAGATGTGATTTTAACAAGAACAAATGTGCCGAACGCCGAGTAAGAAATTGTAGCCAAAACAGCTATAAGCTGTATGAAGAGCTGGTGCGGGTTGCCGTACAAAAGACCTTTTGCAGAGCCTATCGCAGGGTCTGCAAAAATGCCCGTTGCAAGTGCTCCCCATATTCCGTTAAGCCCGTGCACACCGAAAGCATCGAGAGAGTCATCATAGTCAAATCTGTATTTCAGATAACTTGCACCAAACCATCCCAAAACACCCGATACGGCTCCTATTACAAGAGCTCCTACAATGTTCACATATCCGGCAGCGGGAGTTACGGCAACAAGCCCTGAAACCGCTCCCGATGCTCCCCCAAGCATAGTGGGGTGTTTGTGTGTCAGCCAATCAACAAACATCCAGCTTACGGCACCGATGGCTGCCGCAGTGTTTGTTGATAAAAAGGCAGCACCTGATAAGCCGTTTGCAGACAGCGCACTCCCTGCATTAAATCCAAACCAACCAAACCACAAAAGTGCAGCCCCAAGAACTGTCAAAACGATTGATGAAGGAGGCATTGCTATTTTTTTAAAGCCCCTTCTCTTGCCGAGCATAAGGGCAAATACCAAACCTGCAACACCTGCGTTTATATGTACAACCGTTCCACCCGCAAAATCCAGCGCTCCTAAATGTGACAGCCATCCTCCGCCCCAAACCCAGTGAGCGACAGGGGCATAGACGAACGTTACCCATAAAACCGTGAATACTATCCACGATGAAAATTTTAATCTTTCAACAACACTGCCGCTGATTAAACCCAAGGTTATAGCTGCAAATGTCATTTGAAAAGAGGCAAACACAAGTGTAGGTACGCTTCCTGCAAGCGTTTTTATGCCTATATCCGACATAAAAAGAAATTGAGTTGAGCCTATTATGCCGTCTATATCTTTCCCGAAGGAGAGGCTGAAACCCCAGATTACCCAAATAATGCTAACCACGGCATAGGCAGCAAACGATAACCCTATTGTGTTGAGTATGTTTTTACTTCTTGACATACCGCCGTAAAAAAGAGCCAGCCCGGCAGGTGTCATAAGCATAACCAACGCGGTTGCCATAAGAAGCCACGCCGTATCACCGGAGTTGAATTTTGTTCCTGCAAATGATACGGACGGTAAAAAAATCAAAATAACAGCAGTTAAGCAGGATTTTCTATAAAGCTTCATTATCAACCTCACCGGTTCTTATCCTCACAGCTTTTTCAACGTTACTTACGAAAATTTTCCCATCCCCGATTTTACCGGTTTTTGCAGAATTTATTACTGCGTCCAGAGCATTATCCAAATCTTCGTCTTTTATAACGACCTCAATCTTGATTTTTGGCAGAAAATCCACCGCATATTCGGCACCCCTGTAAATTTCCGTGTGACCCTTCTGCCTTCCGTAGCCTTTGACCTCGGAAACACTCATACCCTTAATTCCTATTTCAAGCAGCGCCTCTTTTACGCTATCCAGCTGAAAAGGTCTTATAACAGCCTCAACTTTTTTCATAATTCCCCCCTTCTTAATTACTTCAGCACGTTAAAAGCAATTATTGTTCCTTTATTATTAAAATAACAAAAAGCATTTATTTAGAGTTAAATTATACAATATATATTTACAATTATGTTAAATAAATTACATTATTGTAACAAATAGTTACGAATTAAAAAACGACATCGTAGTAAACAACGAACCGTGGATACGGCAGAATAAATATACACCGGTTTGAAATCATTGGCAATAAATAATAAACTTAAGTTCCCCATATCTTTAAGTATTATCTTGACAAAGAAAATAGGCGGGTTTATAATCCCGGCAGTTTGAACAAATTTGAATTTATGGATGCAGATAGATGAATCGAAAGGATAAGGGACATTTTATAGAAAAGAGAGAAAGTAAAATGAACAGGGTACGAGTTTGTGTTTGTTTGTTTAAATCATTATGCACAAAGCAAAAGGAAACCCCTAATGACTGAGAAGGTTTTGTGTATATATGATGTATGAAACGGAGAAAAAAATGAAAAAAGTATTTGGTGTTGCCGTTTTGATGATGTTTTTAGCAAGCTGTTCGATGCTGCACAGTTTGGGTTTTAGGAGTTATAAAAACAGTTTTACCGAAAATTTAGCCAAACACACAAAAAAGACTGTTCTCTATAGAGATTTTACTACTATTGCCATTGTAAAGGTTACGCATTTTAACAAAAATCTTATGGAGCAGTACATAGAATATACTCAAAACGCCGGAAGTGTGGAAAAAAAGTATAAGAAATATTCAAAAGTGTTGAAAGAATATGATAAATACGACATATTTTGGGTGGCGTTTTATACCGACGATGACGATATAAACAATCTTGCAGATAAAAATTCTTTTTGGAACGTATATCTTGTGAGAAATTCACACACCTTTATGCCCGTTTCGATAAAAGAGGTTGATTTAAGCAGTTTTAAAAAACAGTGGCTCTACCTTATAAAAGCTCACAGGTGGGCGAGGGAGTATATAATAAAGTTTAAAAAATCGGATGTGCCTGCAAAGCAGGAAAGTCTTGTGATTGCTTCATATTTGGGCACAATGGACTTTAAATTTGACAACTGATTTTAGGGGTCTTTATTTGAAAAGCACTAAAAAATTTATTGAATATTTCTTTGCGGCAGTAAAAGATTTATGCTGCTCGGAATTTTGCAAATTTAATCCGAGCTGTTACCATAGAAGAGCGAAAATTAATATTTAAAGGGGGATTTGATGTACAAAATTTTGGAGAAGGAACGGTGGAGTGAGAGCGTCTTTTCTTATATTATAGATGCTCCTTATGTTGCCAAAGCGGCACAACCCGGCCAATTTATCGTATTAATTACACGACCCACAGGCGAAAGAATTCCGCTTACAATTGCGGATTCATCCGCTGAAGAAGGTTGGGTACAGATAGTATTTCAGGTTGTCGGAAAAAGCACCCTTGAGCTGTCATTAATGGAGAAGAACGACGAGTTGTATTCATTTGCAGGTCCGTTAGGTACGGCTTCCGAACTGGAAAACTTTGGAGGTAAGGTTGTTATTATAGGAGGAGGAATAGGTATTGCACCGATTCATCCTATAGCCAGAAAATTGAAGGAGATGGGCAACTATGTTGTTTCCGTTATTGGAGCAAGAACGAAAGAGCTTTTGATAATGGAAGACAAGATTAGAGAGGCTTCCAACGAGTTGATAGTGGTTACGGACGACGGAAGCTACGGAAGAAAGGCGCTTGTGACGGAGCCTTTGGATGAAATGCTCAAAACAGAGGGCGAGAATATTAAAAAGATTTGGGCAATAGGTCCTCCCATAATGATGAAGTTCTGCACAAAAACGGCTGTAGCTAACGGAAGGGGCAATGACATAATAGTGTCTTTGAACCCGATAATGGTTGACGGAACCGGAATGTGCGGTGCTTGCAGGGTGACAGTAGGCGGTAAAACCAAGTTTGCCTGTGTTGACGGTCCTGAATTTATAGGGGGTCTTGTTGACTTTGACGAGTTTATGGGAAGACAAAGACAATATATTGAGAAAGAGAAGAACGCCTTGGAATCGTACAAAGCAAAACTGCAAAAGGAGGGTAGAGTATAATGGCCGAGAGAATAAAAGCAGCTGAAAAATTTAAAAGAAACAGAGTTCCTATGCCAGAACAGCCCCCTGAAAAGAGAGTGAAGAATTTCGATGAAGTACCTTTGGGATATACGCTTGAAGATGCCATAGAAGAGGCGCAGAGATGCTTGCAGTGTAAACCGGCGGCTTGTATTGAGGGTTGTCCGGCTGATGTTCATATACCTCAGTTTATAGACAAAGTTATAGATGAGGATTTGGAAGGCGCGTTTAAAGAGATAAAGATAACAAACGGGTTGCCTGCTGTATGCGGAAGGGTATGTCCGCAGGAGGAACAGTGTGAAGAAAAATGCGTGATGAACAAAAAAGGTAAACCCATAGCCATAGGAAGACTTGAAAGATACGTTGCGGATTGGGCAAGAGAGCACGGCGTTGGGGATGAGAAACCGCAAAAATCCTCACAACCGAAAAAGATTGCAATAGTAGGTTCGGGACCTGCCGGATTGGCTTGTGCTACGGACTTGGCGAAGCTCGGTTACGATGTGACCATATACGAAGCTCTGCATAAGCCGGGAGGAGTTTTGATTTACGGAATTCCTGAATTCAGGCTTCCGAAATCCATAGTTGATTACGAAATCAATAAAATAAAAGAGCTTGGTGTCAAAATAATAACAAATTACATTATAGGTTTAACCGAAAGCGTTGATTCTTTAATTGAAAAATATGATGCCGTATTTTTGGGAAACGGTGCCGGTGCACCGAGATTTATGGGAATACCCGGTGAAAATTTAAACGGAGTTTACTCTGCAAGTGAATTTTTAACCAGGTCCAATCTTATGAGAGCTTTCGATTTTCCAAAGTATGATACACCGATAAACGTTGGGAAAAGGGTTGCTGTGATAGGCGGCGGTAACGTTGCTATGGATGCTGTCAGAACGGCAAAAAGATTGGGTGCAGAGGATGCCATTATTGTCTATAGAAGAAGCAGAACTGAAATTCCGGCAAGAGCTGAAGAAATAGAACACGCAGAAGCCGAAGGAATACAGTTTGAGCTTTTGACAAACCCCGTAAGGGTTATTGGAGATGAAAACGGCAATGTAAAGGGACTGGAATGTCTGAGGATGGAGTTGGGAGAGCCCGATGAATCCGGCAGAAGAAGACCTATACCGATAGAAGGCTCAAACTTTGTATTGGATGTTGACAATGTGATAATAGCAATAGGACAGAGCGCAAACCCGATAGTTGCAAGGAGCGCAACGGGCGTTGAAACAAATAAGTGGGGATATTTTGTAGCGGATGAAGAGACAGGGCATACAACCCATCCGAAAGTATGGGCAGGCGGAGATATAGTTACGGGAGCCGCAACGGTTATACTTGCCGTTGGTGCCGGAAAGAAAGCTGCCGAATCAATCAATAAATATTTGGAAGAACAAGGATAATCCCTAAAAGCCCTCTTCGCAATATTGAAGAGGGCTTTTTCTTTTAGATTTGACTTTAAATTTTATCTACATACAAACATAACTTGTCAAATAGTTTATTATTTTTAAACAATTTGCATATCAGTCGTTTTGATTATTTTTCGGTTTTTGCGTTTTGCAGTCGCTCCAGAGCTTCTTGAACCTCCACATTGTCCGGTTCTTTCTCAAGTACTTTTTTGTAAACCTCTATGGCATCGTCGATGTAGCCCTGTTTTTCGTATAATCTTGCCAATGTTACACTTGCCGGTTCTTCCTCTTCTTCTGGGCTTGCAGAAGATTCGTCTTCCAAATCTATTTCCGGTATATCCTCTATGTTTACCTCTTGTGCGGTGTTATCTTTCAATAAATCGTCCGAGTCGGTCATTTTATCTTCAATCAACGCTTCACTACTGTCCAATGACTTTTCGTCCGTCTCAAGGTTATCCTCTGTCTCCTTAATCAAGCTGTCTATGCTGTTAACGTCCGGCTTAACCTTAGGAGCAAGTTCCACAATTTTCGACTTGGCATTTTCGTCGTCGTAATTTATTGAGAGTATCTTTTTGTAAACCTCAAGGGCATCTTCGTATCTGGAGAGTTTTTCATAAACAAGCGCAAGGTATCTCAAAGCCTTCGTATTGTATTTTTGTATGCTTGTTGCTGTTTCCAGATATGCCAAAGCAGCTTCGTATTTGTTGTCTTCAATAAGAATTTCGGCTATCTTTACAAGTGCAAGAACGTATCTTGGGTAGTGCTGCAGCCCTTCTAACAAAATTTGATAAGCCTTATCTTTTTCATTTTGTTCATAATACAAAACTGCCAAAGGATAAAAATATAGACTTCTGCCGATATTTTCTTTGTAATACTTTTCTATTTTTCTAATCAAGGCTTCATTTTTCTTTGATTTCATCAATTGCACCTGTTATTTGAGCTTTGTTTAAATCCTCCGAAATTATAGACGAGCCTATGCCCTTTGTCAAAATAAAGCGCAGTATGCCGCTTCTGTTTTTTTTGTCTTTTTCGATAATTTTATACAAAAGGTCGGTCTCAATGTCATCTTTTAACGATACGGGGAGCTCAAAAAACGACAGTATGTCTATTATGCGGTTAAGAGTATCTTTTTGAGTTAAGCCAAGTTTAAAAGAGAGATTTGCAGCAAAAACCTCTCCTATGCTTACCGCTTCACCGTGGAGATATTTTTTGTACTCCGTGGCACTCTCTATTGCGTGTGCAAGCGTATGCCCGAAGTTCAACAGCGCTCTGTTTCCTTTTTCTTTTTCGTCTTCTTCAACTATGTCAACCTTGTTTTGTATGCTTTTTAAAACAAGCTCGATAAGCGTGTCTTCATCTCTGTTTTTTATCTTTTCTTTGTTTGTTTCCATAAATGAAAACAGGGATTCATCCCTTATGATTCCGTATTTAACTACTTCAGCCAGCGCAGAATTAAACTCCCGTCTGTTTAGGGTGTTTAAAAACCGTATGTCACACAAAACAAGCTCCGGCTGATAGAAGCAGCCGACAATATTTTTAAACCCGCCGTAATTTATGGCTGTTTTGCCGCCTATTGAACTATCGGTCATTGCCAAAAGCGAAGTCGGAATATGGATAAGGGGAATGCCTCGCATATATGTACTTGCCGCATAAGCGCCTACGTCCCCGACTACCCCTCCGCCAAAAGCCAATAGATACGTGTATCTGTCAGCTTTTTTATCGATTAAAAAGTCGTATATGGAGTGCAGCGTTTTGTAATTTTTACTCTCCTCGCCGGCTTTAAAGCTAAAAAGGTTGCCCGGCTCAGTTAAAATTTCTTTTATCAATTTGCCGTACAGAGCATAAACATTGCTGTCTGTCACAGCCACAGTCTGTTTTAAATCAATAAACTCTTTAAGCTTGTCGGTTATGTCTTTGCCTACAATTACCGTATAATTTTTTTGCAGGTGGACGTCTATTTGTTTAAAATTACCGCTTTGCATTTTTTTATATCCTTATAGTTTAGAAGTTTGTAGTTTATAAATCCGTTTCCGTTATCGTCAAAAAACAGCAATGTACCGATTAGTCCGTCAAAATCGGCTGTTTCCTTTAGTTTTGATTGCACCGATACCCTGTCGTCACCATTCAACAGCCTTCCTATGTCATATCCCAAAGCCGACATAAAGTTCGGGTCTTGTTGGTATTCCGTGTCGTATTGTTTAACAAAGTTGGCGTTTGCACCGTCTTCCGAGCATAAATAGTAGGGTGTAATAAACTGCAATCTTTTTAATATGGTTTTACTTAGAGACAGCAAGTTGTTGTTTATTACTATGTCTGTTGAATATATCGCTTTGACCAATATTCCGTAGTAATCGAGAAGGTTGGCTATATTAACAAAGTCCCTTTGGGGAGCAAATATGACAATCGTCTCTATGTTTAAGGAGTGCTTGTAAACGGGTTGATTTGTCAATGAGCTTTTGTGTCTGATTTTCCAAACACCGAAGAGAGATTTGATATACTTATCGTAGGAGTTTGATTTTTGAAATCCTTTAACCTCAATTTGAGCATTTTCAGACCCAAACCCTTCCAAAAAGGCGTCTTTCTTTGCTATATCAAGATTATCGTAAGCATAAAGAACGAGGGTTTTGCCCAAATTGTCGGATGATAAAAACTTTGCAAGTTCCAGTGCCGCAGATATCGGATTGTAGGTATAGCTGAACAGATTCGGGCAGGAGTAATCCGCTTTGGCAAAGGGCAGTATGGTCACTACCCCGCTTGAGCAAATCTCGTTTTGAGCTGTTTTGACTGAAGCTGCCTCAAAAGGTCCTATCACAACATCTGCACCCATAAGATACAGGTTTTCCAAAGCCTTATTCACACCTTGAGAGGTGTTTTGTATAACAACCGTTTCATCTTTGGATAATCCCAAATACAGCCCGTTTAAAAAAGAGCTGCTGAATGTTTCAAAAGCAGGACTTGAGGGCGATAGATACCCGACTCTCAAGCCGGCAAATGAGCTGTAAGCCCATATGAACAAAAAAAACAGACTAAAGACTGCAATTTTTTTCATCGTTTTTTTACAAGCTCTTTAATCGTTTTTAAATCGTTTGTGAAAATATCTATGGCGTTAGGGTTTCTTAACAGGTATGCCGGATGATACAAAGGAACAACCTTAATGCTGCCGTAGGCAAAAACTCTTCCTCTGAGTGTGCCTAAGGCTCCTTTTTGTGATGTCAATTGATATGTGGAATATCTGCCGAGAGTTCCTATGACCTTGGGCTTTATAATTTTTATCTGTTCTTTCAGATAGTCAAAGCAGGCAATAAGTTCCTCGGGTTTTGGGTCTCTGTTTGCCGGAGGTCTGCATTTTAAGCAGTTCGCTATATAGACATCTTCTCTTTTTAAGCCTATATCTTTAAGGATTTCATTAAACAGTTTGCCGGCTCTTCCGACAAACGGCTTGCCCTGCAAATCCTCGTCTTTGCCGGGTGCCTCCCCTACAAACATAATCTCGGCACTTATGTTGCCGTCTCCAAAAACAGGATTTGTGCGTGTTTTGCTGAGCTCGCATTTTTTGCACAAAGCCACTTTCTTTGCCGTTTCATCCAGCAAACTTTTTTTATCGGTTATGTTTAATTTCCTAACGTACTCAACGCCTATTTCTTTGTAAAACTCAAGTATGTCTATAATTTTTTCTTTCATCCCACGGCTTCTATCAGATTTTTTATATCCGTGTTGTTTGTATAAAAAGATGTTTTATTGGCAATCAACATTGCCGTAGATTCAAAGATTTCTTCAATCACGGCAAGACCGTTTTCTTTAAGCGTTCGTCCGGTTGAGACTATATCCACAATGCAGTCAGCAATGCCCAAGATGGGGGCAAGTTCAATCGAGCCGTACAGCTTTATAACCTCTGCGTTTATGCCCTTGCTTAAAAAATGGTCTTTGGCTATGTTTACGAACTTTGTAGCCACCCTTACGCCGCCGTTCTTTTTGCCGAAACAATCTTTATCGTTTCCTGCGACAACCATTTTGCAGTAACCTATATTTAAGTCCATAAGTTCAAAGACGTCGTTTTTATGCTCTTTTAAAACGTCCAATCCGGCAATGCCCAAATCGGCTGCATTGTGCTCAACGTATGTTGCAACGTCCTGAGCTCTCACTATCAAAAATCTGTATTTGTTATCGTTATCATAAAAAAACAGTTTCCTCGTATTCTTTGGAATTTCTATGTTAAGACCTTTTGAGTTGAAAAGCTCGATTGTTTCTTCCATCAATCTGCCCTTCGGCAAAGCTATTGTTATCATGCCTTTTCTCTCCTTATGTTTGCACCGAGGCTCGAGAGTTTTTGCTCCAACCTCTCGTATCCCCTGTCTAAGTGGTATATTCTTAAAATCTCCGTTGAACCTGCTGCTGCCAGTGCAGCTACAACAAGGCTTGCACTGGCTCTTAAATCCGTTGCCATAACCCTTGCTCCCTTTAGCTGCTTAACGCCGTTGATAACGGCTTGATTGTTTGAGACCACTATATCGGCATTCATCCTGTTCAACTCTGCAACGTGTTGAAACCTGTTTTCAAAAATCGTCTCTTTAACAATGCTCACGCCGTCTGCAAGCGTCAAGACGCTTATGAATTGAGCCTGCATATCCGTGGGAAAGCCCGGATACACCGACGTTTTTATATTTACGGGCTTTATTATTTCTCCGCCTACAATCACGGAGGAATCATTTTCTACATCAACAACACCGCCCATCTCTTTAAATTTGTCGAAGATTGCATCCATAGCATATACAGGCGTGTTGACCATTTTGATAAAAGACGATGTAATCAGCGCTGCACACATAAACGTTCCTGCTTCTATTCTGTCGTTCATAACCGTATATTCAACGCCTTTTAGTCTGTCAACACCCTCGATTGTAATAGTGCTTGTCCCCGCACCCTCTATCTTTGCCCCCATTTTATTCAGCATATTTGCCAAATCAACGATTTCAGGCTCTTTTGCGGCGTTTTTGATAACGGTTTTACCGTTTGCCAGCGCCGCAGCCATAACAACATTCTCCGTTCCCGTTACGGTAGGTATGTCAAAATATATATCACTGCCTTTAAGCCTGTCTGTCTTTGCAACTATGTACCCTTCATCTATGCTTATGGAAGCATCCATGGACTCAAACGCTTTAAGGTGCAGATTAACCGGTCTGACGCCGATAGCACACCCTCCCGGCATCGAAACTTTTGCAGTATTGAGGCGCGCAAGAAGAGGTCCCAGCACAAGTATGGATGCCCTCATAGTCTTTACAAGTTCATAAGGCGCCTCGGGCGAGTTGATATTGGAGCAGTTGATCGTTACAACATCATCCTCTTTTTTAACCTCACACCCGAGATGTTTCAAAAGGTTAATCATAGTGCTTATATCTTTTAAATCCGGGATATTTTTTAAGGCTACACTCTCTTTTGTAAGCAGCGCTGCCGACATAATGGGCAGGGATGCGTTTTTCGAACCGCTGATTTTTACGGTGCCCGAGAGTTTTTTTGAGCCTTCTATGATAAATTTATCCATATATTTTTACCTGCTGTTTTCTATATATTTGTAGTGTGCTTTTTCAAGACACAAGTCCATAATGACCAAAAGTCCTGCGGATTCCGCTATCTTTTTTGCTTCTTGCGAATAAACACCCTCTTGCAACCATAAAGCCTTTGCGCCTATTTTGACCGCCTTTTTTGCTATTTCCGGGCAGTATTCGCTCCGTCTGAACACATTAACAACATCAACCGCCACGTCCAACTCTTCCAAATCTCTATAGCATTTTCTGCCCAGTATCTCTTTTGTTCCCGGTCTGACAGGTATGATTTCATAGCCTTTTTCCATCATATATCGCGGCACATAGTTGCTCGGCCTGTCTTTTTTTGGGCTCATACCGACTACGGCTATGGTTTTCATTGAAAGAATTTTTAAGATTTTTTCCTCATCGTTTTCAGCAACGTTTCCAAACCCTATCCTGCAAGCATTAACACTTAACTTATCCACCTAACGATTTTATCCTTTCTTCTTTGGTATCGATATTTGTTATTTTCACGCCGAAGCGACCCCCCACTACAACAACAACTCCTTTGGCAACAACCTTGTCGTTTATCAATATCTCCATAGGCTCTTCTATATTTTTTTCAAGCTCTATAATAGAGCCCTCTTTGAGCTTGAGTATGTCTTTAATCAGCATATTTTTTTCGCCTATCCTTATTTTGACATCCAAGTCAACGTCCATTATCAAGTCGAGATTACCGGTGGGAGCTTGACTTTGAGTGTAGTCTGAAGGTGCTTGCGTTGTTGTTTCTCTGTCCGTTTCAACGTTTTCAAACGGAACACTCTCCGGCTCAGCCTCAGCTTCGGTTTCTTGTTCTTCCTCTTCTTCTGTCTGTTTAAACAGGGCGTCAGCTTTTTCTTTTTCCATATACAACGAAACGGAGTCGCTTTTTATGTTCGGTACGGCTATATCAAACTCCATATCGTAAAAAGACTCCCCTTCAATGTCTCTGTTTTCTTGTGTTATATCGCTTATTTCCATTGAGAGTTCTTGCTGCTTATTTTCTTTAAATGCAGTCTGGAGATTGCCGAATACCTGCGAAAACAGCTCTTTAATAGCGTCAAGGTCGTCCGGTTCGAGCTTATCTTTAGGCTCACCCGGGCCCATAAGCATCAAATCGGATAAAATGGATGCAAACTCCTTTTTTATATAAATAAAACAGGGAGCTTTTTCCGATTCAATGCCGATATTTAAGAACAGAAAAACGCCCTCCTCAAAGGTCAGTTCTTCCTTTTTCTTTACGTTTAAATCTATGAATTTGGAAACAACCTCCAAAGAAAAAGCGGTTTTTAAAACCTCTTCTATTGAGGTATTTAAAAGATTGGAAAACTCCTTTACCAAAGGATTGACACTATCTTCTTCTTTTGAATCACCGCCGGAAAACAGGCTATCAATCTCGTCTTGAGATAGCTCTTCACTGACCATTACAAACCCCTTAACTTATGATATTGTACAATTTCACAGCCTTATTATCTCCCTTTTTACCCAGCTTAAAGAGGCACTTTCTAATGTTGTTTATATAACAATTCAATAAATCGTCCGTTTTTGTATCAAGAGCCAAAATATCGTTTTCCTTTAGCTGAAGAAAATCCTTTACCCTCATTTTTGTATGCCCAAGCTCAAAATCCATAACGACCGGAACCTCTTTTAAGACCCTTATTATGTCTTCCGTCCTGTCTTCCGTTACCCTTTTGGTTCTGGAAAGCACATCGTGAGTGCCTATTTTATTCAAGACAGGTTCAAGGACTATAACAGGCATACACCAGTTTATTATACCGCTTGTTTCACCGAGTTTTACCTCAAAAACAACAAGAACGACAATCTCTGAAGGTGCCACTATTTGAACGACATTAGGGCTTGACTCCTGTCCGACTATACTAAAAGACGCATTCATTATGGGTTCCCAAGAGCTGTTCATCTCATCCATAGCCTGCTTGACCACATCCATTAAAATGCTTTGCTCTATGTCTGTGAAGGGCCTGTTTATGTTGATTGATTCTCCGAAGCCACCAAGCAGTCTGTCAACGAGGGCAAATCCGATTTCAGGCTCCAAAGAAAAGACCGCATTGCCCTCAAGAGGTGCAAGATTTATAACGTTAAAACTGACATTATTAGACAAGGAAAGAACAAATTCCGCATAGGTCATCTGGTCAACGCTTACAACATCTATCTCAACGATTGAGCGTAAAAAAGCCGACAGTTTTGATGAAAAGTTCCTTGCAAATTTATCGTGCAGATTTTTTATCGCCCTTATCTGCTCTTTTGAGACCTTATCCGGTCTTCTGAAATCGTATAAAGAAACCTTTTGAGTATCTATAGCTTCGGGTGTTTCTTCAACTGTCTGTTGTTCGGTCTCTTCGTCTTTGTCTATATTGTTCAGTAGAGCATCAATCTCTTCTTGAGATAGGATTTCAGGCATTATCTACCCAACACTATTTTTGATATGTAGTTCGGTATCTCTTCAAGCGGAACCACAAAATCGGCAATGCCGCTTTGTGTGGGTTTTCTCGGCATTCCCCAAACCACGCAGGAGTCTTTATCCTGGGCTATTATGACTCCTCTGTTTTTATAAACCTCTTCCAATCCTTTAAAACCGTCATCTCCCATACCGGTCATTATAACACATAACGCTTTACTTCCAAGTGTTTTGGCAACCGACTCGAACATAAAGTCGGCATTTGGCGTATATATTGTTTTCGGTTCTTTGCTTATGTTTACATAATAGCTCTGAGCTTTCTTTGTAACGCTCATCTGCATACCGCCAGGCGCCAAATAACCTACATTCGGCTTTAACATCTCACCGTTTTCAGCCTCTTTTATTGTTAGAGTAGAAACCCTGTCAAGGGATTTTGCAAATACGCCGGTAAAAGTTTTTGGCATATGTTGAACTATCAACACGGGAACCCCCAGAAGCGGCAGTTTTTCAAAAACCTTTTCCAAGGCAACAGGTCCCCCCGTCGATGCGGCTATAGCCACAAGTTTTATATCCATTTTCTCAAGCTTGCGTGTTCTTTTTTGAATTGTGGGTTGGGGTTTTTGGGTTTTTTCTTTAATTCCTTGCGGTGCGAAGGAGATTCTTTCTTCTTTTTTTGCTGTTATCTGCGGTGCAGCCCTCCTTCTGGATACGCGAGCATCTTTTGCGGATAGAATCTTATCTATAAGCAGCTGCCTGGATTCCCTCGCTGTTGTTTTGAATGACAATACATCGTCTTTTGCAATGTAGTCGATAGCCCCGAGCCTTAAAGCTTCAAGCGTTTCCTTTGCCCCGTCGGTTGTTAGTGTACTTATCATAATAACGGGGGTCGGGTTTTCTTTCATTACTATCTTTAGAGCCTCAAGACCGTTCATCTTGGGCATTTCAATATCCATAGTAACAGCATCGGGTTTTAGGCTTTTGATTTTCTCTACGGCTTCCTCACCGTTGTTGGCTGTGCCTATCACCTCTATCTTCCCGGACTCTTCCAAAATTCTCGAAAGATACTTTCTTGCTATCAAAGAGTCATCAACAACCAAAACCTTCATTTTATCCATATCAACACCTCAAAAAACTTTGCTTTTTACCTGTTAAAATGATATAAACTCTACCGTAAAAAAGCAAATAAAATTTATTGAGGAGGTTCCAGATGGGTTTAACGGTTGCGCAGAAGATTTTAAAGGAACACCTTGTAGATGGCGATTTGTTCTCCGGCGATGAGATTGGTATAAGAATAGACCAAACTCTTACGCAAGATGCAACGGGAACAATGGCAGACCTACAATTTGAACAGATGGGTGTTCCGAGGGTTAAGACAGAGGTTTCTGTCAGCTACATAGACCACAAAACCATCCAGATGGGCTTTGAGGATGCGGACGACCATACATATCTTCAGACTTTTGCTAAGAAATACGGCTTGTTCCTCTCAAAAGCCGGAAACGGTATCTGTCATCAGGTACACATTGAAAGGGTAGGCAGACCGGGTAAAACACTGCTTGGTTCTGACTCGCATACACCGACAGGTGGCGGAATCGGTATGATAGCCATAGGTGCAGGAGGATTGGATGTTGCTGCTGCTATGGCGGGAATGCCGTTTTATCTTCCAAGACCAAAAATAGTGGGTATTCATTTAACCGGAAAGCTGAATCCCTGGGTTGCTGCAAAGGACGTCATTTTACAGGTTTTGCAGATTCTAAAGACAAAGGGCAATGTCGGATGGATTGCAGAATACTTTGGAGAGGGTGTAAAAACGCTGACGGTTCCCGAAAGAGGAACAATCACAAATATGGGAGCGGAACTCGGTGTTACAACAAGCGTATTCCCGTCTGACGAAGAAACAAAGAGATTTCTTGAGGCTCAAGGAAGAGGAGAGCAGTGGGTTGAGCTGAAGGCTGATGAGGATGCCGAGTACGATAAGATAATAGAGATAAATCTAAGTGAGCTTGAGCCTATGATAGCACAGCCGCATAACCCGGACAACGTGGTGAAAATAAGAGAGATAGAAGGAACACCGGTTGACCAGGTTATGATAGGAAGCTGCACCAACTCATCATACAAAGACGGAAAAACCGTGGCAAAATTGCTTAAAGGCAGGACAGTTAACCCCAATGTCAGCTTCGGATATGCTCCCGGCTCAAAGCAGGTTTTGAGAATGCTTGCAGACGAAGGAGACCTGTCAAACATAGTTGCCTCAGGTGCAAGAGTATTGGAATCTGCATGCGGATTCTGTATAGGTGCGGGACAGGCGCCGAGAAACAACGCAATCTCAATCAGAACCAATAACAGAAACTTCTACGGAAGAAGCGGAACGGTTACGGCAAAGATTTACCTTGTAAGCCCAGAAACCGCCGTTGCCTGTGCTTTAACGGGCGTTATAACAGACCCGAGAGATTTGCAAGAAAAGTTCAACATAGAGTACCCTAAAGTTGATATACCTGAAAAATTCACTATTGACGATAGTATGCTGCTGCCTCCGGCAAGTGAGAGCGAAGCGGCTGATATTGAACTGTATAAGGGTCCGAACATTGTTGACCCGCCGGGCGGTGAACCGATGCCCGCAGATTTGTCCGGTGAGGTTACGGGTAAATTCGGTGACAAAATTACAACGGATGATATTATGCCGGCAGGTGATTTGTTGAAATACAGGTCGAATGTTCCCAAGTATTCCGAGTATGTATTTATAAAAAGAGACCCGACATTTGCCTCTCGCTGTCTTGAGAATAAAAAGATGGGAATCTACAACATAATTGTCGGAGGGGATAACTACGGACAAGGCTCTTCGAGAGAGCACGCCGCACTATGTCCTATGTATCTCGGTGTAAAGGCTGTTATAGCAAAAGCAATTGAGAGAATTCACAGGGCAAATCTGATTAACTTCGGCATTATTCCTTTGATATTTGAAAATCCTGATGATTACGACAAGATTGACCAACACGACAGGATTAACATTCCGAACTTGAGAAAGGCTTTGATAGAAGATACAGGAAAGGTTATGCTCTATAACGAAACAAAAGGCATAAGCATTCCTCTTACCTATCATTTGACGGAAAGGGAGAGAAAAACGATACTTGGCGGCGGAAAGATGAGACTTGCAAAAGACTTCCCCGGCAAGGGATTTAAAGAAATAGAGTTTAAAGAATAAAGTTGGAGGGAAAAGATGAGTAAGGTATTGTTCTACGTTTTGACTGACCCGTCAAATTCTATGGTTACATACCATTTTTTGCTAAATGCTCAGGATTTGAAAAGAAAAGGCGTTGATGTGAAAATCATACTTGAGGGAGACGCAACCAAGTATGTGACAAAACTCGGAGATGCCAACCACCCGCTTAACGCTATGTATCAAAACATAAAAAGCTCCATAACGGCGGTATGTAAGGGTTGTGCCATTGCCACAAGAACTCTGGAAGCAGCCGAAGAGCAGGGACTGCCTATTATAGGTAACCTTGACAATCACGTGGCTTTGGAGCCTTATGTGAAAGACGGATACCAGATAATATTCGTTTAGTTAGAATTTACCAACAAAAAAGCCCGAGCTTTTTTAAAAGTTCGGGCTTTTTTTATATTACGTTTCGATTTTAGCGTATTATTTTTTGAAGCTTATCGTAAAGCAGCATAGCCGGATGCAGGTTTGTGGATTTTATACCCATTATCGTATCAAGTTCCGTTGCGTATGTTTCGTAATCGCTCTTTTTGCTTGCTATAAGCGCATCAATATCGCCGTTGAACTCCTTCATAAGCTTTGTTGCCACAATGACAGATGTCAGCGTGTAGTTCTTAATCATAGAGAATTGAGCCATTCTGTCCCACTCGTTTGATATGTGGATTTCGCTTATATAATCCATTATTTTCCTTATGCCGAAGTACTTATTGACCGTTTCAACGGCTTCAACCGTATCCTTCAAATCCTTATTAAGCAAGCCGGCTATGTTGAATGCAGGTATGAAGTCATTTAGGAAGTAGAGCTTTGCAATTTTTTTTGCCGTTTCTTCTTTTACAATACCCTTCAGCTCTTCCACTTTTCTCAAGTAATCTTCCTTGAATATACCGTTTACCACACAACAATTTATGTAGTCTTTCAACCATTTCTTGACCTCGTTCTCTTTTTTTATGTCCAAAGAGACCGATTTGCCAAACAGATACAACTGGTTGGTTGTCAATATATTTATTGCATCGAACATATCAAGTGAAAGTCTGTAAATGTCCTGCTGAGGTATTTTGTTTTCATATCCGAAAAGCTCCTCTCTCAACGATAAAATGTCCAGAACATCGTATGCGAATATCATAGTTTTCATTATTGTAGGATAGTCTTGACCGGTAAGCATATTTATTTTCAATAGGCTGATGGCACCGTTGTTGTTTATAATTAAGTTTACCATAAAAGTGAAGGCTATCTCGTTTCTTAATCTGTGTTCGGGTATGAATTTTGAGTAGTTCTTTCTTATTGTGGGCGGGAAGTACATCGTTGCGTACTGCTCAATCGTATCTTCGCTGAACACATCGCTTTTAAGCAGAGAGTCGTATATAAACATCTTATTTAAAGCCAGCATAACCGAAAGTTCCGGTCTCGTATATCCCATATTTTTGGATATTCTTAATGAGAGTTCTTTCCTGTCTGGGAACGGATAATCCTCTTTGTGCAGCAAGCCTTTCTTTCTCAAGAATATGTTGAGTTCGAAGAACAGGTCGGGCTCGTGTTTTGATCTGTATTCATCCAAGCTGACGGCAAAGCTCTGCATATAGTTGTGGGTTAAGACCCTTTCCGTTACCTCGTCTGTCAGTTTTTTAAGCATTACATTGCGTTCTTTAAAATCCTTCAAAACGCCCTCTTTGACAAGATGGTTGAGTAAAATCTTTAAGTTGACCTCGTGGTCGGACATATCGACGCCGGCAGAGTTATCCAAAGCATCGTTGTTTATCTTACCGCCGTTTAAAGCATACTCTATCCTTGCCTTTTGCGTTAAGCCGAGGTTTCCGCCTTCTCCTACGACCTTTGCCCTCAGTTGGTCTGAATTTATTCTCACGGCATCGTTTAGCCTGTCTCCGACATCCTCGTTTGTTTCTGTTGGGGATTTAACATACGTTCCTATTCCTCCGTTCCACAAAAGGTCAACATCGGCTTGAAGTATGAGTTTTATCAGCTCTTCACCCGACACCTCGTCCTTGTCTGTCTGCAAAAACTCCTTTGCCTGTTCGGTAAGCTCTATGGATTTTGAGTTTCTATCAGCAACAAATCCACCCTCAGACAGCAGGTCTTTATTGTATGATTTCCAGGTCAATCCGTTTTCAAAAAGCCTTTTTCTTTCTTTGTAGGATACTTTGGGGTCGGGATTTGGGTCTATAAATATTTCAATGTGATTGAATGCGGCTTTCAGCAGAATCGTGTTTGTATACAGCAGGCCGTTACCGAAAACATCGCCGCTCATATCCCCTATACCTGCAACCGTGAATGTCTCTTTGTGCACATTTTTACCGAGTTCTCTAAAATGTCTTTCAACGCACTGCCAAGCACCTCTTGCCGTGATTCCTATTTCTTTATGGTCGTATCCGTGCTTTCCGCCCGATGCAAATGCATCTTTGAGCCAGAATCCATACTCTTTTTCGCTTATTTCGTTTGCGATATCGGAAAACGTAGCCGTTCCCTTATCCGCAGCAACAACAAGGTACGGGTCAAATCCGTCGTAGTGCAGTACGTTTTTAGGGAATACCTCGTTGTTTTTGTCATCAAAATTGTCGGTTATATCCAATATTCCCCTCATAAGGGTTCTGTACGATTTTTTTGCCCACTCAACGGCTTTTTCTCTGTCTTTTGTTATAACCTTAACTATAAAACCGCCTTTTGAGCCGACCGGAACTATAACCGCATTTTTCACCATTTGTGTTTTCATTAATCCGAGAATCTCAAGCCTGAAGTCGTCTTTCCTGTCGCTCCACCTGATTCCGCCTCTTGCTACTTTACCGCCTCTTAAATGACATCCCTCCATAAAAGCCGAATGAACGTAAATTTCAAACATAGGTCTCGGAAGAGGCATAGTGAGTATCTCAGATGATTTTATCTTAAACGAAATGTAGTGATACTTTCTTTCTTTGTAGAAGTTGGTTCTTAACATACTCTCCATAACGTTGAGCATAGAGTGCATAATCCTGTATTCGTGTATGTCGTTTATTGCCTCTAAAGAGTACTTGATATCCCTTAGCAGATTTTCAATCTCTGCCGGTCTGCCGGATACGGGGGAGAATTTAGCCTCAAAGTAGTCTATAAGCATTGCCGATATGTGGTGATATTTGTTTAAAACCGCAATTAGAGAGGCTTTCTTTATTTGAAAGTTTACCTGCATCAAGTAGTTTCCGACAGCCCTTAAAACGTCGATATATTCCCAGTGAAGAGCCATTGATGTTGTAAGCTTATTTAGACCGTCGTCCTCTACCAATCCGTCCCAAACAGCTTCAAAATTGTCTTTTATTGCTTCAAAGAGCTTGTCTTTATCATCAAGGGTGAGTTTTGTTTGGTCTATGGAGAACCTCTGTATATATGCATCCTTGCCGCCGATTTTTATGTTTGTGAAGTCTTCGTATAAAACATTAAGCCCCATATTGTTCAGCTTTGGCAGTATTTCATAGAGAGGCGATTTACTCGATGAGTATATATTGAAGAATATAGCGTCTGCCTGCGTGTATATTGCAACCTGCTGTTTATCCTTTTTTTCGAGTTTTTCTAAGTAGTTCAAGTCGAATATAGCCCATTGAGGAGAGGTCTTCGACATATATTCATCGTCAAAACATTTTAGATATTTGTTTGCAAGATAGTTTGCGTCCTTATAGCCGAATTTTTCTATCAGCATATTTTTGAAATCGTCTTTCCAGCTTGACACTATCTTTATAAAGTCTGACTCTATGGTTTTTATATTTACCGACTGTTTCCTTTCGCCCTCAAAAATAAGGTAGTAGTGAATTCTAATGATTCTTGAGCTTTGTGTTATGATTTTATATTCTATGTCATTTGCCCCAAGCCTGTTTTTCAGGTAGTCCGTGAATGCCTCAAGATTTTTTTGAGAGTAAAATTTGACGGGCAAAACAACCATTAAGTACAAACCGTGAACAAGGCTCGTCTGTCTTGTCAAAACCTTGATTCTTTCCGTTGTTTCACAGGTTAAAAGCTCTTCAAGAAGAATCTTTAAATCTTCCGTTTTCGATATGAACAAATCGTCTTTCGGCAGTGTGTTGAATATGTCAATGATGTGTTTAAATTCAAAAGAATCTTCCACGATATTTTCTTCAAACAGTATTCTGTCCAGTTTGGATTTCAAAAACGGAATGTTGGATGCCTGTTCTTTTAACGCCTTTGGCGTAAATAAGCCGATAATTATATTCCTTCTTATTGGTCTTAAATTTTCGTCAAATTCGGAAATGGCTATGTAGTCCATTCTGCGTGTATCATATACGTTACTTTTTGCATTGGTCTTGTCTATCACCATAACGCTGCCGTGTTCCAGAGTTTCTTTTGCAATTTCAGGCAGTTCTTCCATAGGTTTTTTATCGACAAAAGCGGATTTTTCGGTCTTTTTCAATATGCCGAGACAGCTGTCTTTGTCCATTTGAACAAAAGTTTCGTTTTCTTCGTAAAGTACATCGTAGCTTCTTGCGCCGAGGAAGATGAAATTATCGTCCAAAAGCCACATAAGAAACTCTTTTATGTCTTCTGTCTCTTTTTCCGTTATTTTTTTTAGATATTTGGGGTCGTTGAGCTTTCTTGCCATAGCTTTGGTGAATTTTATCATCTCTTCTTCGTCTTCAACGGCAAGATTACTCTCTTCAATGGAGTTTAGAATGTCGCTTTGCAGTTTCTTTTTTGAAGAAGGGCTGATAGCATCGATTAAAAAATACATAAAGAGCTCTTTTTTGCCTGAATCCTGGGGGTACTTTATATTTAGCAGTTTTCCCGCATCGTCCCTTTTTGTCGTTAAAATAGGCTGGATGCTGAACTCTATAAAGAAATCGTTTAGGTTATTGATTATGGATGTAGCACTGTCAACTACAAAGGGGTTGTTGTTAGTTAAGAGTTTGATTTGCGTATATTTTTTATCCTTAATGGAGATGTCGGACAGCTCGATTTTGATTTTTTCATTAAACTCCTTAACAAACTCCATACCTTCAAGCATAATTTTTTTTATGTACTCTTGAGGAAAGTTCTCCAAAAAGTTTTCAATCTTTGAATAGTTAAGAGACGTTTCTATAAATGTGTCAACCGCTTTTTTATCGAAACCACTCTCCTTTTGAACGTACTGTTTAATCTCGTCGGTTATCTCGGTGTAATTATCCCGGTTGAGCTTTTTCAAGCTACTGTCAGCCATAAAATCCCCCTCTTAAATAAAAATTAAATCAATTTTAACCCTATCGGTGCAAAAGTCAACTTTAACCGCCGCAAGGCGTGGTGTCTCCGTTTAACTTTTCCAATGCGTGAGGCAGTACCTCAACGATATATCCCAAATCCTCTCTGACGGCTTTGGGAGAGCCGGGTAAATTTATTATAAGTTTTCTGTTTCTGACGCCTGCCAGCATCCTTGTGAGCATAGCTCTTTTTGTAGTTTTTAGTGCATTGTATAAGACAGCCTGAGTTATGGCGGGTATTTCGTACTCAAGAATCTCTTTTGTAGCCTGCGGGGTGACGTCTCTTTCGTATAAACCCGTACCCCCGCTTGTCAGTATGGCATATACATCTTTTTTGTCTGCAAACTCTATCAGTTTTTGTTTTATCAGGTCGTATTCGTCGGGTATTATGTCATAAACCGTAATTTTGGAATCTATGGTTTTTAAAATCTCCTCAACTATCGGCTTAATCTTGTCTAATGCGGGATTTTTAGAGCGTGAATCACTTAAAACAAGCAGAGCAAAGTTATAACCTGACATCAACACCTTCTCTTTTTAAATATTCTTTTGTTTGGCGAATGGTATATTCTCCGAAATGAAAGATAGAAGCAGCCAAAGCCGCCGTTGCACCGGCGTAAAACGCCTCTTTCATATGAGCCGGATTTCCGGCACCGCCTGAAGCTATGACCGGTACCTGCACGTTTTTTGCTATTGATTTCGTTAATTCTATATCATATCCGTTTTTCGTGCCGTCAGTATCCATACTTGTCAACAGTATCTCGCCTGCGCCCCTTTCTTCGACCTCTTTAGCCCAGGCTATGGCTTCTATTCCGGTGGCAACCCTTCCACCTTTTACGAATACCTCAAAGCCGATTTTAGTTCTTTTGACATCTATGGCAACAATGATGCACTGACTACCGAAAATAGAGGATGCTTCGTTGATAATATCGGGATTTTTTACAGCCGCAGAGTTTATGGAAACTTTATCCGCTCCGGCTTTAAGCAGGTTTCTTATGTCTTTTATGCTGTTTATTCCACCGCCCACACTTAAAGGCATAAATACGTTTGCGGCGGTTTTTTCCACAACGTCTATGATTGTTTTTCTGTTTTCGTAACTTGCGGTTATATCCAAGAAAACAAGCTCGTCAGCCCCTTGTTTGTCGTAAACTACAGCCTGCTCAACCGGGTCTCCCGCATCCTGAAGATTAACGAAGTTTATACCTTTTACAACGCGCCCGTCTTTAACATCAAGACAGGGTATAATCCTTTTGGTTAACATTTAAGCCTGCCGCCTTTTAAAAATATGGTATAAATTTTCACCATATGCCTATCCTTTGGACTCGGTGGTTTCAATTTTAAATCCCGATAGAAGTTAATAGTTTTACATTATTTCCATAAAAGGAGTAAATGCTATAACCTCCGTATCGTTTTCTTTGGCAAGTACCATATGTTCAAGCCTTATTCCGAGTTTGCCCGGTATGTAAATCCCCGGTTCAATCGTAAAAACCATACCCGGCTGAATAACCATATCGTTTTTTAAGTTTATGTATGGAAATTCGTGAACATCAAGCCCGACACCGTGCCCCAAGGAGTGTATGAAATATTTATCCAAGTCATACTTTTTAAGCTCGCTTCTTGCCCTTTTTTCAACATCGCTTGCTTTGGTTCTTCCCGGCGCTATCATCTCCGTGGCAAACAGTTGAGCATAAAATACGGCGTTAAATAACTTCTTCTTTTCGTCATCCTTCTTACCGATAAGAAATGTCAGAGTGTTGTCGGAGTTGTATCCGTCTTTGTGAGCCCCGAAGTCTATAACCAAGAATTCACCGTCTTCTATCTTTTTATCCGTTGGCGTATGGTGAGGGATAGCTGCATTTGCCCCGCTTGCCACAATTGTTTCAAAAGACTCTTTTTGAGCACCTGCTTTTCTGATTTGATATGTGAGTTCGTCGGCTATCTCCTTTTCGGTTATTCCTGCTTTAATGTAGGGATAGACCTTTAAAAATGCGTTTCTTGCGAATATGGCAGACCTCTTTATGCTGTTAATCTCCTCTTTTTCTTTAATCATTCGTATCATTTTTGTTTGGTTTGTAAAGTCTATGATTTCAAATTCGGCAAATTCCTTGGAAACGCTCATTTTCGTGTCCAAAAAATCCAGCCCTATTTTGTGAATTCCCTCCTGTTTGAGATAGTCCGTTACGTCTTTTATGCCGTTTGTTGAAACCTCTAAATCGTTTTTCGATAACTCTGAGGCTGCGGTTTCATAAAGAGGGCTTACAAACAGCTTTCTTGCGTTTTTTGTACTGACAACGAGCACCCCTTCAATATCTCCTATTCCCGTGAAGTATCTTATGTCGGAAGCTGAAAAAATAACGGCTGCTTCCGCTCTTATCTCTTCTATCTTGTTTTGCAGCTTTTTTATCCTTCTTTCTATCATAAATCACTCCCCTTAACGGTACAATTTCTTTTTTCCTTTGCCTTATACAGAGCGGCATCAGCCCTTTTGATAAGCGATTCCACAGAATCCCCGTATTTAAATTGGGCGACACCGAAGCTTGATGTTATACTGAATACGCTCTCTTTATATTGAAACTTCAGTTTGGCTATAGCCTCTCTGATTTTTTCTGCAACAACATAGGCGCTGTTTATGTCTGAATTGGGTAAAATTATAATAAACTCCTCACCGCCGTATCTTGTCAATATATCAACGCTTCTTATTATGGATTGGGCAGTGGAGCAGAACTTCTTTAAAACTATATCTCCGGCTAAATGCCCGTATGTGTTGTTCACCTTGCTGAAATGGTCCAAATCAGCCATTATTATTGAAAACGGATGTTGATACCTTATCGCTCTTTCCGATTCGAGCTTCATAAAGTGAAAAAGACCTCTCCTGTTGAAGGCTCCGGTTAGAGGGTCTGTTATCATATTTTGCTTTGCTTCTTCCAATTTATTTTTCAACTCGTCTATCGTCTCTTTTGCCTCTTTCATCTTCTTGGAGTATTCCTCTATCTCGTTTTTCATATTTATGGTTGTGTCTTTTATCTTTATGGCTATGCCGATAAGCCTTTTGCTCAACTCGTCAACATCAACGTTTTTGCCCGACATAGCGTTATTTATTTCGTCTATGTGCCCTTGAAATGTGTCAACATAGTTACTTGAAGAGGAGCTGAATGTCGTTATGGTATAGATAAGGGCTTTGAGCGCTTTGTTGAGTTTTTCGTTTAAGGATTGTATATACTCCTCTTCCAATTTCTCTTTGCGCTCTATTAACTCCTTAATTTTTGCTCTGAAATCCGAGGAATCCAAGCTGTATGGGTTTGCAGAGAGTTTTTCCTGAAGAGATTTTACCTCATCAAGGTAGCCTTTAGCCTCTTTTGAGTCTGATTCCAAATCAAGCAGGGAAAATATCATAGAGATAATATCCCTGTAAACAACGTCCTTGGTATCTTTACTCGAATAACCGAGGTTAAAAAGCATCTCTTTTGCTTTCGACAGAGAGTCCGTATCAAGATTTGCTTTTAACAGCTGTTTAACACCGTCAAGCGTGGTTGTCCATTTTTTTGAGCCTTCGGCACTTTTTGCCAAATTTATCAATATATTTATGTTGCCTAAGATAAGCCTGTCTCTCTCTTTCTTTTTATTTGTGATGTAGTTGTCATATTCAACAACAAACTCCGTTATTATGTTTCTTAAGCTTATCAGTTTATCCGTGTTTTCTTCGTATTTTATACTTTTTGCGAGTTTTTTATACTTTTCTATCTTTTCGTCTATAACGCCGTCTGATGTTTTGAGGAGATTTAGTATGTAAACAATAACCGCAACGAGGTTTTCTATGTATGTGGAGCAGGTAACTCTGCCTGTCGATTTCTTAGACATCTTAAACATAGCGCCTCCGCAATAAAAGAAAAACTGTTTGACAAAAACAAGTCCAACAATTAACCTATACTACAATAAATTGTTGATGTTTGTCCAATCTTTAACAAAAGGAAGAGTTTGTGAAAACTGAGCGTTTCATATCAATAGAACAAACCAATCTGCTGATTCTTATAGTCAGGCTGATCTCTGTCTCCGGCGCTATAATATGGGCAATCATACCGCAGCTGTTTGTAATAAACTGCAACAAGATACATCTTGTGTTCACATACAACCTTATAATAGCCGCATACACGCTTTTTTTTATTGTCAGGTTTTTTATACCAGAGGGTGAAAACAGAGCCTGTAAATTTTGTTTGGCGTCATTTTTGTTTGACGACTTGGTTGTTTCGTATTTCATATACAACACGGGAGGCAGCACCAGCCCGTTCTATTCGGGATATTTTGTCGTA
This sequence comes from Desulfurellales bacterium, assembly GCA_027035575.1. GTDB lineage: Bacteria > Campylobacterota_A > Desulfurellia > Desulfurellales > Hippeaceae > S144-51. Next base: position 64,292 of record JALVUQ010000070.1, on the reverse strand, counting down.
ATCACAATAACGGCGTTTGTTTTGGGGACAAAGCCTGCTGTGATAACCGCTGTATTTGGTGCAATCTCCTTTGCTGCCGTTCAAACATACTACGGTTTGGGACTTTACAACGCCATCGAGATTTTTTACAGGATTATACCCTTTGTTATAATAGCCTTTCCTACAGGCATTCTTAGTGATACGCTGTCAAAGCATATGGATAAGGTTAATCAGCTGAACAAGACGCTTAAAGATAAAAACCTCGAGCTTGAGGAGTCTTTGAAAACCATAGAAAATATGCAAAAGCAGCTGCTTGAGCGCGAGAAAGAGAAAGCGGTTTTGGAGTTGACCGAAAACATAGCCCACAGGTTGAGAAACCCCATAATGAGCATTGGCGGAATGGCTGAAATCTTGGATAAAAAAATAGATAAAATAGAGAGCGCAAAACAGTTAAAAAAATATGCCGATTACATAAAGATAGAAAGCAGAAAATTATCCTCCCTATCTGATAATCTGCTTCAGATGAGCGATACGAACATAGATATGAAATTTGTGTCCATACCGCAGCTGATAAACAGAATTCTAAACCGCTACACGGAGCTTATCAAAAGATACAACATCAAGCTGAATACGGATATGGATTTCAATATGCCGCCTGTTAGAATGGATGAGAAAAAGCTGAAGCTTGTTATTAAAAACATAGTAGAAAACAGTATAGAAAATATGAAAACAGGGGGAATTTTGTCTATACGCATAAAACACCTGATAAAAGACAAGATTGTGGAGATAGACATATCCGATACCGGTATGGGAATGACAAAGGCAATGTTGAGGAATCTGTTTAAGCCGTTTGAATCGGGTGGTGATGTGAAAAAAGGCATAGGCATTCCCATAGCAAAACACACCGTTGAGATGATGGGAGGCAGTTTGGAGGTTAAGAGCGAAGTCGGAAAAGGAACGAGTTTTAAAATAATTTTACCCGTTTAAGGAGTTTGTTTATGAAAGAAGCGTATCTGTACAAAAAACTGGAAGATAAAAGGGTTAGGTGTGATTTATGCAGCTTCAGGTGTGTTATGCAGGAGGGCGAGAAGGGTAAATGCGGAGTCAGGGAAAATATAGACGGAGTGCTCTATTCTCTGGTTTACGAAAAAGCCGTGGCAAAATCTGTTGACCCTATTGAAAAAAAGCCGCTGTTTCATTTTTTGCCGGGCACAAAATCGTTTTCCATAGCGACGGTAGGCTGCAATTTTAACTGCCTTTACTGTCAAAATCACGATATAAGCCAATATCCCTTTGAGCATAACGGTAAGATTATAGGTGAGGATTATTCTCCCGATAGGGTTGTTGAGGATGCCGTTGAAAGCGGATGTGCCTCAATTGCATACACCTATACCGAGCCTACGATATTTTTTGAATATGCCGTTGATACGGCAAGATTAGCAAAAAAGAGGGGCTTAAAAAACATCTTTGTAACAAACGGGTATATGACGAAAGAGGCTATTGATATGATGGACGGTTTGATAGATGCCGTAAATATAGATATAAAATCCTTTTCGGATGCCTATTATATTCAGATAGCCGGCAACGCACGTCTTAAGCCCGTGCTAAACTCACTTGAATATATGAAGAAAAAAGGCATATGGGTTGAGGCAACAACGCTTATTATACCCGGCGTAAATGAGGAGCCTGTCGAGATTATGGCGCTTGTTGAACATATTTATGAAATAGACCCTGCAATTCCTTGGCACGTTAGCAGATTTTTCCCTGCATACAAGATGGATGAAGTGCCGCCCACAGATGTCAGAATAATAAAAAATCTTGCCGAAATAGGAAAATCTCTCGGATTAAAATATGTTTATACGGGCAATATTCCGGGAGATGAGGGTGAAAACACCTACTGCCCTGCTTGCGGTGAATTGTTGATAAATCGCTACGGCTTTGATATACTCTCAAATCGCATTGTTGACGGTAAATGTCCGAAATGCGGTGAAAAAATCGATATTGTGGAGAGTTAGTTAAAGTGAGGTTACTTTTTGATGCTGACGAGATAGAAAGAAGGGTAGAGAAGCTCGCTGAGGTTTTAAACAAAGAATACAAAGGCAAGGACGTCGCTATGATTTACATAGAAAAAGGCGGCAAGCCGTTTTTTGAAAAATTGACAAACAAACTCGACATAAACCCCACAAAGGACAGTATCAGGGTTAAAAGCTACGAAGGCACACAAAGCACCGGCAGTTTGACCTGGATAAAAAAGCCGTCGATAGATTTAAAAGATAAAATGTGCATTATTGTTGACGATATATTGGACACCGGGCAGACAATGAAAAGGGTTAGGGATTTTTTTATCTCATCAGGGGCTAAGGACTGCAAGATCTGTGTGGCTGTTAATAAGCACGAAAGAAGAAGTGAAGATATAGATGCGGACTACTACCTCTTTGATTTGGACAGAGGTTTTATAGTGGGTTTCGGTATGGATTACAACGAAAATTACAGGGATTTGCCCGCAATATACTCTATGGATTAGACTTTTTGTCAGATACGGCGCTTAATTTTATGGAGAAGCTGTGCAGAAGGTGCGTTGTTTTGTACTCAGGCGGTTTGGACAGTCTGCTTGCGGTTCACATAATGCTCTCTTTGAATTTTGAGGTGTATCCGCTCTTTGTAAAAACACCGTTTTACAATAAAGATGAAAAGCAGTTGGAAAAAGGGCTTTTTGGTCTGCCTGTCAAATTGCATACGGCAAAAAACGACGAAGAGTATCTGAAAATTGTTAAACAGCCTGTATTCGGATATGGGAAGAACCTAAACCCCTGCGTGGACTGCAAAATATTTTTTTTCAAACAGGCAAAGAGATTTATGGATGAAATAGGAGCCTGCTTTGTCGTTACGGGTGAGGTTTTGGGTCAAAGACCTATGAGCCAGAGGTCGTATTCCGTTATGAGGGCAGTAGAAAAAAGGGCTGATTTGAGCAACCTGGTGTTGAGACCTCTGTCTGCCAAATGCCTGCCTCAAACCGATATGGAAAAAGAGGGTATTGTAGATAAAGATAAACTGTTTTGCATAACCGGTCGTTCCAGGAGCAAACAGTTTGAGCTTGCAAAGCGCTTCGGCATAGAAGATTTTGAATCACCTGCGGGCGGTTGTCTTTTGACCGACGCATCAATGTCAAGAAGGGTTAAAGAGATGCTTAAATACGGATACAACAATGAGTTTGAATTGGAACTTTTAACTTACGGGAGGCATTTCAGGATAAATTCCAAAAGATTTGTTGTTTCAAGAAGAAAGGATGAAACATACCTTATGCTTAAAAAATTCGGCAGTGTGCTGCCTTTGTTGAAGTGCCGCAATGCTCCGGGAGCTATCGGAGTGTTTGCCGTTGAGCCTGACGGCAAGGATATTGAGACAGCCGCTGCCGTATTAAAAAGATACTCTAAAAAAGCCGAACTGTTTGAGTATGGTTATAAGGATGAAGTTAAAATAGTGCAGCCTGTTGATATTAATGAGAATGAGTTGGAGTTGTTAAAGATTTGATACCTGGAGTTTGTTATGATTGAGAAGATTAAAGACATAAAAGAGAGATATGAAGAGCTGCAAAACGAGCTGAGCAAGCCGGATGTCGTCAATGATATGGAGAGGTACAAATCATTAAGCGAAGAGATGAAAAAGCTCTCCCCCATATACGAAAAAGCCGTTGAATACGAAAAAACATTAAAGGATATGGAAGAAGCCAAAGAGCTTTTGAAAGACGAAGAGTTAAAAGAGCTTGCAAAAGAGGAGCTTAAAAGTGCAACCGACAAAAAATCTAAGATAGAAGATGAGTTGAAGCTTTTGCTCATACCCAAAGACCCTTCGGATGAAAAGGATGTAATTTTGGAGATAAGAGCGGGAACAGGCGGAGAGGAAGCCGCTCTTTTTGCTGCCGATTTGTTTAGAATGTACAGTAAATATGCAGAAAATAAGGGTTTTAAGGTTGAGGTTATGGACAGCAGCGTTTCCGATTCGGGAGGCATTAAGGAGATAATAGTAAACATAAAGGGCAAGGGCGCATATTCGAAATTTAAATATGAAAGCGGAACGCACAGGGTACAGCGTGTTCCGACAACGGAATCTCAAGGCAGAATTCACACATCGGCGGCAACGGTAGCGGTTTTGCCAGAAGCCGAAGATGTTGATGTGGAAATTAAAAACGAGGATTTGAGAATTGATGTATTTAGGGCAACGGGACACGGCGGACAGTGTGTTAATACGACCGATTCGGCTGTCAGAATTACACATTTGCCGACAAACATTGTGGTAACCTGCCAAGATGAAAAATCCCAATTAAAAAACAAAAACAAAGCTATGACGGTTTTGAGGGCAAGGCTTTACGATATGTACAGGCAAAAAGCCGAAGCCGAAAGGGCAAGCAAAAGAAAGGAGCAGATAGGCTCAGGCGACAGGTCGCAGCGCATAAGAACATACAACTTCCCTCAAGGCAGAGTAACAGACCACAGAATAAATTTAACGCTCTATAAACTTGATTCCATAATGGAGGGAGAGTTGGATGAGCTTATAGATGCTTTAACAATAGACGAACAGACAAGAAAGCTGAAAGAAGAGGGTTTTTAGTCTTTTGCATCCAAGCTGCAAGCCCTCTCTCCGAAAATTTTTGTTCCGATTCTAACTATATTTGCTCCCTCTTGAACCGCAACTTTGTAGGAGTTTGTCATACCCATAGAGAGGTATTTCATTGTCAGATTAGGTATTTTGAGTGATTTGATTTCCTCAAACAGCTCTTTTGTAATCCTGAAATAGGGACGTGAATCTTCTGGGTTTCCAAACCTTGGACCCATAGTCATTAAACCGACAACCCTTATATTTTTTAAGGTTGACAGTTTTACGGCAAGTTCTTTTGCATCTTCGGGCATAACACCGGATTTTTGAGGCTCTTTTGCACTGTTTATTTCAATTAGGACATCCATAATCTTAGGGATGGATGCACATTTTTTATCCAACTCGCACGCTATCTCAAAAGAGTCGAGCGTTTCAATCATATCAAAAATTTTAAGGTATTTTTTTCTTAACAGGTCGTGTTTTTGTGTTTTCAACGTGCCGATAAAGTGCCATCTTGCAGGTGTTTTAACGCTCTCATATACGTTTTTTAAGTCTTTGATATAGTTTTCACCTATAATTTTCACACCTGCTTTGATTGCCTCTTCTATCTCTTTTGCGCTTCTCGTTTTTGCAGCAGCCTCAAGCTCAACGCCTTCGGGAAGTTCTTTAAGCAACGCCTTGACATTTTCCGTAATCATTTCAAAGCCCCCTAAAAAAGTAAGTAGGACTACCCATAATCTTTTTTTTATAATTGTCAAGCGGTAAAATAAGCAAATCAGAAATTTTTCTTTAATCTGCCGTCAACTCTGTATTTTCTCTTAAATGTTAAAACTCGACACCGTATCAAGCAGCTGTTTTATATTGTCCTCCAACGAATCAATATTGTCTTTTAGGGATTTTATTGCCTCAACAAGTTGTTTTGATTCTTCCGAATTAAAATGTATTTTTTCAATCATATCATAAGAGCTTTTTTCAATTGCTTTAATTGCATCAGATATATCACCTGTTGCTCTCTGGCTTTTTTCAGCCAAACTTCTTACTTCATCGGCAACAACGGCAAAACCCCTGCCGGCTTCTCCTGCCCTGGCTGCCTCAATGGCTGCATTTAGAGCCAAAAGATTTGTTTGCTCGGCAATATCTCTAATCAATTTAACAATACCCTCGATATTTTTGGTAGCATCTCCAAGTTCTTTAGCCAGTTCTACAAGTTCATCCTGAGATTTCTGAAACACATTTTCATTCCAATCTGCAACATCCTCAACGCTCTTTGCCGTCTCGCCCGATATTTCATCTGCAACCTTGGCAGATTCCTGTATGCCTCTAACAACATTTTGTAGGTTTTCTATTATGGCATTGATTGGAGCTTCCAAATCTCTTAGTTCATTATCTTCCGGTATCTCCACCCTTTCTGATATATCGCCGTTTGCCACATTAATCAAAGCTTCTTTGATTGCAGCAACATTTTCTTCAAGATACCTTTTTTTATCTTCTATCTCCTTTCTCAAATCCCTTAGAATGGCATATATATAGATTACATCTCCGTCCCTGACTATAGGCATAACATTTACCATAACGGGGATTTTTTCTCCTAACCTGTTCATTATCATTGCTTCGTCTATGAGAACCTTTTTTTCATTTATTGATTTTGCAACCAGTTTGCATACACTGCACTCCGCAGGATTTTCAGGCCATAAAACCTTAGATGCAACGTCAACGTTCATTAAATCATTCCTGTTCCACCCGGTTATTTCCTCAAAAGCCCTGTTAAAATACAAGAATTTTTTCTCCGGGTTAATGGCAAAAACTATGAAGAAATTTTCCCTAAAAAATTTCCAGCAATAAGCATCTATAGAGTAGAGCTCACAAACTACCTCCGCCTTTGTCAAGGGGTTGGCGCTCCGTAGCTTAGTTTTAATATCTTCATTTAACTCTTTCTCTTTATCTCTTAATATCTCGGAAGCAATCTTATCTATCTTTTCAGAGTTAGGTTTTTCAGTTGATAGGTTTTTTCCTTTAAAAAACATAGATAACCTCCATTATCTCACAATCACTTTTTTCTTTAAGCAATTTGCATCCTCGTCCAACAGCACCCTTTATAAATCATTTTGCAAGATCATCTCAGAAGTTTTTATGCCGTTTAACATTGGCAGCTATATCTATTTATCACATTTAAAAACCGTACGCAAGCTGTAAGGCTGTAATGCTATGATTTTTCAATATACCTGCCGTATAAAACAGATAGAGGCTTGATATTTAGCAGCGGCAGTACGAAGAGAGCGCTTTACATATCAATAAATAACTTGAAAAGAGGCTTTTTTTGAATATTATCACAATAAGGGTATGAATTAATTGCCAAAAAAGGTGAGTATGAAATTTTTGTTTGAGTATCTGAAAGATAAGAGCATTGTTGAAAAGCTGATTATAATCTATGTCATATCCATTGTTTTTATAGGTGTTGTCGGATATTCATACTACATATACGGCAGCATCAAAACACTTAAAGAAGACGTATCGATTTACAAAAACAGGCTTATAGAATCAAAAAAACAGCTTGTTAAAAATATGGTCAATGTTGCCATAAACGGGATAGACAATTTTTACAAAGAGGCAAAGGACGGTGATATTTCAGAAGGTAATGCCAAAATAAAGTCAATCAAACTCATATATTCTATGCGCTACGATGTTGAAAAAGGTCAGGCTAACTACTTATGGGCAAATACCGTTGACGGAATAATGATTACCGACCCGGCAAAACCGTCTCTAAACGGAAAAAACGTATGGGATTTTAAAGACAAAAACGGTGTTTACCTTTTTCAAAGGATGGCTGCGGTTGTAAAATCACAGGGTTCCGGTTTTGTTCACTACTGCTGGAACAAGCTCGGTTCTCCTAAAAACGAGTGTATTGCAAAAATTTCTTACGTCAGGTTGTTTTATCCGTGGAAGTGGATTATAGGAAGCGGTTTTTACTTGGACAGCATAAACAAAGATGTTCAAAACTATGTCTCAAGAAGAAAAAAGGATATCTTAAAAACTGTTGTTTTGAGCTTTATTTTGGGCGGTACCGCCTCACTGATAGCCGGTATTGTATTTGTAGTTGTTATATCCAAGATGGTTTCATACTTGAAGCAGGTTGGAAAACTGTCGGAAAGACTCGTAGGTGAAAATATAGACGAGGAGATTATGCTGCCGTACCACCTTAACGACGAATTGGGTTATCTTATAAGCAACTTCAATAGATTTATAGACGAAAACTACAAACTCTCCCAATTTAAAAGGACAATAGAGGATGACGTGAATATAGAAGCCGTTTACAAAAGAATAGAGATGCTTATGCACGATGAATTCGGCTTTGATGAGTTTAGTGTGTTCGAGGTCAACAACAGCAAAAACGCTTTAAAACAGGTTGTTTCGTTTTCCGATAAAATATTTTGCAAGCAGGAAATTCTTGTTGATTCGAGTTTGTGCAGAGCGGCAAGAACGGCAAAAGAGATTAACTCTTTTGAAGAGGAAGGTTTGTGTTTGAGTTTTGCATATAAAACAGAGAAAAAGCACGTTTGCATCCCTCTGATGATAGGCGGAAGCGTTGGAAGTGTTGTTCAGATTATTTTTGATAAGAATGTTAATTATGCCGATATAAAAAGAAAAATCAAAGAGGCAAAACGATTTTTAACAGAGGCAAGTCCGGTTATTGAAGCAAAAAGGCTGCTTGACCAGTTGAAAGAGTCAACATTGAAAGACCCGCTAACCGGTTTGTACAACAGGCGTTTTTTGGATGAATTCGCACCGACATTTTCGGCGTCTGTTAAAAGAAGAAACTCAAAAGCCGGTATTTTGATGTGTGATATAGATTTCTTTAAGCAGGTGAACGACGTTTACGGACACAACATAGGAGATAAGGTTTTAAAGATGGTCGTAGGCGCAATAGTTAAAACAATCAGAGAGGCTGATATTGCCGTTAGATTCGGCGGTGAGGAGTTCCTTATTATGCTGCAGGATACGGATGAGAATTTAACAAGGGAGATAGCCGAAAGAATCAGAAAAAATGTTGAAGCATCGGAAATTTTCACATCCGGCAACTCAATAAAAAAGACAATAAGCATTGGATATTCGATATTCCCTCAAGATTCCGAAAATCTCTGGCAGTGCATTAAATACAGCGATGTTGCTATGTATAAAGCAAAAACCACAGGCAGAAACAGGGTTGTAAGGTTTGAAAAATCTATGTGGGAAAGCGACGAGTATTAGCCTCCTGTTTCGCATAACCTCTTTAGTTCTTGAAAAGCAGGCTCTATTATTATATCTTAATGGTCAATAAAGAAACGGGGGCTTGTGTATGTACGAATGCATTAGGAAAATCAAGGAAAAAAAGATTCAAAGGCTTGAAAACGAGATATTTTTGGTCTCCGAAAAGCATATTTTAAAGGCAAGAAACGGAGACGATTATGTCGGTTTGAAGCTGAAAGATAAAAGCGGAACAATAGATGCCAAAATATGGAACAATCTTTTGCACTTAAAGGATAAATTTGAGGAAGGAGATTTTGTAAAAATTACCGGTGAGAGCAACTACTATAACGACAATTGGCAAATTATAATAAAAAACGTTGAAAAGGTAGGAGATAAAGATATAAACAAAGCTGATTTTTTGCCGGCTTCAAAAAACGATATTGAGACTATGAAAAACGAACTGTTTACAATCATAAACGGTGTGAACAACCAGTCTTTAAAGAAACTGCTTTTAAGTATCTTTGAGGATAAAACGTTTATGGATAAATTTTGCGTTGCGCCTGCGGCTAAAACGATGCACCACGCATATGCAGGGGGTTTAATTGAGCACACTGTTTCCGTTGCTAAATTGGCAAAAGAGTTGGGAGAGTACTACCAAAGCATAGACAAAGATTTGCTTGTTACCTGCGCTTTGTGCCACGATATAGGCAAAGCCTACGAACTGGATGCACTGACTTTCGGCTACACAACTCAAGGTAAATTGATAGGCCATATAGTTTTAAGCTATACGATTGTTCAAAACAAGATAGAGAAACTCGGACTGATTTCAAAAGAGAAAGCCCTAAACCTTCTGCACTGCATTTTAAGCCACCACGGCGAGTATGAATTCGGTTCGCCTAAAAAACCAAAGACCAAAGAAGCCGTTTTGTTTCACTTGATTGATATGCTCGACTCAAGAATGCAGCCGGTTGCTGATGTTGAGATAAACAGTAATTCGGGCTGGAGTGATATCGTTAAAATAATAGGAAAAAGCATATATTCACCTAAAAAATCCAATGAACTCTTTTAAAAAATATATAGCCTTTGAGGGGATAGACGCATCGGGTAAAAGCACCCAGGCAAAGCTGTTTTGTGAATTTTTGCAAAAGACAAATCGCAGCGTTTTTTGCACAAAAGAGCCCGGCGGAACGGATATATCGAAAAAAATCAGAGAAATATTACTGGAGGATACGCTTAATCCGAAAGCGAGATTTTTTCTGTTTTTGGCTGACAGGTCGATACATATTGAAGCAGTGAAAGCATATGTGAAGAGCGGGTATGTTGTGAGCGACAGGTGTCTTTTTTCAACAATAGCCTATCAATCGTTCGGTGAGGGTTTGGAATTGAAGTTTGTTGAAGAGTCCAACCTGTTTGCCGCACAAGGTCTGCTGCCCGATGTGACTTTTATCATAGACATAGACCTTGATACAATGCACAAAAGGCTTACAAAAAGAGATGTTATAGAGTCAAAAGGCGATGAGTTTTTTAAAAAGGTCATAGAGGGGTATGACTATATTGCCGACAAATTTGATAATGTTTTTAAAATTGACGGCAGACAACCGATAGAACAGGTCTTTGAGGATATAATAGGCATATGGAACACAATTTAGACAGGTTTAACGTCTTTGTTATGGACAGTGCCGGGTTGGAGGATGCACTTTTGTTTGCGAAGCAGCTCGGCATAGAGCAGCGAAATATGTTTATATACGAGCAGTTAAAGATAGAGGATGTGAGAAAAATCAAAGATAATAGTTCAATAGCCGTTAACGAAAAAGAGGCTTTTATTTTTGGAAAAATAGGTTTTGATGCACAAAATGCTCTGTTGAAGCTGTTAGAGGAGCACGACGGATTCAGATATTTTATATTCTACAAAACGGACGATTTGCTTGAGACCATACTTTCAAGGGCACAGAACATTAAGGTTAAACAAAACAGAGCAAAAAACGAGGAGCTGCTTGAGGCAGTAAAAACAGGTGAGGCAAAAAACCTCATACTGAAGGCGTTTGAAATGCAGAATCTATCGAGAGATGAGATTACAGATATTCTTCAAAATATTTCAAAAGAGTTGTCGTCAACAAACTTTTTTGATAAATCTAATACGATAAACAGAGAGCTGTTTAGGTTTAAGCAGTTTAATTTCAATCAGAAAATTTTTTTGTTTTCTCTGTTTCTTAAACTATCCGGGGGCGTTTAGTTATGAATTTGGCACTCATAGAGTTTAGCAATGCGGGTCAACTCTACCCGTTTTTTTACACCGATATGGAGCTTAAAGTCAAAGACAAGGTTGTTGCGGAATATGAAAGAGGCGTAAATATAGGAACAGTTATGAAATTGCAGACGGTCGGTGATATTAGCGACGATTTACATTTCGTATTAAGGAAAGCGACGAAAGATGATTTGGAGATATACGCCGAAAATTTGGAGCTATCCAAAAAGGCTTTTGAGATTTGCAGACAGCAGATAAAAGAGTTTGAGCTGAATATGAAACTGGTTAAGGTTGAGTATATGCTTGATAGAAGCAAGATTGTGTTCTATTTTGTGGCGCCCGGCAGGGTGGATTTCAGAAATCTTGTTAAGAAGCTCGCATCTCTTTTTAAAACAAGGATAGAGATGAGGCAGATAGGCGTAAGAGACGAGGCAAGGATAATAGGAGGGCTTGGTTTATGCGGAGATGAGTTGTGCTGCGCCCGTTTTTTGAGAACGTTTAACCCTGTTTCGGTTAAAATGGCAAAAGACCAAAATTTGAATATAAATGTCAAAAAAATATCGGGAGCTTGCGGAAGATTGATGTGCTGCCTGTGGTACGAAGAGGGTATGTATGAGGAGTTTATGAAAGTGGCTCCGAAGCTCGATTCGTTTGCCAAAGCCGGTGATGTTGAAGGAAAAGTCGTTTATGTGAATCCTATAAAAAAGACGGTAATTTTGCGCAATAAAGAGAATTTGATGATTGAAGTTGATGTTGCAGACGTGCAAACAATACAAGAAAAAGAAAACAGAGGAGATGAAAATGGAAAAGAAGAACCTAAAGAGTAAATACTACATAACAACGCCGATATATTATGTCAACGATGTGCCGCATATAGGGCATTCATACACAACAATAGCCGCAGACACACTTGCACGTTACAGACGATTTCTGGGCGATGAGGTATTCTTTCTAACCGGTACGGACGAACACGGTCAGAAAATACAAAAGACATCCAAAGAGAAAGGGCTAAAACCCAAGCAGCTTGCCGACAGAGTGGTTAAAAATTTTCAGAACCTATGGAAAAAACTCGATATTACCAATGATTTTTTTGTAAGGACAACCGATGATTATCACATAAAGTGTGTGCAGAAAGCATTTGAGGAGCTGTTTAATAAGGGCGATATTTACAAAGGGGAGTATGAGGGGTGGTACTGCATACCTTGCGAAAGCTACTACTCGGAGATAGAGATAGGAAAAGACAGGTTGTGTCCGGCTTGCGGGCGTAAGGTTGATAAGGTCAAAGAAGAGAGCTATTTTTTCAAACTTTCAGCCTATCAGAACAGGCTGCTTGAATTTTATGAAAATAACCCGAATTTTGTAATACCCAACACAAGATTTAATGAGATAAAGAGCTTTGTAAAAAGCGGCTTAAAGGATTTGAGCATAACAAGAACCTCTTTCGATTGGGGAGTGCCCGTTACCTTTGATGATAAGCACGTTATCTATGTCTGGTTTGATGCTCTTCTTAACTACGTAAGTGCCATAGGCTGCAGTAAAGATAGCGATAAGTTTTTAAGTATTTGGCCTGCTGATGTTCATTTTGTCGGAAAAGACATTTTGCGTTTCCACGCCGTTTACTGGCCTGCGTTTTTAATGGCTTTGGGCTTGGAGCTGCCCAAACATATAGTTGCTCACGGGTGGTGGACGGTTGAAGGCAAAAAGATGAGCAAGTCTCTCGGAAACGTTGTTGACCCCAACGAGATGATAGAGAAATACCCGAAAGATGCATACAGGTATTTTCTTTTAAGAAATGTGCCGTTTGGGCTTGACGGAGATTTTTCGGAGAAAGAATTGATAGAGCGTATAAATTCGGAACTCGTGAATGATTTGGGCAACCTTGTCAACAGAAGTTTGACAATGATTGAAAAATACTCAAACGGCGTTGTAGAGAAACCTGAAAGTGTTGCTGACAACTCGTTGGAAGAAAAAGCCTCCGAAACTTTTGAGAAAGTTAAAACAAGTCTTGATATTTTCAGATTCGACGAGGCGCTTTCATACATATTCGAGTATGTACGTTATGCAAACAAGTACATAACACAGAAAGAACCCTGGAGTCTTAAAAAACAGGGTGAAATCTCCCGACTGAATGAGGTTTTGTTTAACTTAACGGGTGCTATAAAATTTTTATCGGGTATAATTTCGGCTTTTATGCCTGATACGGCGGATAAAATATGGAGTCAATTGGGCTTTGAGGATTCAATAAAGAATTACGACTATAGATTTTTCTTGGATTTCAACTCCAAAGAGACACTGAAAATAAACAAGCAGGATGTCATTTTTAACAGGATAGAGGAAAAAGAGGTAAAAGAACATCAGGAAGAAAAAGCCAAAAAAATAAGTATAGACGAATTTTTTAATGTTGATTTAAGGGCTGCAAAGATTTTGGATGCACAAAGTGTTGAAAAATCTAAAAAATTGATTAAATTATCAATAGATATAGGGGAAAATAAGCCGAGAACGCTTGTCGCCGGCTTGAAGGAATACTATAAGCCGGAGGAATTGGTAGGCAAGACGATTATTGTTGTTGCCAATTTAAAACCCGCCAAGTTGATGGGCATTGAGTCAAACGGTATGTTATTGGCGGCAAAAGACGGAAAATCTCTTGGGCTTCTGACTGTTATGGAAGATGTGAAGCCGGGAGCAAAAGTGGGATAAAAACAGGAGGTATGGGTGATATCGATAAACTCATCCAACCCCATACTGTACTATAAATTAGACCTGGGAGAGTGGGGCTCAAGTGCCCCGGCTTCTGCTGCGACCTCCATCTCTCGGGTGGCTTCGCACGAGTCCTCAAATATTGGAAGATTTGAAAATAAAGCGGCAAAAGACGGATGCTATGTAATTGCAAAGGATTTGTATTTAAACTTCAACAAACGCGGAGATTATTTGGCAGCCACAAGCGGTCGTTCGTCCGTTGAAACATACTGCCCCAAAAAAGAGGAAAACGAAAGAGTAAAAAGCGACCTGTCAAGTAAAATAAGTTCAAAGCTAAAGGAATATATCTACGACGAGCTTAACGTTAAAATGCTTCTTAAAGATTCCAAAAATGCCGCAATAAAAAGTTTATACGAAAAGGATTTAAAGAAAATAGAAGAAAGAAAAATGGAGCTTGAGCAGAAGAAGTTCAGGTTATACACACAGATTACTCTGCTTTTGGCTCAGCACCTCAATGTTAATCCCGATATAATCAATTTGACAGTATAAAAAATTCAATTTTGTCAACATTATAACATAATTGTTATAACAATTTAATGCAATTTATAACGAAGTATTCAATATTTGCTTTTTCAAAGCCATAGGAATGTTGTGTGCTATTAAGCTAAAAAAAATGTATCGGAGGTTATCGATGAAACGTTTGTTTGCGCTACTTGTTCTATTTAGCTTAATCCCTACGGCAGCTTTTGCCTCAACCGGCACTATAGATAGCGGAGATACGGCTTGGGTTTTGGTTTCGGCAGCTTTGGTTATGATGATGACGCCGGCAGGGTTGGCAATATTCTACGGCGGTATGTCGAGAAATAAAAATATCTTAAACTCTATGGGTATGTCGCTTGTTACCTACGCCATTGTGAGTGTTTTATGGATTATATACGGCTACACTCTTTCGTTTGGCTCGGATATATCGGGTATTATAGGTTCTTTGCAGTATCTTTTTATGAATGTTGATATACATAAAGCGGCAAGCGGAACTCACGTCAGCATCTTGGCGTTTTCCGCTTTTCAACTTACATTTGCGGCGATAACGACGGCACTTATCAGCGGTTCCGTTGTGGAGAGAATAAAATTTTCTTCCTGGGTGGTCTTCAGTATTTTGTGGTTTAGTCTGGTTTATGTTCCTCTTGCTCACTGGGTTTGGGGAGGAGGTTGGTTGACAAAAATGGGTATAGCCGATTTTGCAGGCGGATTGGTCGTTGAGACGGCATCCGGTATATCCGGACTTGTTTTTGCTTTGGTGTTGGGACCAAGACGGGGTTTTAAAAAGATGGCTATGCCGCCCTCTTCCATAGCCCTTACCATATTCGGAGCTGCTATGCTCTGGTTTGGTTGGTTCGGGTTTAATGCCGGTAGTGCCGTATCCTCCGGGGCACTGGCATCAAACGCTTTTTTAACTACAAATACGGCGGGAGCTATGGGTGCTGTTATCTGGATGGTGCTCGATTGGATTATTCATAAACACCCTACAATGCTCGGAGCCGCATCAGGTGCTGTTGCCGGACTTGTTGCAATAACACCGGCTGCCGGTTTTGTTAACAATATGGGAGCGGTTGTTATAGGCGCTGTGGCAGGCATAATAAGCTGGTTTGCAACCGGCTATTTGAAATATAAGTTGGGATACGACGACTCTTTGGATGTTTTCGGCGTTCACGGACTAAACGGTATCTGGGGAATCATAGCCATAGGTTTTTTGGCAGACCCGAAAATAAACTTTGCAAAGGGGCTGTTGTACGGCGGAAGCCATCAGTTGTACGTTCAAATTGTGGGAGTAGTTTCAACGATAGCCTTTGTGGCGTTGGGAACATTTATAGCTGCAAAAATCACAAGTGTATTAACAAACGGCTTGAGAGTCACGGAAGAGGACGAGGTGAGAGGTCTTGACATATCCGTGCATACGGAAAAAGGATTTGAATTATAATAATTAAGCAAAAACATTGATGCCCGAAAAGCAAATAAAGGCGAAAAGCGATTTTTGATAGCTTGCAAACGCTTTTCGCCTTTTAAAACGGCTTTTAATAGATTCCGTTTGCCTTCCAATACTGTCTTATGTTGTTTTTCAGTGATTGCGGCAGTGGAACATACATTAGTTCTTTAGCTGTCTTATCTCCGTTTTTAAACGCCCAGTCAAAAAACTTTACAACGTTCTTATTTTGTTGAACCTTCTCTTTGGCAAGCAGAATGAACGTGGCGCCTGCTATAGGCCACGAACCGTCTCCCGGTTCATTTACAAGCCACAGGTAATAACCCTTTGAGCTGTCCCATTTAGCGTATTTGGCAGCGGATTGAAATGCTTTTAAGGACGGCTCAACAAATTTTCCGGCTTTGTTTTTTAACGAGATATAAGCGAGCTTATTCTCGGTTGCATATGCAAGCTCAACATAACCTATGGAATTTTTAACCCTTTTAACATAGTTTGCAACACCGGGATTTCCCTTACCTCCAAGCCCTTTAGGCCATTTGACAGCCTTTCCTTTGCCTACCTTGTTAGCCCAATCGGAAGATACACTCGACAGATATGTAGTAAAAATAGCTGTAGTGCCTGAGCCGTCAGACCTGTGAACAACCGTTATTGGTGCATTAGGCAGTTTTAAACCTTTATTTAGGGCTGCTATTTGGGGGTTATCCCACTTTTTTATTGTGCCAAGATATATTTCAGCCAACAACTTGCCGTTTAATTTTAACTCACCCGGTCTTATTCCTGTTAAATTAACAATGGGAACTACGCCACCTATTACGGCAGGAAATTGAAGCAGTTTATATTTATCCTGCTCACTTTTTTTCAAGGGCGCATCGCTTGCTCCGAAATCCACAACACGCGAACTTATCTGTTTGATTCCTGCACCCGAGCCTATAGCCTGATAGTTAACCTTTACTCCTTTTGCGTGATAATATTGATAAGCCCAAGCCGAATAAACGGGATACGGAAAGGTTGCCCCTGCGCCTGTGATTGTGTTGCCGGCAAAAACGTCGGAGGGTGCCAAAAACACAACCGCCGCAAGAAGAAACCAAGAGAGCTTCTTCAACATAAAAACACCTCCTCAAAGAATTTGGCTTCAAGTATCTGCCTGATTTATCGAGATAATGTTGTGAAGATGTCAAAATTTTGTAAAAAGACCTGGTTGATATCAAACACAAAAAACCCGGACACAACTTAAATTGTGCCCGGGCGGATAGTTGCTGAAAATGGGCGTTGTTAGGCTGTTTCTATTTTTGCAGCATCTTCCAAGTTCAGTTCTTTTATGGAGATTTCCCTCATTTCCACCTTTCTTATTTTGCCTGTCACAGTCATAGGGAATGAGTCCGTAAATTTTATATAGCGCGGTATTTTGTAGTGGGCTATCTTTCCGCTGCAGTACTCTTTGATTTCCTCTTCGCTCACAGTCTCTCCGGCTTTAAGTTTAATCCAAGCACAAACCTCTTCACCGTATTTAACATCAGGAACACCTACAACCTGAACATCGGCAACCTTCGGATGGGTGTATATAAACTCTTCTATCTCTCTCGGATATATGTTTTGACCGCCCCTTATTATCATATCTTTGATTCTTCCGGTAATTTTGAAGTAACCGTCTTCTGTCATAACCGCCAAATCACCGGTATGCAGCCACCCGGATTCATCTATAGCCTTTTTTGTGGCTTCCGGGTTGTTGTAGTAGTATTTCATAACGTTATATCCGCGAGCGCACAACTCTCCCTGCTCACCGACGGGTAAAATTTTGCCTGTTTCAGGGTCTATTATCTTTACCTCTACAAACGGTATTGCTTTTCCTACCGTTTCCGTTCTGTTTTCTATCGTGTCATCTGCTGCCGTTTGCGTTATAACCGGGCTTGCTTCTGTTTGACCGTAGGCAATTTCAACCTCTTTCATATTCATTTCGTTATTTACACGCTTCATAACCTCAACCGGGCAGGGAGAACCCGCCATTATTCCGGTTCTCAAGCTGCTTAAATCGAACTTCTTAAACTCAGGATGTTCCAGTTCCGCTATAAACATTGTCGGAACACCGTGCACGGCGGTACATTTCTCTTTTTCTATAACCGTCAGCGTTGACAGCGGGTCAAAATACTCCGAAGGTATAACCATAGTCGAACCGTGCGATACGCAGGTAAGATTGCTCATAACCATACCGAAGCAGTGGTAAAACGGAACGGGAATGCACAGTCTGTCTTTATCGGTAAACCTCATCAGTTCGCCCACGAAATATCCGTTATTCAGAATGTTGAAGTGTGTAAGAGTTGCAGCTTTGGGAAAACCTGTCGTTCCCGATGTGTATTGTATGTTTATGGCATCGTCAAAATCAAGCGCTACCTGTCTTTCCTTAAGTTCATCATCCCCGACCTTTGTTGAAAAATCCAGAACATCTTTCCATTTAAAAATACCGGTGTGCTTTTCATCGCTTATACATACGACATTTCTCAAGAAAGGGAGCTTATTTGAGCGTATTTGCCCCGGTGTGGCGCCCCTTGCAAACGGAGCAACCTCATAGAACATATGCAGGTAGTCTGAGGTTTTAAAATTCTCTATCATTATCAATGTGTTGATTTCCGACTGTTTTAAGGCATACTCTAACTCCGTTGTTCTGTAAGCCGGGTTTATAGTAACCAGCACGGCTCCTATCTTTGCCGTTGCAAATTGCGTCAAAACCCACTCGGCATTGTTCGTTGACCAGATAGCAACCTTATCGCCCTTTTTTATGCCCAAAGCCATCAAACCCTTGGCTACGGTATCAACCTCTTGTTTAAAGTCTTTGTATGACATTCTTATATTTTGGTGCACACTGACCAGACAGTCATTATTTGCAAATTCAGCGGCGTTGTCGTCCAGCATATCACCTATGGTTTTCGCTATAAACTGTTTTGTTGAGCCCTCAAAAGCATAGCTTAACATAATTCACCTCTTATATTAGTCCGTTATGTTCTTTTTTGCCCGATTTTTTTTCAACTTCCATCCTTCTTAAAACCGCCCTTTTGATTTTCCCACTTATCGTTTTAGGCAGTTCCTTTACAAATTCTATTTCTCTGGGGTATTTGTAGGGCGCAGTCTTATTTTTCACGAAATCTTGAATGTCTTTAATCAGCTCATCTGAGGGTTCGTACCCTTCTGCTAGAATTATAAAGGCTTTGACTACATTGCCCCTTATGGTGTCGGGAGATGCGACAACCGCACTTTCAACAACAGCCGGGTGCTCCTGAAGAGCGCTTTCAACCTCAAAAGGACCTATTCTGTAACCTGATGATTTTATAACATCATCAGCGCGCCCGTAAAACCAGAAATACCCGTCATTATCCTTATAAGCCCTATCGCCGGTAAAATAAAAATCACCTCTGAAAGCCTCTTCGGTTGCGGCATCATCTTTGTAGTAGTTTCTTGTTAAGCCTATAGGCTGATTGGGTTTTACTCTTACGGCTATATGTCCGGGCTCACCTACGGGCATATCGTTTCCGTCGTCATCAACAATTCTCACATCAAACCCGGGAACAGGCTTTCCCATTGAGCCGTATTTTATAGGCATACACGGGTAGTTGGCAACAAGAAGCACGGATTCGGTTTGTCCGTACCCGTCGTAGATAAGGGTGCCTGTGGCGTTCTTCCACGCCTTAATCACCTCCGGGTTAATCGGTTCTCCGGCAGATGTGCAGTGCCTTAATTCCGAAAAATCGTATTGACTTAAATCTTCCTGAATTAACATTCTATAAACTGTAGGAGGGGCGCAAAAACTTGTTATTCCCTGAGTTGTCAAAAGTTTTAAAGTTGTTTTGGGATTAAACGCCCCTTCTGCATTTTGCATAAACACAGCAGAACCTATTAACCATTGGCCGTACAACTTCCCCCAAACGGCCTTCCCCCATCCTGTATCTGAAATAGTCCAGTGCAGGTCAGTTGGTTTTAAATCGTGCCAATACTTTGCCGTAATTATATGTGCCAAAGCATAAGACTGCTCATGCATAACCATTTTGGGATATTTTGTTGTTCCCGATGTGAAATATATCAATAAAGGGTCGGTAGCTTTTGTAGGCTCAACGTCATCTTTGGAGAGTTTGTCCGATGCCATATCCATCTGGTTTTCAAAGGATAACCACCCTTCCGCATCGCCGTCTATAACCATTTTGTATTTGAGCGTTTCACTTCCCTCTTTTATTGCCTCATCAACCTTTCTTGCGTTGGATGCCGATGCTATCGTCATCACGGCATCGCCTTTTCTAATCCTGTATTTAATATCTTCGGGCATAAGTATGTTGGGAGCCGGCAGAGCAACTGCGCCTACCTTGTTCAATCCGAGCATAACGGCATACCACTCCACGATTCTCGGAACCATAACAAGCACCTTGTCGCCCTTTTTTATGCCCAAAGACAGAAGAACATTTGCAAACTTGTTGGACATTTTGGAGATATCCCAAAACGAGTATTTTTTTATCAGTTTCCCTGTGGTGTTAGCCCAAACCAGAGCCAATTTCGTCCTATCTTGAGCCCATTTGTCCACTACGTCGAATGCGAAGTTAAAGTATTCTGGAACTTCCAACTTAAATTCTTTAACCTCTTTTTCGTAATCGAGCATATTGTGTTGAGACATAAAAATAACTCCCCCTATTAAATTTTTGTAACTCTACACAAAAATGTGAAAAAAGTCAATAGATTATACAATAAATACAATACGGCAAATAAGAAGTTTTATATCAAATTAGTAACTCATATATTTAAGTTAATAAGATTATTCAAATTCAAGTCAAAATTTGCTTTTTATGTACAAAAAGGCAATTGTTTGAGGTGCTTAAAGTACTGTTATACAACGCAATTTTTAATTTTTTATAGACTAATTGGAAAAAATTTTGTAGTTTGTGGATATGGATGAAAAAACGGTATATCTTATTGACGGAAGTTCGTTTTTGTACAGATTCTTCTTTGCCATAAGAAATCTGTCGAGAAACGGAATGCCTACGGGTGCAGTTTTCGGCTTTGCCAGGATGCTGCTTGATATAGACAAGGAAAACCCCGAATATATTGCCGTTTTATTTGATACGAAAGCAAAGACGTTTAGGGTGGATTTGTTTGAAAGCTACAAGCAGAACAGACCTAAAATGCCTGATGAGCTCTCCGCTCAGATAGAGCCCATAAAGGAACTGATAAGCTGTTTTGGAATAACGATAATAGAAAAAGACGGTTTTGAGGCTGACGATTTGATTGCAACTCTCGCTGAAAAGATGAAAAAGGAGTTTAAGGTTGTTGTGCTTGCCAACGACAAAGATTTATTACAGCTTGTGGAAGACGACAGTGTTGTAATATACGACCCCGTTAAAAAAATTTACTACAACGAAGAGGCTGTCTATAAAAAACTCGGTGTTTATCCTTCTCAGGTAGCGGATTATCTTGCCCTTATAGGCGACAGTATCGACAATATACCCGGAATCAAATCGATAGGTCCGAAAACCGCCGCTTCCATATTGAAAAATTATAAAAATTGCGATGAAATACTCGATAATGTTAACAATCTCAAGCCCAAGATAAAAGACGCCATACTGTCAGACGGAAATTTGCTTTTGTATAAAAAACTCACGACAATAGACAAAAATGTGGAGATTGACATAACGCCTGAAGATATAAAAAGAAAACCCAAACAGACAGAAAAAATAAGGCAGATGTTTTTACGCTTCGGCTTCAAGTCACTACTTAACAACATTAAGAGTGAGGAAAAAGGAAAATCAGAAACATTTTCCTGCGATATAATCTATAAGGAAAACGAACAACACTACCGTTTTAACGGTAAAAACAGCAGAACAGTGGAGCCTTCGTTGATTGAGCAAGCCGTAGCCGTTTACGATTTAAAAGATTTGCTGTGGGCTGGTTTTCAATTTACCAGCACACCGTTTGATATAAAACTTGCTTGTTATCTGTTAAACTCCGATTCGTCGGGTATGCTGCAGGGGTGTTTTGAGTATGCCGATAAAGAGCTCGATTATAAAGTGCTCTCTGCTGAGAGTTTTGCAGCGCGTCTTGCTGTCGCTGAGAAAGGAGCAAAAAAACTTATAGAGAAAAATTCGCTGTCATACCTTTTAAATGAGGTTGAAACGCCTTTATCATACGTGCTTTACGAAATGGAAAAGGTGGGATTAAAGATAGACACCGACTATCTGTATAAATTTAAAAACGAATTGACCGACAAACAAAAACATATGGAAAGCTCAATATATGCTCTTGCCGGCGAGGAGTTTAATATAAACTCAACAAAGGAGCTTCAAAAGATTTTATTTGAAAAGATGGGTATTAAGCCAATTAAAAAAACCAAGACAGGCTATTCCACGGATTCGGAGACACTGCAGGAGCTCTCAAAGAAATATGAAATTGCGGAGTTGATTATAAAATACAGAGAAATAGCAAAAATAGTTTCAACCTACATAGTGCCGTTTATTAAAAAGGCTGACAAAAACAGCAGACTTCACACAACATTCAATCAAACTTTAACATCAACAGGCAGGCTTTCTTCTTCAAATCCCAATTTGCAGAACCTGCCTGCGAACGAGGACGAAATACACGCAGGAATCAGAAGAGCCGTCATAGCACAGGAGGGATATAAACTTATATGCGCGGACTACTCGCAGATAGAACTGCGTATTTTAGCCCATTTTTCCAAAGACAGAACCTTGATAGAAGTGTTTAACAATAACGGTGATATCCATACCCAAACGGCGGTTAAGCTCTTCGGCGTGCACGAATCTATGGTTGACCACAATTTGAGAAGAACGGCAAAAGTTATAAACTTCGGTATTTTATACGGAATGGGCTATGTTTCTCTATCCAAGACGCTCGGCATAAAGAAAAGCAAGGCAAAGGAGATTATAGAGAAGTATTTTGAGCGCTTCAAAGATGTTCAAAACTTTATTTCAAACACAATTGAGAGTGCATCAAAGAACGGCTATGTGGAAACCTTTTTTAAAAGAAGAAGGTATTTTGCTAATATAAACTCCTCCAATGAGCGGTTGGCCGGTTTTGAAAGAAGAGCTGCCGTAAATGCCGTTATACAGGGAACCGCGGCTGACATAATAAAAATAGCAATGGTGCGGTTGGATAAGAAATTAAAAAATATAGATGCAAAATTGGTAATGCAGGTTCACGATGAGCTGCTTATTGAAGCTAATGAAGAGGCAGCCGAACAGGTGAAAGAAATCACAAAGGATGTTATGGAGAATGTCGTTAAGTTTGACGTTCCCCTTCTTGTGAATATTAAGGTTGCAGACAACTGGTTGGAGGCAAAATGAACAAAAAAGAGTTTTTTTTGAATACGCTAAAAGGCGGTGTTTACAATCGAAAGCCCGTTTGGTTTATGCGCCAGGCAGGCAGGTTTTTAAAAAGCTATCGTTTGTTAAGGAAAAAATACGACTTTTTAACTATGTGTACAACACCGGAGTTGGCATCGGCTGTTACTATGCAGCCGTTAAAAGAGCTTGATGTTGATGCTATGATTCTGTTTTCGGATATTTTGATACCGCTTAAAGCCCTTGGTGCTTACTTGTCGTTTAAAGACGGCTCTTCCCCGGTTGTTGAAAATCTGGATGTAAAAAACATATCTAATAGAACGATAGATTTGGATGAGGTCTCGTTTGTTTACGATACGGTGAAAAACATAAAAGAGGATGTCAAAGACGCTGCTCTAATCGGTTTTGCCGCCGCCCCCTTTACTTTGGGATGCTATATTTTTGGAAGCGGGGGTGATTTCTATAAGATTCGCTCGTTTATTTATGAATATCCGAAAGAATTTTTAAGCATAATGGACACGCTTAGCGATTTGACCTTAAAATATTTGAATATGCAGATAGAAGCTGGTGTTGATGCCGTTCAACTATTTGACAGCTGGGCTGGTATTCTACCCAAGGAAGTCTATAAAAGCTTTATATATCCTTTCAATAAAAAAATAGCCGAAACACTCAATATACCGTCCATATATTTTATTAAAAATTCGGCACACATTAACGATGTTGTTTCAACGCTTGGATTTGACTGTTTAAGTGTGGATTGGAGAGAACACCTGCCGACAATACACTCAAAAACCAAACGATGCGTTCAGGGAAACCTTGACAATACGCTGCTTTTGACAAATGAAAAAATACTTATTGAAAATGCCGCTAAGCTCCTTGATGCCACGAAAAACATACCGCATATATTAAATTTGGGGCACGGTGTCCTTCCTCAAACAAATTCCGATGTTGTTAAGCGCCTTGTTGATTTTGTACACAGTTCGGAGTAGATACGAAAATATGATTTAACAGCCTTCTTAAGCTTAATTAACAGTCTATTTGATAAAACCTTTAAGCAGATTCTTAAGTTTTTTCTCTACCTTGTGTTTTATCAGGTTTTTAAAGTCTATCTTTATTCTCGGATGGCTCAAGCTGCCTTTCAGCTTGACATATACTGCGCTCTTTTTGATTGCAACCCGAATTTTTGCATCTATCAAATCCCTGTTTAGGTCAATAAAAGCGTTTTTCGATGTTATGTGCGTCAATCTGCTTATCATATCCAAATCCGAGAAAATCTTTTTATTGTTTATTCTGCTGTATAGCTTGGTCGTTTTGTAAATCTCTCTTGTTATGTCGAATCTCGCCATATTGTGCAAAAGGAATGTAACCCTGTTGGGAAGTATATGACCGTTAACAAACAGGGCTTTAAGAGTGCCTTTTTTTGTCAGCAGATTGTAGTTTAAGTTTACTGAGCCTTTGGAGTCGAAGATTCTGTTGTACATCATCATATCCGTCGCTTTAACAACGCTTATATCTTTTGCCGCTGCAACAAGATTGTTATTTGCAAGCCTGAAGTTTATACTGCCCCCCAACATTTTTGAAAAGCCCGTTGCAGTTAAGCCTTTTTGAGAATAATCAACACTGCCTGTTAGTTTTGCAGAACCCCTCATATGCCTGTTTGTTGCAAAATAGAGTTTGTTTAAATCGGGAATTGTCAGTGTGTAGTCGGAATTTAGCTTAAAGAGAGGTATGTTGAACACCGTTTTTTTGGTATTCAAAGCGGCTATGGAGGAATTTATCTTTATTTTCGAGACTGCAACGGACTTTTTTATGCTCGATGAAACATTTGCCTTAAATGTCGTTTTTGGCATATTTAGATTAAACAGTTTTTTTACGACTGCGGAGTTGACAACCCCTTTTGAAATGTTTGCATCTATTGTTCCGTTTAGGTTTTTCGGATTTATACCGTCTGTTTTTATTTGAGCATTAACAAGTCCGTATGCATATATCGGTTTGCTTAAAAGAGCCAGCAGTTTGTCAAGTTTGGCATTTTTTATTAAAAGGCTTATGCTGTTGATATTGGAATTCTTGATTGTTACGGCATAGGTTGTATGTGAATCAGCGACGGAACTTTGACCTTTTATATACATCAAACTTTTTGTGCCGTTAATTGTGCCGTTTGTCGCAAAACTTCCCCTAAGCTCCAGATTGGTTACGGGTTTAAGAAGAGCCAGGTCGGATAGGTTGATGTTATAGTCGGCTTTAACGGCATTTGTTTTTTGAGTGTAAGAACCCTTTATGAAGCTTCTGCCCAAGTTAGAATTAAAGTTCAAGCCGAAGTTGGTCAATGAACCGTTTAAAACTATATTTGCTTTGGCGCTAAAATCGGTTTTAGGCAGATTTATATTAAAGGATTTCTTCATAATCTTGCGGTCTATCGTGCCGTTTGTTATGTAAACGTTTCCCTTGCCCTTCAGTGCGTTTTCTTCAAAGCTCGTAAGTTTAATATTCGCCCTAATCGAAGCATCTGCAAATGCAGGTTTGTTCAATACGCCAAGCAGCGTTTTAAGTTTCAGGTCATCTATATT
The DNA here is from genome assembly GCA_027035575.1 of Desulfurellales bacterium. GTDB lineage: Bacteria > Campylobacterota_A > Desulfurellia > Desulfurellales > Hippeaceae > S144-51. Next base: position 38,678 of record JALVUQ010000070.1, on the reverse strand, counting down.
TATGCTTACAAATGCGGGTTTTTTGTTTTTTACCTTAATAGCGTACGATATGTTGGAAGATGCAAAATTACTTTTTCCGTCTATACTCAGAAGACCTTCCATAGAGCCTTTGGCAGTGCCTTTTACATAGAAAGGTCCTTTAAGCTCAAACCCTTTCAGCTTGAATTTATTTTCTCTGCCAACAACGGATAAATCATACTTAACATCTATCTTTTTTGAAAAAAGTCCGAACTTACCGCCAACAACAAAGCTTGAACCCATAGGTGTTTTAAGTTTTACAAGCAGATATGACGGTCTGAGAGTGAATCTTTCGAGTGTCATTTTGGTTTTTAAAGCACTGTTGATTTTAGACTCGACAGTGGGTCTTAAAAGGTTATTTCCGGGTTGCGTAAACAAAACTCCGTATGCCAACATAAATATTACAGTAACAAATACCACTATTCCTATAATCAGCTTTTTCATTCCAACCTCCTCAATTTCCTTATGCTTATTATAAACATATTTATGTGCTGTGACAAATTTTATGTGTTAATGTGCAAGACAATCTTATATACTAAAGCTATGAACATTGTTGTTTATTCGGACGGCAGTTGTTTTCAGCAGCAAGGCGTTGGGGGTTGGGGGGTGCATATGGTTATCGACAGCAATAAGGTTGTGGATTTTTCCGGTTATGCAGTATGTAAAACCTCAATATCGATGGAGCTTTTGGCTGTTGCCAAGGCATTTGAATATATAAACTCGTTTTTTAGCCACATAGACACAATAAACCTGAAAGTTTATACCGATTGCGATTATATAATTAAACTCGTACGAAAAAAGGAAAAAGCCAAAAGAACGGTTATGCCCATTAAAGACAAGACAACGAAGCGCAATAAACGGATAATTTTTGATATATGCAATTCGTCTGAAAAGTTTGCATCGATAGAGTGGATATCGGTTAAAGCTCACAGCGGTATCAAGGGCAACGATATTGCCGATAAACTTGCAAAAAATGCCGCCAAAAAGATGATTAAGGATTAAACAGTCTGTTTTTCAATTTTGTATTTTTTTACTTTATACCTTAAAGACCTGAATGTTATGCCTAATATTTTGGCAGCCTCGGTTTTATTGCCGCCGGCTTTTTTCATAGCATCTTCAATCATCTTCTTTTCGTAGTTTTCAACCTTTTCTTCAAGGTTGTTACCCTCCACCATAACATCGTATTTGACAGATTTGATATATTCAGGCAAATCTTCGTAGGATATGGTTCCGCTGCTCATTATTGCCGCTTGATTCAATATATTTCTCAACTCCCTGATATTGCCCGGAAAATCATACACAAGCAGAGCCTTTAAAGCCTGTGAGGTTATGGAGTATTCCTTATCCGTGCTTATCTCTTGCAGTATATGCTTAACAAGGAGCGGTACATCCTCTTTTCTGTTTCTTAAAGGAGGTATATGTATGACAAAACCCGAAAGCCTGTAAAAGAGGTCTTTTCTGAACCTACCTTCCTCTACGAGACTTGCAAGTTTTCTGTTTGTAGCGGACACTATGCGCACATCAACCTTTTTGGATACATTATCTCCCAGTCTTCTAAACTCAAAGTTCTCAAGAAACCTAAGCAGTTTTGACTGTAGCTCAAGCGGCATATCTCCTATTTCATCAAGAAACAGCGTTCCTGAATCAGCCTCTTCCAAAAGCCCTTTTTTTGTCTCGACAGCCCCGCTGAAAGCCCCCTTTTTATAGCCAAACAGTTCGCTTTCCAACAGATTTTCTGGTATGGCGGCACAGTTGATAGCAATAAACTTCCCCCTTCTTCTGCTTAATTTGTGTATGGTTTGTGCGCACAACTCTTTTCCGGTGCCGCTTTCTCCTTCTATCAAAACGGCTATATTTGCATCGGCTACCTTTTTTATCTGTTGATAGACGGTTTGCATTTCACTGCTCAAACCGACCATACCGTAAAATCCTTTTTTCATGCTGTCGATAGCACTTTTGAGTTCTTCATTCTCCTTTTTCAGCTCAACCTTTTCCAGTGCATTTTCAATAGCCAAAGAGAGTTCGCTCAACTTGAAAGGTTTGACAAGATAGTCAAAAGCTCCGTTCTTTATTGCTTTAACGGCACTTTGAGCGTCTTTCTCGTAAGCCGTTATCACAATTACCTCGCAATGAGGGAAAACGTTTTTTATCTTTTTTATGGATTCTATCCCGTTAGCATCGGGAAGCCTTACATCAAGCAGAACGATATCCATATCCCTGAATTTATAGATATTTTTCAATCTTTCGGCTGTGAATACGTCATATCCCGAAGTTTCAAGATGGTTTTTCAACACGCTTCTTATACTCTTTTCATCATCAACTATTAAAATTGAACCGCCGGCCATCTCTATCTCCTTTTTAACTCTATTTTAAAGGTGTTTGTGCTGTCTATTGTAATCGAACCCATATGCGCTTCGGCTATTTGCTTGCAGATTGCCAAGCCGAGCCCGCTGCCCTGCTCCTTTGTGGTAAAAAACGGTAAAAATATCTTATTTTTTTCGTCATCTTTAATATTGATACCCTCTCCGTCGTCTGAAACCAATAAAATTACATATTCTTTTTCTGCCGACACCTCTATTTTAACCTTTTCGGCTTGGGCTTCCATAGAATTCCTGATAAGATTATCAATCATTCTTCTAATCATCTCTTTGTCGGCATCGATATAGATACTGTCTATTTTACAATTAACGAAGATATGAATCAAACCTTTGTCGGCATAAGAAATTTCATTTAAAAAAGCACACAGCTCAAAAGATTGTTTGTTTAATTCATAAGGTTTTTCAAGGTTTAAAAAGTCCCGTGTAAGGTTGTTGGCTCTTTCAATCTCTTTTTGGGCTATCTCTATCATCTCGTTTAAGGTTTTTTTATCTTTTGAGTTTTTAATTATTTCCAAAGCACCGGAAATACCCATAAGAGGGTTTCGTATTTCGTGTGCAAACTCCAAAGAGATGCGCTTTGCTATGTAAATTTTGTCACTAAACTCTTTTTCAAACTCCTCTCGTTTTTCAATAATCTCTTTTTGATATATGGATTTTTTTACAAAATAGGATGAAAAAAGAGCCGCCACATAAGACAGCACGGCAAAGACGGCATTTAAGTCCGAATAGAGCAGCAAAACAAAAAAACTGATACCGAGCAGTGCAGCAGCCAAAAAACACTCAAGCAGTAAACAGGAAAAAAACAGCGGTACAACCGAAAAAATAACCATCTCTTCTATTGATAGGAGCTTGGCTATGAAATAAACAAAGACTATGTCAATAGCCAAAGATACAGCGTAGAAATATTTATTGTCAAAGTTGAAAAACAGAGCCGCATCAAGCAGATATGTGAAAAAAATTATGTAACAATACGCCGGTGAATGTTTTTTTAGATGCAAAAACACTATGAAGGTTATAAGAAACAATAAGAGCTTGTATAGGGCGTATAATTTTTTTAAGGTTTGCGCATTAAGCATTATGAAAAATCTACGCTAAAGAGAAGGAAAAATCAAATAAAAAAGGTGCAAGAAGCAAACAGAGCCGCTTTTTGCACCTTGCTTGTCAAAATTTAATTAAAGAGAGTACTCTTCTTTCAGTGTCTTATATATGGTTTCTCCGATGTATCCCGGATTTTCGATAGTATGAACACCTGATGCCCTCAATACTTCGTATTTATATTCAGCCGTTCCGCTTTTACCCATAATAATGGCTCCCGCATGCCCCATTCTTCTTCCCGGAGGTGCAGTCCTTCCGGCAATAAATGCAAATACCGGTTTTTTCATATGATTTTTAACGTATTCGGCTGCTTTTTCTTCGGCGTTTCCTCCGATTTCTCCAACCATCATAACCGCTTCCGTCTCCGGGTCTTGCTCAAATCTCTCAAGCCAGTAAATATAGTCCGTACCGATAATCGGGTCTCCGCCTATTCCTACGCAGGTTGACTGACCAAGCCCCGCTTTTGTAATCTGGTCGGCTGTCTCATAGAGCAGAGTTCCGCTTCTTGATATTATACCGACACTGCCTCTTTTGAATATGTGCCCGGGCATAATACCTATCTTTGTAGCCCCCGGTGTAATGATTCCCGGGCAGTTAGGGCCTATTAAGGTCACATTTTCTTTTTCTATCACTCTTTTAACCTTGACCATATCCAACACCGGGATACCCTCTGTTATACAAACAATGGTCTTAATTCCGCTTCCTACGGCTTCCAAAATGGCATCCGCTGCAAATGGAGGCGGAACAAAAATCAAACTTACGTTCGGGTGATTATTTTGAACAGCCTCTTCCATAGTGTTGTAAACAGGAATTCCTTCAACATCCATACCGCCCTTGCCGGGTGTTACGCCGGCAACAACCTTTGTGCCGTAATCTCTACAGGCAAGGGCATGGTATCTACCCTCCTTACCTGTTATACCCTGAACGACAACCCTACTGGTTCTATATACACAAACAGCCATCTATTTCTCCTTCTTTCCTGCTTTTGCTTTTTCAGCAGGTTTTTTCTCTGTTTCATTGTTTTTATTGTTTGACAAGTCGGACACCATTTTAGCAGCTTCTCTTAAATCTTCTGCTATATAAAACTGCATCGGTGCTTTTTTGAGTATCTCCATACCCTCTTCTTTGTTCATACCCGTTAATCTAATAACAACCGGTATCTTGACCTCAACGGTTTTTAATGCCTGAATAATTCCGTTTGCAACTTTGTCGCATCTGACTATACCACCGAAAATATTGATAAATATAGCCTTAACTTTCGGGTCTCTTGTGATTATTTCAAAGCCTTTTGCTATTGTTTCTGGAGTGGCTTCTCCGCCGACATCAAGGAAGTTTGCAGGTTCTCCGCCGGCAAGTTTAATAACATCCATTGTTGTCATGGCAAGACCGGCACCGTTAACCATACAACCTATGTTGCCCGGAAGTTTAATGAAGTTCAAACCCGAAAATCTTGCTTCAAGTTCATCAGGGTCGGATTCAGTTAAGTCTCTCATTCTTGAGATATCTCTTCTTCTGTAGAGTGCATTTTCGTCTATGTCCATTTTAGCATCAACAGCCAATAAATGACCAGATTTCAGCACAACAAGCGGATTTAACTCTAATAGAGAACAGTCTTTTTCAGAGAAAGCCTGATAAAGTGCGCTGAATATTTTAGCAGCCTCTTTTTCTTGAGCCGTAAGCTCCAAATCGTATTTTAACCTTCTTATCTGGTAGGGTAGGAACCCAACGGCAGGGTCTATAGGAATTTTGATGATATCCTCGGGGTATTGTTCGGCTACCTCTTCTATGCTCATTCCGCCTCTTTTTGAGGCTATGACAGTGGGTTTTGACGTTGTTCTGTCAACAACTATGGAAAAATAGAGCTCCCTGTCAATATCCGCAGCCTTTTCAACAAGCAGTTTTCTAACAATTACGCCTTGTGGGCCTGTTTGCTTTGTTACGAGTTTTTTACCGAAAAGCTCCTGTGCAATATCCCTTGCTTCGTCGGATGTTTTAGCAAGTTTAACACCGCCTGCTTTTCCTCTTCCGCCTGTTAACACTTGAGCCTTTAAAACAACCGGCAAGCCCAACTCCATAGATACCATCCAGGCATCATAGGGGAAATGGGTTACCCTTCCTTCCGGCACCGGAACGCCGTAGCTTGCCAGAACCTCTTTGGCTTGATATTCGTGAAGCTTCATTAAATACCTCCAGAAAAAATAAAATATAGGTTAACAAGTAACCTTCCAAGCGTTATGTTATATCCATTTATCTTTAAAGTCAACACCATCTCGAATTTTTATGTTGTTTGAGATGAGATTTTTTAAAAAACAGAGAGATTAAACAAGAGGTTATCTTGTGTTGAGGTGATATAAGTATATTTACTTAATAAAGGGGCAGGCGCTTAAATGGTTGCTGCCCATATCTGTGAGTTCCATATCCATATCTTCGCACTCTTTTTTGGCATAGGGGCATCTTGTTCTAAACCTGCAACCCTTAGGCATATTTGTGGGAGACGGTATTTCACCTTTGGGCATAATCTTGTTCCTTTTTATGGTTGGGTCGGGTATTGGGATGGCGCCCATTAAAATCTTTGTGTAAGGGTGGAGAGGGTGCTCAAACAGTTCTCTTGTTGAAGCGACTTCTACGATTTTTCCGAGATACATAACGGCGATTCTTTCACATATATACTTTGCACTTGCCAAATCGTGCGTTATAAACAAAAAAGCCAGTTTGTATTCGTCTTTTAGTCGGAGCATAAGTTTTAAAACTTGTGAGCGAACCGACACATCAAGCATTGCCGTTGCCTCATCCGAAACTATGAATTTAGGATTTGTAATTATGGCTCTTGCAATCACAACCCTCTGTCTTTGTCCTCCCGACAACTGCCTTGGAAAGCGGTTGAAAAATTCTTTTGAGGGTTTTAAGTTGACCTTATCGAACAACTCCAAAACCATCTCTTTTCTTTCTTTAAAATTCGAGCCGATGTTGTGTATTTCAAGCGGATGCATAACGGATTTTCCTATGCTCATATATGGGTTTAGTGAAGCCATAGGGTCTTGGAATATTATCTGAAAGTTTTTTCGTGCCCTCCTTAAGCTTTCGCCCTTTAGGCTCATAATATCCTGGTTATGAATTTTAATTGAGCCGTTTGTCGGTTCTATCAATCTTATGGTTGAACGCCCGACCGTTGTTTTTCCGCTTCCGGATTCACCCACAAGCCCTAACGCCTCGTTGCTTTTTATATCAAACGATATGTTATCCACGGCTTTAACGGTCGGTTTTTCTTTTTTTCTTAATGCTTCAAGCCAAGGAATCTTTAAGGGAAAATACTTTTTTAAATTATTTACGACCACAACGCTTTCTGTTTTACTCATAAAGCCAGCACCTGACCTCTCTTTTGTCAACCTTAAATATCGGAGGCTCCTCTTTCTTGCATTTGTCTTTTGCAAACGGGCATCTGTCGTAAAACCTGCATCCTGGCGGCAGATTTTTTAAATCCGGCAGACTTCCGGGTATATGGTGAAGCTCCATATCGTCTATTTTTATATTTGGAACCGATTTAAGAAGCAGTTGTGTGTAGGGATGCAGAGGATTTTTATAGAGGTTATATACATCTGCATACTCCATAACCTCACCGGCATACATCACAACAACCTTATCGGCAAGCTCGGCTACTATGCCCAAGTCGTGCGTGATAAGAACGATGGACATATCTTTTGTTTTTTTCAGATGTCTGAATACCTCCATAATTTGTTCCTGAACAACCACATCGAGGGAGGTTGTGGGTTCATCGGCAACAATTACGTTTGGTTTTAGGGCTATACCGAGAGCTATCATAACCCTCTGCCTCATTCCCCCGCTGAACTCAAAGGGATAGTTGTCAAGTCTCTTTTTTGATACGCCGGCAGCCTCCAAGGCTTCCGAGGCTGTTTGTATAACCTCTTCTTCTTTTACATTCGGTTTATGAGCCCTCATCAATTCCAAAAAGTGGTCTTTAACGCGCATTATAGGGTCTAAGGATGTCATAGGGTCTTGAAATACTATTGATATATCCTTACCCCTTAAATGTCTGACCTCTTTTTCAGGCATGGTCAACACATTCCTGCCTTTATAAACAATTTCTCCTTTTGCCCTTGCATTGGAGGGCAGAAGTTTTAATATGGCGTGTCCTGTTGTTGACTTTCCGCAGCCCGATTCTCCCACAATTCCGAGGGTCTCTTTTTTTGCAACACTGAAAGAGGCATCTTTGACGGCGTGTACCGTGCCGCTTCTTGTCAAATACTCTATGTTTAGGTTTTTAATCTCCAAACTATTTTCTTGACTCATCTTTTTTCGCCTATGTTAGGATTAAGATATTCGTTAAGTCCTTCGGAAAACATACTGAATCCAAGCACAATTAAAATAATTGCCAAGCCGGGAAAAACAACAAGCCACCAGTCGTTTTGGAGTATGAACTGCTGCCCTTTGGATAAATCATACCCCCAATCCGGTGTCGGAGGAGCAATTCCCAATCCCAAAAAGCTCAAGCCGGCTTCGGTCATTATGGCGTCTGCTATATTCATAGATAAAACGACTATTGTTGAAGGCAGAACGTTGGGCAGTATGTACTTCGACAGTATGGTCGGTGATTTTGCACCTATTGCTCTGGCGCCTTCAACATAGAGTTCCGATTTAATAGTTACAACCTGGCTTCTTATCACCCTGTAGTAGGTAGGTATGTAAACCACCGCAATGGATAGAGATATGTTTATCAGCCCTTGACCGAGCATAGCGGCTATGGCGATTGCAAGAATAAGCCCCGGAAAAGTATATACCGAATCCATAATCATTGTAATTACGCTGTCGAGTTTTCCTCCTATATATCCGACAATGAGTCCTGTCGGAATACCTACGGCTGCGGCTATAACGGTTGCAATTGCCGCTATGCTGAAAGCCATACGAGAGCCGAATATAACCCTGCTGAACACATCGTAACCGAGATTATCAGTTCCCATTAAGTGGCTTGCCTGCGGGTGAAGAAGCGGCGCTCCTGTCGGTTTGATAGGACTGTAGGGTGCAAGGTAGGGAGCAAAAACAGCCATAACCACAAAGATAATAAGCAAGAAAAGTCCGACAAGAAACATAATACCGGATGAGTCGCCGACAAGCTGCTTTATGTTTTTACCTATTTTTTCGCTAAACATATCTAATACCTTATCCTCGGGTCTATCCAGGCGTTTACTATGTCAACAAGTATGCTGATAACAGCTACGAAAAACGCAAAGAACACTATAGCGCCCTGAATAGCCGGGAAATCTCTATAGCTTATTCGGGTTATTAGGTAGTTACCTATGCCGGGCCAGGAAAATGTGGTTTCGGTCAGTATGGCACCCGCCAAAAGCAGGGCAAACTGCAAACCCATAATTGTTAAAATCGGCGGCATAGAGTTTTTCAAGGCGTGTTTGAAAAGAATCTTTTTTTCACTTTCACCCCTGGCTCTTGCAGCCGTCACGTATTGGCTTGATAGAGAAAGCAGAACGTTTGATCTGACCATTCTTACAAATATGCTTGATATAACGACACCGAGAGTAAATGACGGAAGTATCAGGTGTTTTATGGCATCTGTAAACACATCCCACTGTCCGTTAAGGATTGCATCAAGCGTATATACACCCGTATAGATGTGGTTTGGAATCATAAACGGTGCAGACCTTCCCGAAACCGGAAGCCAATGGAGCCATACGCCGAAAATGAGTTGAAGCATAATACCAAACCAAAACACGGGGAACGAATAGACAAAAATAGAGTAAACCCTTGCAAAAATATCCATCGGTTTTCCGAAATTATATGCCGCGTATGAACCCAGGAATATACCTATGAACACGGCTATAATCATAGAGTAAAATGTCAGCTCGAAAGTAGCCGGAAATTTTTGCAAAAGTTCCTGTAAAACGGGTAAAGAGGTGTAGCTTGACGTTCCGAAGTTGCCGACCGCAATATGGGAGAGATATATGAAATATTGAACAATGATAGGTTTATCCAGACCCATTTGATGTTCCATTGCGTGTATGATTTGAGGAGGAGCTTTGGGCCCCAACATAGCCAAAACCGGATTGCCCGGCAGAACTCTTAAAACAAAAAAGACTATTGTGAGTATTATAAGAATCATAGGGATGGATAGAAGTATCCTCATCAGGATGTAGGTTTTAAGTTTCATATCTCCTTATACCACACAAAAAACGAGGAGCCTTGTTTAAAAAGGCTCCTCTTTAATTTGCGCAATCTTAGCACAATTTATTTTGAGAGTAAATAATATCTGAATATTTGAACAGGATCCATAATGATTCCCTTTATGTTCGGTTTTGCCACAACGTGCTGTTGACCCTGGAACAGCGGGATATAGGGAGCCTGTTTAGCCATAATTCTTTGGACTTTATAATACAATCTTGCTCTTTTTTTGATATTTGTTATAGTTCTTGCCTTCTTGAGCAGTTTGTCTATTTTCTTGTTTGAATAGAATGAGCCCATTCCCGGACTTGCCGATGTTTGCAGGAAGGGCCACATATAGTCATCCGGGTCGAAGTAGTCAGGATACCAACCCAACAGGAACATTCCCATAACACCTTTTGTCCAGTAATCAACATATGTTGCCCACTCGGCATATTTAACCTTGCACTTTACAAGCCCTGTTTTTTCAAGTTGGTTTTTAATCATTAAAGCAACGTCCGATTCCGTTGAACCGTAGTGACTCGGAGAATACCAGAGCGTTATACTTAAAGGTTTGGCTTTTGAATATCCCAATGCTTTCAGCATTCTCTCAGCCTTTTTAATGTTGTAGTGAGGCATTACGTTTTTGTGTCCCCACATACCTGCCGGAATAAGCGTATAAAGCGGTGTGACCTGTCCTTTGAATATCTCTTTTGAAATCTGTTTTCTGTTGACGGCATAAGATAGTGCTCTTCTTAATTTTGCATTGCCAAACGGCTTTGCTTTTACGTTAAACACTATCTCTCTGATGAACGGTGAATCGCCGGTGTAGGTTTTGAACTTCTTGTTTTTTTGAACCTGTTTTAGCTGCTGCGGTAAAAGAGTTCTGTATGCAAGGTCTATTTCGCCGCTTAACAAAGCCATATACAGATTGTTTGCTTCCCTGTAAATCTTTATCAAAATGATTGGGGTTTTTGCCTTTTTGCCGTAGTAGTTCGGATTTCTTACAAGCTCGATTTCCTGTCCTCTGACCAATTTTTTAACCATATAAGGACCGCTTGCAACCGGCATTCCGTTATATACCTTGTCTGCCGGATAGACCTTCGGGTCAACAGGATAGGATATTGTGAAAGCCAGAATGCTTATAAAAGGTGCATAGGGATATTTAAGGGTTATTTGCAGTGTATATTTGTCCAAAGCCTTTGCACTCTTTACAACATCCGCAAGTAAAAACGCCGGATTTTGTTTGAGTCTTATAACCCTATTTATTGAAAAAGCATAAACCTCTGCATCTATCGGGTCTCCGTTTGAAAATTTCAATCCCTTTTTAATTTTGAACGTATAGACCGTTCCGTCTTTGGGAATCTTCCAGCTTTTTGCCATATCCGGCACAATTTTTGTTGTTCCCGGTATATACTTAACCAAACCGCCCATAATGTTCTGCAAAATATTGTCTGAGAAGTACTCATAGGCTTTTGCAGGGTCAAGCGATGTTATCTTGTCCGTAGTGCCTGCAATGATGTAGTCTTTTTTGGACATTGCGAAACTTTTTGAGCCGAAACTGATTACAAGGATAAGGCTCAAAATTAGTAAACCTAATCTCTTCAAGGCAACACCTCCTAAAAATATTTGTTATATTTTTAGCATAAACTTGTATTTTACGCAACTTAAATCAATATTTGAGGTATATAGCTATCTTTTTAAAAACTCGGAAAGTTGGGGGGGTAATGAATTTAAACGGCGAATGACTGCCAAACAGTTTAAAGAATTATAACACTGTTTACAGCACTAGAATCGGGAATTTCGGAATTTATGTTTTATTTTTAAATCGGGCTTGACAAATCGACGGAGTTTTATTAATACTCTTTTTGTAAATTGAAAAATATTTTTGGGGCTGTAGCTCAGCTGGGATGAGCGCTTGGCTGGCAGCCAAGAGGTCAGGGGTTCGATCCCCCTCAGCTCCACCAAAAGGAAAAGATGAAAGGTAATATTGCCTCGACTATGGATAATCTGATAAAAAAGGTTAAAGAGACCGATATAAATGCTATTTTAAATGATGCAAGAAGTAAAATAGACGATATATACAAAAACCCCTCAAAGCACGTTGGCGAGCTTATTTTACAGCTTGAACTTGCCTATGAAATGTTGCGCTGCTCTTACAAAAAGGAGTGTAAATTCCCCTGGAAAACAACGGCGGCGCTTGCGGCAGCTCTGCTCTATTTTTTGAATCCCTTTGACATCATTCCCGATTTTATCCCAGGAATCGGTTATGTTGACGATTTGGCTGCTTTGGGCATAGCTTTTAAGTTAATCAGAGACGATTTGCGAGCCTATGCCGAATCAAAGGGGCTGGATTTGAAAGATTACGGGTTGGATAAATAAATTTTTAAGCACTCTGCATCAAGTCGATTTTAGCCTTGCTGCATATAAAAGTCCTGCTATGGATGCAAAAGCCGTAAAAACAAAAAGCGAATGATACGATACCTTATCAACTATGAATCCTCCGAGGGCAGGCAAAAAATAGGAAAGGGCGTTGAACGTTCCTCTGATGCTTACAAACGTAGGTCTTTTTTCTTCGGGTGCTATCTTTAACATATAGTTTGTGTAACCTATATAAGAGCCGTGCATATAAGCTCCCAAAAGAAAGAATGTAGCGGTAAACATAAGCGGGGTTTTAACAAAAACAGACAAAACCGGAACACTTATTGATAGGATGTTTGTCGAAATTATAATAAACTTGGGACCTTTTCTGTCGGCAAAATAGCCCCAAAACAGGTTCGACAAAATGCTGCCTGCCATCTGGGCGGAGATAAAATAACCGATGTCCGATTTGTGAAATCCGAGCCTGTATGTTGCATATAAAGCTATAAAGGGTAAACACATATATATCGAATGGCTTAAAAATTCCGAAAAAACCATAGATAAAAAGTCTTTGTTTGCTTTTAAAATTAACAGGGCATCCTTAAAAAACGAAGAAAAAGATTTATTGGGTTTTTGCTTTATCTCACCCTCTTTCATACTGCCCAAGCTCAAAAAAGCCAATCCGAAAATGAGTGTGGCTGTGGCAAAAAGCATTGTGTAGTTTGAAGGGTAGGAAACGGTTTTCATTACTATTTTTACTATATAACCGCTGACTACAGCCAAAAGTCCGCCGACAAACTGGCGTGTAGCCCAAAATTTTCCAAGCATATTAGAGGGGATGTTGTAGGAGATTATGTCGTAAAACGGTATGACGCTCACACCTCCGGCAAATGAGAATGTGCTTAGAAAGACGATAAAAAGCACGACAACCGTTATTTTATGAAAAGGAAGAAACATATAGGAGCTCAAAGCTATAAAAACAAGCGAAAAAAATCTTACCCAAAGTGCCTTGATTAGGATAGGTCTTTTCTTTTTTCCCTCAAGATATGCGGCTGATACAAGTTGGAAAAAGATGGCTCCGCCCCTTGAGATTGCGGCTATAAAGCCTATCAGCGCATTGGAACTTATCAAACCCCTCAAAAATGTAGGCAGTATGGTCGTATAGTCTATAAAGGCGTTTGCCGCAAAATAGAAAACTCCGTGCAGAATGCCGAGATAGTAATTTTTATTTTTCATTGTTGTTTTTGGCTAAAGGGTGGGTTTTGTCGTATGTTTTTGCAAGTTGTGTCAGATTAAGGTGGGTATAGATTTGCGTTGCCCTTATGGAGGAGTGTCCCAAAAATCTCTGTAGTAGCCGTATATCCATACCGCTGTTTAGAAGATGCGTAGCCTTTGAATGTCTTAATGTGTGGGGCGATATATCTTTAAATATGCTCTGCATAGCATATTTTTTAACTATTTTTTGCAAGGAGCGGGTGGAGAGACGCTTATTGTACCGATTCAAAAACAGGGCTCCGTTTTTTCTTTTATCCACATACTCCTCAAGGTAGGTTTTTGCCCGATTTGTTATGGGAACATAGGCAACCTTATCACCCTTCCTTTTCACTCTTACTCTTAAATGCTCAAAGTCCACATCTTCAACATTCAAAGAGACAGCCTCATTTGCCCTCAAGGAAGATGAATATATAAGCTCAAGCAAAGCCCGGTCTCTTTTGTTGTCTATCTTTTCAAGCAGACGCACCACATCGTCAACATCAAGAAATTTGGGCAGATTTTTATCGGTTTTCGGTTTTTCCATAAGCTCAAGCGGATTTTTTTCTATCAAAGCGTTTTTCTTTAAAAAGTTCAGAAAAAGTGATATGGAGGAGAGCTTTCTTCTTATGCTCCTGTTTGTCAAGCCCTTTTTGTAGAGCTTAAAAATGAAAAGGTTTATATGGTCTTCGTCAAAGGTTGTCGTTTCGTCCAAAAAATGCCCGACATCGCGTATGTATGCCCTTTGTGTATTGACGGATGTATAGTGCTTCTCAACATATTCGCAAAATTCGCTATATATCTTTGCAGTATTCATCTACTATCTTTTTTATGATGTTTGTTGTGGAGCGGTTATCGACAAACTCTATAAATTTGCACTCCCCGCCGTAACTTTTAACAAAATCACAACCTGTCACCTCTTTTTCCTTCCAATCCGCACCTTTAATCAAAATATCCGGTTTAACGGCTTTTATCAGGTTTATCGGTGTGTCTTCCTCAAATAAAACCACATAGTCCACGCTCTCCAAACCGCACAAAACAAAAGCTCTGTCCTCCTGCGGATTGATAGGTCTGTTTTTCCCCTTAATTCTTTTGATAGAAGCATCCGAATTTAAACCCACCACCAAGACATCACAGATAGCTTTTGCCTTTTGAAGGTAGCTTATATGCCCTAAGTGGAGTATATCGAAACAGCCGTTTGTAAAAGCAACCGTTTTGTTGCTTTTTTTCAACCGTTCGGCTGTTTCTTGAATTTCTTCAAGTGTTTTCAATTTTTCAAGCATACGTTATCCTCAACCATCTGACAAATAGTATGAATAATAAAGATGTGCATTTCCTGGATTCTCGGCGTTGAATTTGAATTAACCGTTATATCCAAGTCACACAGCTCTTTAATAATTCCGCCGTTTTTACCCAACAGACCCACGCAAAATATACCTTTGCTTTTAGCAGTTTTTACGGCATTTGCAACATTTGTCGAATTACCGCTTGTGCTTATTCCTATTAAAATATCTCCGGGTTGACCCAGAGCTTCAATCTGCTTTGAAAATACTTCGTTGAACGAATAGTCGTTTGATATGCTTGTTAAAACCGACGTATCGGTTGAAAGTGCAACAGCCGGCAGTGGTCGCCTTTCCTTTAAAAACCGGTTTACAAACTCGGCTGCCATATGTTGAGCATCGGCAGCGCTGCCTCCGTTACCGCAAATCATTAACTTAAAACCGTTATCAATGGCTTTCGTTATTCTGTCTGAAACCTCAGCGACTGCCGGATAGAGTTTTTCTGTCTCTTCTGCGAGTTTTTTTATTTCCCTTAAAGATTGTAAAAATTCGTCTTTTTTCATAAAATACTCCTCAAATGAGTGTCTATGGTAGAATATTAAAAGTTGGTAAAAAGTCAACACTTCTTTGGATAAACGGGCAGCAGATTAGATTGGACTTTGCTTCAAAACACAAAATAGGCGATATAATCGATAAAAACGACAACCTCATAACCGAGTGCAAGGAAATATACAACCGCAAACAAAATGAAGAACATTTTAAGCGTTTAAAAAAGAAGTTTGACTATTTGAAAAAAATCAGAAGATTTTTTGAGCAAAAAGGGTTTTTGGAGGTTGCAACACCCAAGCTAAAAGATTCCGTTTTGCAGGAAGAAAACATATCTTTGATGAAAACACCCTACGGATACCTTGCACCCTCACCGGAGGTTGAGATAAAAAAGCTCGTATCCTTAGGATTTGATAAGGTTTTTGAACTCTGCTTTGCCTACAGAAACGATGAAATAAACAGTCTCCACAAGAGAGAGTTTTTGATTTTGGAGTGGTACAGACCGCTTGAAACGCACAAAGAGATAATAGGTGATTTTATAGAGTTGATAAAATATTTAAACGCTAAAAGCAGTTTGGACTATTTAGACCGTCACATAGATTTGGAAAAAATAGAATATGTAGAGTACAAAACTCTGTTTGAACGGTTTGTCGGAATAGATATTGAAAATTTCGATTCCTTACAGGCTAAAAGGGATTTTAATATAGAAGGAGACGTAAACAAACCGGATATTCTGGATGCTGTCTTTTCATTGAAGATTGAGAAGAATCTCGGCTTGGAACATCCTGTTGTTGTGTATAATTTCCCCAAAGAGAGGGCTGCTTTGGCTAAAATAGAAAACGGTTATGCAAAGAGGTTTGAAACGTACATTGCCGGTGTTGAGCTTGCCAACTGCTATGATGAGGAAAACAGTTATGAGAATATAGAAAGCAGATTTACAAACTCCGATAAGGAATTTTTCAAAGCTGTGAAGATTGGTATTCCTGCAATGTCGGGTATAGCCGTCGGCGTGGAGAGGCTTATTATGCTGCTTGAAAACGACACTGCTGTTTTTTGATTTTACCTGTAAGATATGGTAAGTGTTATTAAAGAGCCGTTAAGAGGTGGTGGTTATGTTTGAAAAGCTAAGAAAAGCAAGGGATGTTTTTGTTAAAAAGCTGGGAACTATAGATATTGCAGTTATAACCGGAACGGGTATAGATATAAAACTTGAGTGTGATAATAAAAAAACATTGAGCTACGGTGAAATTCCGAATATGCCCAAGCCAACAACGCCTTCACACAAAGGTTTTTTTGAGTTCGGACAAATAGGAGCTAAAAATATTGCGGTTGCTCACGGGCGATTTCACTACTACGAGGAATATTCTATGAATGAGGTTGTCTTTTTGCCGAGACTGCTGGGTATGGCAAAAGCAAAACTCGTTATTTTGACAAATGCAGCGGGCGGTTTAAACATAAATTTCAATCGGGGAGATTTGATGGTCGTAACCGACCATATAAATATGACAGGTGTTAATCCTCTGAAGGGAAAAAATATAGATGAGCTTGGTGGAAAATTTCCCGATATGAGCGAGCCGTACAGTAAAAAATATATAAAGATATTGAAAGAAACGGCTTTGAACAATAAAATAGAGTTAAAGGAGGGCGTGTATATCGGTGTCAGCGGTCCTTCGATGGAGACGCCGGCAGAAACACGTTTTTTCAGAATGATTGGAGCAGATGCAATCGGTATGTCAACCGTGCCTGAGGTTATAGCTGTTAACCATATGAAAATACCCTGTCTATCCATATCCGTTATCACCAATGTCAACCGCCCGGACTGTATGCAAAAAGCACCGCTTGAGGCTGTTATAGAGGCGGCACAAAAATCATCCGACGAACTCTCCTTTTTAATTAACAGATTTTTAGAGGTTGTATGAGTATTTTAATTAAAAACGGTTACTGCTTGGGTGAGCAAGAGGGCATATACGATATATTGATTGAAAAAAACAAGATAAAAAAGATGGATAAAAACATAAAAGAGAAGACAGACGATATTATAGATGCAAAAGAGTGTCTTGTTATGCCGACATTCTGCAACGCCCATACCCATAGTGCTATGAGTCTTTTTCGAGGGATGGCTGATGATTTGTCTTTGATGGATTGGCTTAATAACCACATATTTCCAAGCGAAGCCAAGTATGTAAATAAAGATATGGTCTATATTTGCTCCAAACTGTCTATGCTTGAGATGATTAGAAGCGCTACAGGTTGTTTTATGGATATGTATTTCTTTGAAGAGGAGGTTGCAAAGGCGGCTTTGGAGATAGGAATGAAGGGTGTTGTAGGAGAGGGAATTATAGACTTCAAAACGCCTGATTGTGCAGATGTTGACGAAGCTATCTCCAAAACTTTTTCACTAAAAAGAGAGTTTGAAAGCGATACGATTAAGGTTGCCTTTTCTCCTCACTCCACCTATACGCTTACAGGGGAAAGCTTAAAAAAAATTGCCGAAGCAAGCGAAGGATTCATTGTTCATACGCACGTCAACGAAACAAAAAGCGAAGTTGAAATGTGTATGGAAAAACACAAAAAAAGACCTATGGAGGTTTTAAGGGATACAGGTTTGCTGGAGCGCGATATATACCTTGCACACTGCGTTGTAAGCAGCGATGAAGATATAGATATGATGAAGCAGTACAAAGCCAATGTCATAAATGTTCCGCAAAGCAATCTCAAACTGGCTAGCGGTATAGCTCCTATTTACAAGATTATCAACAAAGGAATAGATGTTTTTATAGGAACTGACGGTCCGGCGAGCAATAACAACCTAGACATATTGGAGGAGTTGAGGGTTTCAAGCCTTGTTCAAAAGGCGATAAATTATGATGAAACGGCAGTAGATGCAAAAAAGACATTTCAAATAGGCACAAATTCCGTTTTTGAAACATCCGGCAAACTAAAAGAGGGTTTTGATGCGGATATAGCCGTTGTAAAGCTCGACGGTTTTGAGGCTGTGCCTATTTTCAACCCCTATTCCTATCTTGCTTATGCGGCAAATTCGAGGGATGTCTCAACCGTTATCATTAACGGCAAAATAGTTTTGAAAAACGGAGAATTCTTATTTATAGACGAAGAGAAAGTAAAGTTCGACGTCAAAGCTATGGCTAAAAAACTCGGAGCTATGTTTTGATTGAAAAATCCCCTGCAAAAATCAACCTGTTTTTATATGTTTTAAGAAAAAGACAAGACGGGTATCACGAGTTGTATTCGCTTATGCACAAAATAGACTTTTTCGATTACATTAAAATCAAAAAAACCGATAAATTTTCCATAGAGATTGTAACAAACAAAAAGGAGTTAAATAACGAAAAAAACCTTGCCTATAAAGCCGCAAAGCTGTTTTTTGAGAATGCAAAAATCAAACCGCAGGTTTCTATTGAGATAGAAAAACAGATTCCTATGGGAAGCGGGCTTGGAGGCGGGAGCTCGAATGCGGCATATACGCTTAAAATGTTAAACGAGATGTTCGATTTTCCGTTGACCGACGATAAACTGCACGGTTTGGCAGCAATGCTTGGAAGCGATGTGCCGTTTTTTTTATGTAAAAAACCTGCTGCAATTGCTCAAGGAAGAGGAGAAATATTAACTCCAATCGAGTGCGATACGAAAAATCACTCCGTTTTTCTTGCAATACCTAATATAAATGTCAGCACAGCTCTGATTTATTCAAAATTATTGTTGACAAGTGGCAAACCTATTAATAAAATGCCATTTGTTGTCGGTGTCGGCAATTGTAGTCTTGAAAAAATCAAGCTGCAGCTTCACAACGATTTGGAAAGGGCTGCCTTGGCAGAGTTTGAAGAATTGAGAGAAATTAAGAGAGTTTTGTTTGGTTTTTTCGGTAATGCGCTACTATCCGGTAGCGGAGCAAGTATATTTTCAATTATTAATCCGGAGGTGAGAGCGGGAAGAGAGGTCGAAGATTTTTTGGTGTCGAAGGGTGTGGTTTTTAAAACAGCAAATTTCTCAAAAAAAGGAAGGTAAAGCTTTATGGAAATTACAGAGGTAAGAGTTAGTCCTATCGAAGGTGACGAAAAATTAAAGGGTTTTGCAACGGTAATTTTTGACAATGAGTTTGTGGTAAGAGACTTGAAAATCATTAGCGGACAGAAAGGCTTGTTTGTTGCTATGCCGTCGAGAAAAATGAAAGACGGAAGTTTTAAGGATGTTGCCCATCCTCTAAACAACGAGATGAGGCAAAAGCTTGAAAGTGCCGTTTTAGGCGAGTATGAAAAGGTTATGGCTCAAACCGAAGAGGAAGAAGAAGCCTAAATAACAATGAGACCGCTTTTTTGCGGTCTTTTTATTGGGGTGTAGCCAAGCGGCAAGGCAGAGGACTTTGGATCCTCGATCGGTGGTTCGAATCCACCCACCCCAGCCATTTATCTGGTAAAGAGAGAGGTAATGATAGATTTAAAGCTGATTAGCGGGACTGCTAATATGGAGTTGGCTGAAGAGGTAAGCGGTTATCTCGGTAAACCTCTTACAAAAACCGAAATATCGAGATTTAGCGACGGTGAGGTATATGTTCAGATAGACGAAAGTGTCAGGGGAGATGATGTTTTTGTTATTCAGTCTCTATCCTATCCCGTAAACGACAATATAATGGAACTTCTTGTCACGCTTGATGCGCTGAAAAGGTCAAGTGCAAAATCGGTCAATGTTGTAATACCTTACTACGCATACGCAAGGCAGGACAGGAAAGTTGCACCGAGGGTTCCCATATCCGCTAAGTTGATTGCGGATTTGATAACTGTTGCAGGGGCTCACAGAATAATATCTATGGATTTGCACGCAGGACAGATACAGGGATTTTTTAATATCCCCGTTGACCATCTCTATGCCGCCCCGATACTTTTAAATTACATAAACAATAAAAATTTTAAAGATATAGTGATAGTTTCTCCCGATGCCGGAGGTGTCGAGAGGGCAAGGTACTACGCAAAAAAATTGGGTTGTACGATTGCAATAATAGACAAAAGAAGACCCAAGCCCAACGTGAGCAAAATAATGCACATAATAGGCGAGGTTAAAGGTAAAACCGCAATTGTCGTTGATGATATTATAGATACGGCAGGAACACTTACAAACGCTGCATTTGCTCTTCAAAAAGAGGGAGCAAAAGAGGTCTATGCGTGCTGCAGCCATCCCGTACTAAGCGGGGATGCCATAGAGAAAATTAACAACTCGCCCATTGTTGAAATTGCAACGACAAACACCATTAAGTTTAAACACAAAGAAAACACGAATAAAATCAAGGTTCTGTCTGTAGGAGCGTTAATAGGCGAAGCGATAAGAAGGGTTTATCATAAGGAGTCATTAAGCGCTATTTTTGAATAAAAACTTTTGAATTATGAGGAGTTGAAGCAAAATGATTATTACTGCCAAAGAAAGAGAAGTTGGAACCAAGGTATCAAGAAGAATGAGGAGAAACGGAAAGGTTCCCGGTGTTGTTTACGGAATAGATTTTGAAAACAAGCATATAGAGTTGGACAAATCCCAACTGCTTGCGGGACTCAGAAAAAGCAGAAGGAATGACAGGTTTGAGCTCAAATTGGAAAGCGGAGAAAGCTATAATGTTGTTGTTAAATCCATACAGTGGCACCCTGTAACAGACGATATAGTGCATATAGATTTTTATAAATTAACGGAAGGCAAACCCATTACGGTTGATATCCCCATTAAGCTGACAGGTGAGGCTAAGGGTGTTAAACTCGGAGGAGACCTCTATCAGCCGAGAAAGAGAATTACGGTTATAGCTCTGCCTGAAGCAATACCCAACGAGATAGTGGTTGACATAAGCGATATGAATATAGGTGATGTTCTGCACGTATTCGATTTGGATATGCCAAAGGGAGTTGAGGTTAAATCAACCAAGAACTTCACGCTTGTTGCTATCTTAGGAAAGACTCAGGAGGAAGAAGAAACCGAGGAAGAGACAGAAGAAGAGGAAGAGACAGAAGAAGAGCAGTAAAATTAGTTTTAATGTACGCTATTGTTGGCTTGGGAAATCCGGACAGCAGGTATGCGCTGACTCCTCACAATGTGGGGTTTATGGTTTGCGACCTGCTGTCTTTTTCTTTTAATTTTTCTTTTAATTTCAGCACCAAATTCATAGGGCAGGTAGGAAATTTCACTTACGGCTTGCATAAAATAGTGGTTTTAAAGCCTCATACCTATATGAATTTGAGCGGAAAAAGCGTAGGACTGCTTGTTAATTTTTACAAGATAGAGATAGGTAATATTATTGTGATTCACGACGATATAGATTTGAATTTGGGTGTTATAAGAATTAAAAAGGGTTCTTCAAGCGGGGGGCATAAAGGCGTTCAATCCGTAATAGATGCGCTTGGCAGTAATAATTTTATCAGAATTAAGATAGGTGTCGGGAAAGACAGAAACAAGGAAGCCTCCGAATATGTTCTCTCCTCTTTAGACCAAGAAAGATTGAAAGTGATTAATGACTCTATCGAGAGGGCAAAAAATGCGGCTGTCGATATAATCTCGACAGGATTAACGCAAGCTATGAATGTTTATAACACAAAAAAGAACAATAGTGACAAATAGGACAGTATTTCAAAATATAGAGCAATCGGATATAATGTATTGACAGCAGAAAGTTACTTGAGTATTCTAACATACCTTTTTACAGCTTAAATTTTATTTTAGCAAGAACAGTGCTTTAGGTCTATTTATCAGGAGGTTTTTCTATGAACGGTTTGTACAATGTTGCGGTAGTCGGAGCAACGGGTGCCGTAGGTGTTGAAATGTTAAATATTTTGGAAAGCAGAGATTTTCCCATAGACAATCTTAAATTATTGGCTTCAAGTCGCTCAGCCGGTAAAAAGATAAAATTCAAGGATAAAGAGTATGTAGTTGAAAAGTTAACGAAGGATTCGTTTAAAAATATAGATATAGCGCTGTTTTCCGCAGGCGGTGCAAGAAGCAAAGAATTTGCCAAATTTGCAGTTGAAGACGGCGCGGTCGTAATTGATAACAGTTCGGCTTTCAGGATGGATAAAGATGTACCTTTGGTTGTTCCCGAAATAAACCCGGAAGATATATTCAAACATAACGGCATAATAGCCAATCCTAACTGTACTACGATAATAATGTTGATGGCTGTAAAACCTCTTTATGATTATTCAAAAGTTAAAAGAATAATCGTTTCTACCTACCAGGCGGCATCGGGGGCAGGGGCTCAAGCTATGGAGGAGCTTAAACAGCAGGCAAAAGATTGGGCAAACGGCAATAAAATCAAGGCGGAAAAGTTCCCGTATCAGCTTCTCTTTAATGTTATACCGCAGGTTGACATATTTCTCGACAACGACTATACGAAAGAGGAAATGAAGATGGTAAACGAAACAAGAAAAATCCTTCATAACGAGGATATAAAAGTTTCTGCTACCTGCGTCAGGCTTCCGGTTTTCAGAGCTCATTCAGAGGCTGTGACCGTTGAGTTTGAAAACGATATTGAGCCGGAAAAGGCGAAAGAGTTAATAGATGCTTTCCCCGGCGTTAAGGTCGTCGATAACATACAAGAAGGCGTATATCCTATGCCGTTGTTTGTTAGCGGAAAGGATGACTGTGAGGTTGGAAGAATAAGGCAGGATTTAAACGGGGCTAACTGGTTGTCTTTTTGGGTTGTGGGAGACCAAATCAGAAAAGGAGCCGCTTTAAATGCGGTTCAGATAGCGGAAAAACTGATAAATAAATAAAAAAGGAGGCGAACTATGAACTCCATAGCCATCAAAAGAATTCTATCCCCCATAGACCTTTCTGAGAACTCTGAGTATGCGTTAAAATATGCCAAGTTGTTGTCCGAGCAGTTTAAGGCAAAGTTGTATATTTACCACTGCATCGGAGATGTTCAATCCACCATAGGCTATGTTCCCTCTCTACCGACCTCTCAAATTATAAATGCTATGAAGGAAGAGGTGCTTAAAGAGATAGAGCATTTTAGAAACAGATATGACCTAAACAATGATGTTGAGGTTGTTATTGAGGTCGGTAATGCAGCAAGGAAAATTGTTGAGTTTGCGGATAAAAACGACATAGACTTAATCGTTATGGGAGCGCACGGTAAAAGCGGATTGGAGAGATTTATGTTTGGAAGCGTGACCGAAAAGGTTATGCGTTTGTCATCCAAACCGGTTCTTGAAATCAAGTTAAATGTATAATTTTAAATAGTAAAAACGTGCTTAAAAAAAGGCGGGGTTGTACCCGCCTTTTTTATTCTTCGGATTTTGATTTTTCTATGATTTTTTCGGCTATCTGCTGGGGTACTTCTTCGTATGTTGAGAATTTATACTTAAAAAATCCTTTACCACCCGTGATAGACCTCAAAGAAGGGGCATATTCCAGAATTTCCGCCTCAGGAACCAAGGCTTTGATTCTTTGGTATCCTTTCTTTTCTTCGTAAGGCTCCATACCCAACACTCTTCCTCTTCTTGAGTTTAAATCTCCGATTACATCACCCATATTATCATCAGGCACTACAACTTCCATCTCTACAATAGGCTCAAGAAGGGTAGGCTTACATTTCTCAACACCGTCTTTAAATGCTATCGAGCCAGCCATCTGAAATGCCAAATCACTTGAATCGACAGGATGGAATGAACCGTCTATCAATTTTATTCTTATGTCTATCATAGGATATCCGGCTAAAAAGCCCTGTTCCATAGCTGCTTTTATGCCTTTTTCAACCGAAGGTATAAACTGTTTCGGTATTGCACCGCCTACAATCATATCGACAAATTCAAATCCGCCGCCCCTTTGCAGTGGCTCGATTTCTATTACGCAGTCTCCGAACTGTCCGTGACCGCCGGTTTGTTTTTTGTATCTTCCGTGAGATTGCGTTTTTCCTTTAATCGTTTCTTTATATGCAATCTTAGGCAGTTTCAACGTAGCCTCAACGCCGAACTTGTTTTTCAACTTGGATGCAGTCACTTCAAGGTGCATTGCGCCCATTCCCGTTAGTATAAACTCTTTTGTCTCGTTGTTTCTTGAGAATTTCAAGCTTGGGTCGGATTCTATTATTTTACTTATCGCAGCTCCGAGTTTTTCCTCGTCACCTTTGGATGTTCCGTAAACGGCATATGATATGAACGGTAAGGGCATCTCTATGAAGTCGCACTTAACCGAAGAACCCTTATTTGCTATCGTATCACCGGTTTGGGTTGTTTTTAGTTTGGCAACAGCTACAATATCACCTACCGTTGCGCTTTCAACCTTTGAAAATGATTTGCCCTGTACGCTCTGGAGAGCACCAAGCCTTTCTTCCTGGTCTTTATTGACGTTAAAATAGTTGGTATCCGACTTAAATTCTCCGGCACATACCCTCAACAGACTGATTTTACCAAGCTGAGGGTCGTTGTAGGTTTTAAATACCAAAGCCGCATCTTCGTCGTACTCTTCTTTTGGCGGAGGCAGAAGTTCCACCATATCGTTCAGCAGTTGTTCACTGCCAAAGCCCTTTAAA
The DNA here is from genome assembly GCA_027035575.1 of Desulfurellales bacterium. Lineage (GTDB taxonomy): Bacteria > Campylobacterota_A > Desulfurellia > Desulfurellales > Hippeaceae > S144-51. The sequence continues at coordinate 14,058 of JALVUQ010000070.1, read as the reverse complement.
GCTGAGCCTGCAAGTATCGGATATAGTTCACCGGATTGAACGGCACTTTTTAGAGTATCAACCAACCGACTTTTCTCCAGTTCCTCGCCTTCCAAATATTTTTCCATTAACTCGTCATCAAAGGTTGAGATTTCTTCTATCAATTCCATATACTTTTCTTCAACAAAATCACTGACAGAAGATGGTATATCCTTTTCTTTTTTCTCGTAATCAAAAGCCTTTTGCTCAAGTATGTCAACATAACCGATTAAATTTCCGTTTTCTATTATGGGGTATTGCAGTAAAAAAGCCTTGTCGCTCAATTCACTTTTGATGGAATTAACCACCTTTTCTACGTCTATATCCTCTTTATCCAATCCGTTTAAATAAAACATAACGGGTTTGTGCTCTTTTTTTGCCTCGTCAAACAACCTTTCGGTTTGTGCTTTAACACCGTCTTTTGCATCAACAAGCATCAATACGGAATCCGCTGCCCTTATTCCGCAAAGAGCATCGGCGATAAAGTTGTGATAACCCGGTGTATCTATAAAGTATAAAATATGCTTATTCCACTGTGTATTTCCTACGGCTAACTGCAATGATATTTTTCTTTCTATTTCTTCCGAATCAAAGTCCATTAAGGTATTGCCTTTATCCGTTGAGCCTTTTCTTGTGGTTTTTTTGGTGAGAAACATTATATCCTCAACGAGTGTTGTCTTTCCGCACCCCCCGCTTCCGCATACGGCTACAACTCTTTTTTTATCGATATCTACTCCCATATAACAAATACCTCCGTTTATATTGGTTTATAGACAGCTTTCCAGTTCTTTTCTAAAGCTTTCTTCGGTCCTTTTTGCTCTTAAAAATTTGCTTCTTTGGATATATTCGTCCAGTTTGTTTTCTTTTGTTCTTATATGCTCAAACCAGTCTGCAATCATATCTTTGTATTCGGGATGATTCTCGCTGTTGCTTTTCATAATGGAATCCTGAAGATTGTATCCCACAATTGTGTCCGTTATATCAAAAGCGTCTTTATAATCAACGAAATGCCCCTCAACACCCTCTATGGAGTAAACACCCGGAGCAATCTCGTATCCTTGAGTGTTGTTGACCAGATAATAACCTATTGTAAGATGCTGAGTCTCTTGCTTATACGGCTTAAAAATAGCCCTAAAGAGTATGTATATTTTGTCATACTCTTTCTTTTCGAGAATTTTCTCAACCTCCTTAAAATAGAATACGTAGTCCATTTTATTATCTAAATTAAATCCCTCCAGATACGGACCGTTTTCATAATCACCTTTTCTTAAAGGGTTAAGACCGAGAATGTCTCGCAGAATCAGATTTTGGTTGCCAACCAGGGGGTCGCACTCCTTGGAGAGTCCCGGAAGGGCAAAAAACGGAACACAAATGGTAAGAGTTTCCATTGGCAATACTCCTTTCTATCCTTTAATATGAAACCTTGTTAAACATCCATACTTTACTTTAATATTCTAAAGTAAATACTTTTCAATATCAAGAAAAAAGTGGGTTATAAACATTTGCCGTTTAAACCCCCTAAAGTTTAATTATCGTTAAAGGCAACAACTTTTTTTGTTTTATTGGTAATAAGAACGCCTGTTATCACCAAAATGCCTCCTAAAATAACAACCGTATGCAGGTGTTCGTGAAGCATAAAAGATGAAGCCAAAACGCCGAAGACAGGTACGAGATTGACAAAAATGCTCGTTTTTGAGGCTCCGAATTTTTCAACACCTTTATACCATACGCTAAAAGCAAAAAAGGTTGCCACCAAAGCCATATACATAATGCTGCCCCAGGCTATCAAAGGGTATGAGGCTATCTGTTTTATACTCCCTTCCATAAATACAAACGGTATCAGGTAAATGGTTCCAAGGAGAGTTGAAAGCGCAACGGATTGAGAATGTCCTATGCTGTTAATGACCGTCTTACCGACAACCGAATAGATTGCCCAAAGAAAAGTTGCCGTCAACATAAACAAATCGCCTATATTGAAAGAAAGGTGTTCTATTGTAGATAATGAACCACGGCTGATTATCGTCATAACACCGAAAAGCGATACGACAATTCCAATCCACATATATCCGCTTATTTTTTCCTTTAGGAAAATAGCCGCAATGATTGTTGTTATAATAGGGTTGAAAGAGGCTATCAAAACGGAATTTGACGCCAAAGTGAACTTTAGCGAATACAGATAAAAAAAGTTATAGATAGTTATTCCGCTTAACCCCATAACGGAAAGTCCTATGAAGTGTTTTTTTAAATTGTTGATAATATTGTTACCGCGGTTTGATACAATAATCATAAAAAGTATTGAGGTTATGAAGAATCTGATAAAGGCGAAAGTGAAAGGCGGGGTATAGTGTATTCCCACTTTTGATATGGGGAAGCCCACACCCCAGGCGAAGGTGGTTAGAAACAGAAGAAACAGCAAAAAAACATCACTCATACCTATTTATAACCTATTTTTATATAAAATTATAGTTTTTTATGGTAGGTCTTATTTAAGTGAATCTATTAAAAAACTTGCTCTATGGCTTTTAAATTATAGTTTTTCACCAAATCAACAGCTTTTTTGTAGTCCATCTTGTCAAATTTTAAACTGAAAAGGACCCTGCACTGACCGCTTACATTTTTCAAACAGACATAAACAACACCGCTTTTGGCTTTTTTATCATAGGCAACTCCGCCTCTGTAATTTTGTATATCCATTGTCTTTAGAAGATTTTCGTTTGTTTCTACAGACATAGATGCCTGGAACATTCCCCAGCTTGCTACTGCCTGCATACCTGAAACAACGCTTAATTCCAACTCTTTGTCACCGTTTTTGAATGACTTTGTGGCTATAACGACCGCACCTACAGATGTCCCTGACATATTTGTTCCGTTACACTTTTCGTTTACCTGTCATCCTTTAATGTCTTCCATAACCGAGCAGACTTTGGCATAGGTAGGCAGTTTGGCATAAGAGATAATTGACAATGCGAAGATTGCGCTAAGAAATACAAAAATTTGCACACCAAACTTTTTCATATCCACATCCTCTTGGTTACATATATTTCATTATATATTATATACATTATACTCGATTATTTTTCAACTTTTTTATATATTATCTAAGAAAACAGCTTTGAAGAGATGCTTATGCTCTCTTTATGTTGAAACCTCTCCAATCTTTTTTTCTATTGAGGCTATCTTTTGTTTCATTCTGTTGTTTCTGTTTTTTCTTATGTCAAACTTTATTGTTGAGTATATTCTGCTGCAGTCGTTCTCCAAACATTGATACGCCTTTTCAATTATGTCGAGAGCCTCTTTTAAGGTTGAAGTTTCAAAAACCGTTCCCATAGGAGTTAATTGATACTGAACGTCACTTTCTTTAAACATCTTTATTATTCTGCTTACATAAGAGCTGACGCTTTCTCCCTTGTCGGTAGGAAACATAGCAAACTCAACCAAAACAGACATAATTACCTCCCTATTCTATCGGTAAATTTTTGGTGCACTCCGGTAATCTGACAATTTTTGAACCCTCCTTAACGGCAACGGACATAATGTCAACAGATGCCCTCAACTCATCTTTGCATAAGATATCAAAGTGTAAACTCAGGCTGGCTTTTTTAATCTTATTGACGCTTACTGAAACATCCACCGTTTCGCCCAACAGAATGCTCTTGATGTAGTTTGCTTTGACCTCTTTAACAACAAGATATATGTTTTGAAAGTGCAGCTTAAACAAATCGCAATCGTGCTTTAAGAAAAATTCCTGTTTCGCCCTTTCGCATAGTTTTAAATAGTTTGCGTAGTAAACGACACCTCCTGCATCCGTATCATCGTAATAAATCTTGGAAGAGTAACACACTTCGCCCATCTTATTTTGACCCCCTTGACTTAACTTTTAAGGAACAATTGTTGGTTTAAGTTACCGTAGCTGATTTTAAAATTGCCCGTTTTGTGACTATTTCCGTCATAACAAACAGCTTTAAAATCTCATACGGGTTGTGTTTGGGCTCTTTTCCGGAAACACTGACAGCAAAAACAATATCTCCGTCAAAAGGCGTGTTTGACGGCCTTATCGAGCGCACGATACCGTTGTTGCCGGCTTGCGCCATCTTCTGCAGCATATCTTTGCCGAGAGGATAATCCGTGACTACAACAACAAGCGTGGTGTTTTCCGCAGGCTTGAAGTTTTTCATATCCTTTTTTGCAATTAAATCGTAAGAAGGTAAAAATGAGTTTTTATCTTTAACGCCTGCTACGATTTTATTGTTGTCGTCTATAATTTCCCCCAATGCGTTCACAACGGCAAAAGCGGCTACAAAACCCAAATCAAATTTCAAATATGCATAACCGAAACCCGTTTTACAGGCGTGTTCCATACCCAATATTTTGCCCACGGTTGCGCCTGTTGCAGCTCCTACTATACCGGTGCGCATAGTATAGTCCGCATTTTTAGCAGCCTCATACCCCCAACTTTTGTCAGGTCTGAGTGAAGAATTCTTATATTTTAAGTCGTATATAGCCGCACAAGGAACAATCGGGACTACGGCAGCTTTGGTGTCATACCCGACTCCTTTGCTTTCAAGATAAGACATAACTCCTGAGGCTACCTCAAGACCGTATGCGCTCCCGCCGGTCAGAGCAATGGCATTTACAAATTGCAGCAGCTTTCCCGGCTTTAAAAGTTCCGTCTCCCTTGATGCGGGCGCCAAGCCGGAAACAAATACCGAAGCCTTTGCTTCTTTGTCAAAAATAAACACACTGCAGCCTGTTCCGTTTTTCTCATCGGTTGTATGTCCGATTTTTAAGCCGATTCTTTCTAAGTTAATCAAAAACCTTCCTCAATAAAAGAGCATTTTAAAAGGTACTCTCGTTGTTGTGTTTTTATCTGCCTCATCTTTTGATTGAAAAATAATCCCTTGGTGTGCTTAATTTTACACAAAACATATTGACTTGCAAATAAAATTGTGGTAGTAGTTACAGCAGTTTTTAAAGAAGGAGGAGTGTGTAGTGGCAAATCACAAATCGGCACTAAAAAGAGCCAAGCAGAACGAAAAAAGATATGCAAGAAACAAAGCATATAGAACAAGACTGAAAAATATACTTAAAAGCGCCAGACTGACAATAGAGCAGGAGGAAAACCCGGAGGTTATAGAACAACAACTGCAAAAAGCGGAAAGACTCATATATAAGATTAAAACCAAAGGTATAATCCATAAAAACAAAGCCGCAAGGCTTGTATCAAGACTCTACAAGAAAGCTCACGCTAAAGCATCTTAAAAGGTGCTTTAGTTTCTTTTTTTAGTATCAATCCTACATTAAACTTTTATAAATAATTTTGTTATATCTTGACTATTTTTAAAAAAGGAATATTACTACTATTGCAAATGTGTAAAAAAGTTTTTGGAGGTGATATATATGCCTTGGGGCGATAGAATGGGTCCTCTTGGAGCAGGACCGAGAACAGGAAGAGGTTTGGGTTTTTGCAACGGGTATGCAGCACCGGGATATCTAAACGCCGGTTTTGGCAGAGGATTCGGCTACGGTAGAGGAGCCGGGTTCGGCAGAGGCAGGGGCAGAGGATATGGTTTTGGAGCAAGATGGGGATACGGTTACGATTATGCCGCTGCCCCGACAAAGGAAGAAGAAAGAAGTTTTCTTGAAGCCGAGATTCAGCGTTTGACAAACGGCATCGAATCGCTAAAAAAGAGGCTTGATGAGTTGAAAGACTAAACAAAACTCTTCGTATTTTGCCCCTCAACTTCGAGGGGCATTTTTCTTTTAAAAAAAATTAAGGAGTTTTTAGTATGAAGGTAATGATTACATCAAGAGGGGAAAGTTTGGATTCTGTGATGGATGAAAGATACGGCAGGAGTGAATATTTTATAATATACGATACCGAAAGCGATAGTTTTGAGGCTATTAAAAATCCCTATTTGAACGATAGGGGAGGTGTTGGTGTATCCATAGCCAAATTTACGGTAGAAAAGGGCGTTGATGCCATTATTGCCGGCAGTTTCGGACCGAACGCCCAAGATGTGTTAAAGGGTACGAAAATAGAACTATACAGTGCAAAAGGCGGCAGTGTCGCGGATGTTTTAAAGGCATTCAAGGAAGGAAAAGTAAAAAAGTTTGAATAAAGGAGTAGCGGATGAAGATAGCCGTAGCAAGCGGCAAGGGAGGAACGGGTAAAACGACGATATCCGCTCTGCTTGCCTATGCAGCCGACAACGCTCAATATATAGATTGTGATGCTGAGGAGCCAAACGGACATCTTTTTTTAAAACCTAAAATAGAAAAGACTGTTTCCTATACGGAGCTTGTGCCCAAAATCAACGAAGATATCTGCACCTTCTGCGGAAAATGTGCAGACGCCTGTGTTTACAAGGCTTTGGTTATTATGGGTTCTCCGTTAAACAAAACGATGTTTTTCCCCGACCTTTGTCACTCCTGCGGGGCGTGTGCCTATGTTTGTCCGGTTGAAGGTGCGCTTGTTGAGGTTGAGCGTGAGGTGGGCGAGTGCAAGTTTGGAAAAGCCGGTCATATAGATTTTGTGATGGGGTCTCTAAATATAGGTGAGGCGAGTGCCACTCAACTTATAATAAATTTAAAAAAGTATATTGATGAAACAAAAACGGTTATTCTCGATTCACCGCCCGGTACAAGCTGTACGGTTGTTGAAACCTTATACGGAGTTGATTTTGTCGTGCTCGTCACAGAGCCCACACCGTTTGGCTTGAGCGATTTAAAGCTCTCCGTCGAGCTTGCCAGAGATATGAATTTACCTTTTGGAATTATAGTTAACAAGAATGAAGAGGGTAACAGCTTAATTGAGGATTATGCCGAAGAAGAGAATATAGAGATACTCTACAGACTGCCCTACTCGAAAAAGATAGCAAGTAATTATTCAAAAGGCAATCTTCCCTTTGACGAGTATAAAGACGACTTTAAAGGCGTACTTAAAACGATTAAGGAGAGGGTATGAGCAAGGAACTCGTTGTGGTTAGCGGTAAAGGCGGAACGGGCAAAACCACTCTAACAACAAGCCTTGCCTATTTTATGAAAGATAAGATAATAGTTGATGCCGATGCAGAAGCCGCCAATATGTATATATTGATGAAACCCGAAGTCAGGCACAAGGAGCTTTTTAAGGGTAATAAAACGGCAGAAATTGATACGGATGTATGTACAAAGTGTGATATATGCAGAAAGCTGTGTCGTTTTGATGCCATCTCCATTGATGAGAACGGCAGCTATGTTGTGGATGATATTAAGTGCGACTCGTGTGAGCTGTGTAAGATTGCCTGCCCGGTGAATGCCATAGAAATGAAGGATGTTTACAGCGGGGAGTGGTATGAATCAGATACCCCTTACGGTATTATGGTGCACCCCAAGCTCTATCCGGGAGCTGAAAATTCGGGTAATCTCGTCACTATGGTTAAGCATAAAGCTCATATCATAAGCGAGGAGAAGGGCATACCCTACATTCTTGTTGACGGTTCACCCGGTATAGGATGCCCGGTTATATCCACAATTTCGGGAGCCGATTTTGTTATCATTGTAACAGAACCAACGCCTGCGGGAATGCACGATTTAAAAAGGGTCAAGAAGCTGTGTGACTCTTTTAAGGTAAAAACGGGTGTTGTGATAAATAAATTCGACTTAAACGAAGATAAGTCAAAAGAGATAGAAAGATTTGCCGAGAGTGAAAAAATCCCTCTTTTGGGTAAAATACCGTTTGATAGGTGCGTTCCCAAAGCTATTGTTAACCTTCAAATTCCTTACGAAGCCGCAATATGCGATAATATAAAGAAACCTATTGAAGAAATATATTCAAAAGCAATGGAGCTTTTATGAGTTTGAAAGAAAAAATTATCGAAAAGCTGAAAAATGTTTATGACCCGGAGCTGAAAGAGGATGTTGTAAGTTTAAAACTTGTTTACGATTTGGAAGCTGACGAAGAAAACGGCGTTGTAAATATAAAATTCAAACCCACCGTGGAGAACTGCCCGGTAGGGCTGCAGCTTTCCATAGCAATTAAAAAAGCTATCCTTGCGGTTGAGGGTGTAAAAAGAGCTAACGTAAAGGTAGAAAACTTTATATGGGCAAAAGAGGCTGAGGAATTTTTAAAGGCTCTGGATAATTAAAGGGGGCTACTGCTCCCTTTTTTCAAATTTTTCGAGTGTTTCTTGGGCTATTCTTCTTCCGACTTCAACTATTTTGTCGTGTTTGTGGAAATCAAAAACACCGCATAGATTTTTAGACACATTAATTGTTATATCCGCACTGTATTCTGCCAATCTGTATTTCTCTATGTAATCCATCATAAGGTTGATGGATAATCCCTTAGGGTCGTCGCTAAAATTAAAGGTTTTTTCCCAAAATTTTTCAAATTTGGAACTTTCCGTGTAAATCGGGTATCTGTTTTCTACACTGCTGTTAACATTAACCACTATTGTCAAATCTGTATCGTCGCTCATAGTGGGCGCTATGGGAACGTTGTTTAATATTCCGCCGTCAACAATCAGTTCCCCGTCCTTTTCCACCGGAACAAATATGCCTGGGATAGCCGAGGATGCCCTTATGGCGTGGTACAAATCTCCCGATTGAAACCAGACCTCTTTTTGTCTGCTTAAATTAACGGCAACGGCTGTAAATTTAATTGGTAAGTCTTCTATCAACCTGTCCTTTAAAAGCTCTTTGATATATAAAAACATCGCATCGCCTTTAATTAAGCCCTTAGACAAACCCGATTTAAAGTTAAAATCAATCATTTTAGCCACATCAAAGAGCGTTTTTGTTGAAATCCACCGTCTATAATCCGACAGCTTTCCCGCTGCTTCGAGGCTTCCTATAACAGCCCCCATAGATGTTCCGGCTATGGATTGTATTTTATATCCTTTTTCTTTTAAAACATCTATAACGCCGATGTGGGCATAGCCCCTTGCTCCCCCTCCCGAGAGAACCAAAGAAACGGTTTTTGCCATAATTTGCAATATACTATTTTTCTTGCCAACATACAATGTTTTCAATACAATTTCGATACCAATGTATGGGAATAGGGAGGAAATATTATGAGACAATACATAGCGGTTGCAACACAAAAAGATAAAAAAAGTTTATGGAGAGGGCACTTCGGTGTATCTCCGATTTACAGCATTTTTAACGAAAAGGGAGAAATGATTGAGCAAAGGCAGAATCCGTATGCTACAGACGGAAAACATCACGATGACCCGGACTTGATAGTTAACTTTTTATCGGATGTTAAAACATTTATTGCAAAGAATATGGGGCAGAAATCAAGAGAGAGGCTTATAAACAAGCTGAACATAGAGGGCATTCTTGTTGATGAGGAGAATATTTATGATGCTGTGAAATACTATTTGGATGCCAAGAAGAATGTCGATGTGTTTGAAAGATGTTATGAAAAATACGAAAATTGGTTTGATAAAAACAGAGCGGTTTATGAAAGCGAACTGCTTATGCTTAAAAAAATTATTCCTGAGAACAAAAAAGGTGTGGAAATAGGTGTTGGCAGCGGACGCTTTGCATATCCATTAGGCATCAAAGAGGGAGTTGAGCCATCCAAAGAGATGGCAAAAATAGCAAGAGAGCGTGGAATAAAGGTCTATTACGGATACGCCGAAAAACTGCCCTTGGCTGATGAAGAGTATGATTTTGCACTAATTGCCGTTACGATATGTTTTGTTGAAGACCCTATAAAGACCCTTATAGAGGCAAAACGTATATTAAAACAAAAAGGCGAGGTTATTGTTGCAATTGTAGATAGAGAAACTCCAATCGGGCGTGAGTATTTAAATAAAAAGGAAAAGGGTAAGTTCTATAAAAATGCACACTTTTTCTCAACCGACGAGATAAAGGATATGCTGAAACAAGCGGGTTTTAAAATAAAGAATGTATATCAGACACTGTTCGGTGAAAGTATAAAGGATATAAATACAAAACAAGAACCTAAGAAAGGATACGGCGAGGGCGGATTTGTTGCTGTTTCGGGTGTGAAAGATGAATAGCGGTTTTGCAGCGGCACTGGAGCAATCATTTAACGGCACAATTTCGATTATTCTTTGGCTTGTCTTTTTTATTTTTATCGTTGTAATGTTTTTTATGTGGATTTCCGTGCCTTTTATACTGCTTTCCATAAAGAAAGAGTTAAAATCCATAAATAAAAAGCTTGAAAAAGGCAAACAAGAAAAACTTGACTAAGATTATATGCGGATATAAACTTGCATTTATGAGGCTTACGGAGGCTGAGACAAACAAGACATACAGAGTTGTTGCAATAGAAGGCGGTTGTCACGCCAAAGACAGATTGATAAAACTAGGTTTGCTGCCCGGCGTTGAAATACAGGTCAAAAGAAAAGCCCCTTTAAGGGGTCCTTTTATGGTCACTCTGAATGATTCGGATATAGTTATAGGGCGGGGTATAGCCTCAAAAATAGAAGTCAGACCGGTTGTATGACCACCATTGCCTTAATCGGACAACCCAACTGCGGGAAAAGTACGCTTTTTAATCAAATAGCCGGTTATAAAAGCCTTGCTGCAAATTTCCCCGGCGCTACAGTAACATATACCAAAGGAACAACATATATAGACAACGAGCTTGTCGAGGTGATAGATTTACCCGGCACGTACTCTTTAAGCTGGTATGACGATGCCGAAAAAGAGACGGTTAAAGCACTGTTTTCCATGGATATAGACGTTATAGTCAATATTATCGATGCATCTATGTTAATTAGAAGCGTTGAATTGACAATAGAGTTGATGTCTTTGGAAAAGCCTATGGTTGTTGCTTTGAATATGATGGATGAAGCCTCCAAAAAGGGTATAGAGATAGACGTACAAAAACTTGAAGATATACTCGGCATTAAAGTTGTGCCTATTGTTGCAAAAAAAGGAAAGGGAATTAAAGAACTGCTTGCGAGCATAAAACAGGCAAAAAAGCCGAGAAAAAGGTGTGTCTATAAAAAAGAGGCTGAAGAGAAAATTACGGATTTGTCAAAATGTATGGCAGAAAACTTAAAAGATACCCAATGGCCCTTAAAACTGCTGTCCATAAAAGCCATAGAGGGCTTCGAGCCCTGCGAAAAGGCTGTTATGGAAACATCTTGTGCGGAAATGCTCACAAAAATAAAAAAGGACTTGGACGATGGTATGGTAATTATAAACCAGAGGCACGCTTTGTGTATGAATATATTCGAACAATCTTCGCAGGTTAAAAAAACACGTAAAAAAAGCGTGGAATCCTATTTTGACGATATTTTAATGCATCCGATATTCGGATATATAGCTATGATTGCCATCTTTGCGGGAATTTTCTATACGGTTTTTCAGGGCGGAGTTCCTATAGAAAATCTCGTTATGGGATTGTTCGGTGATATTGATAGTTATTTATCCCTTGTAATACATAACCAGCTTGCTTTTTTGATAGCAAAAGGTGCTGTTGATGGTATAGGCGCCGCAACCGGTATTGCTTTACCTTATTTGCTGCCGTTTTTGTTTATCATATCTTTTTTGGAGGATGTAGGTTACCTTCCGCGCATAGCATATTTAATGGATTCTACTATGCACAAGATGGGTATTCACGGAACAAGCGTAATTCCTTTTGTGGCGGGATACGGGTGCAGTGTACCGGCAATAATGGCAACTAGAATCCTAAAAAGTAAAAAAGAAAAATATATAACGGCTTTTTTGGCATCCATTGTTCCCTGTTCTGCCAGGACTACCGTAATTATGGGTCTTGCCGGTTATTTCCTCGGTTACTGGTATGTCATAGGGCTCTACGCATTTAATCTTTTGGTGGTTTTGATAAGCGGAATGATACTAAAAAAACTATTACCCGGCATCAGCCCGGAGATGATTATCGATATACCCCCATACAGGCTGCCCTCCATAAAAACCCTCTTGCTTAAAACCTGGCAAAAGGTTAAGGATTTTGTCTATCTTGCGGTGCCTATGTTGATTATAGGAAGCGTTATACTAACACTTATATCCTACTACCACCTTGACATTTATATTAACGATATATTCAAACCGATTTTACACGACTTTTTGGGATTGCCTTCGGCATTGGGAGTTGTGTTGATATTCGGAATACTGAAAAAAGAGCTTACCCTGATTATGCTTTACCAGGCTCTCGGACTATCCAGCATAGCAATGGTAAGTAGTGTGATGACACACACACAAATGCTTACATTTACCGTATTTGTCATCTTTTATATACCCTGTGTTGCTACAATAGCTGCCATAAACAGAGAAATCGGCATCAAAGGCAGCGTTTTTATCACCGTAGGAACAACAGTTTTGGCTTTAGTTATCGCATATATGACAAAAATAATTTTTCTTGCATTATAACCTAATGTTGCCAAAAGCAGCGTTTTATATATAATTGCCTCCTATGGATGTAGAGCTGTTTGACTACGAACTCCCGATTGATAGTATAGCCCAGTCTCCGCATATACCGAGAGACGAATGCAGGTTGATGGTTTGCTCAAGACAAGAAAAATCGGTGAAACATACGGTTTTCAAAGAGATTGTAGATTACTTAAAAGAGGGGGATTTGCTTGTATTAAATGACACGAAAGTCATACCGGCTCGCCTGTTTGCCACAAAAAAAACAGGCGGAAAAATCGAGGTGTTTTTGCTTGAAGAGATTGAGAAAAACAGGTATTTGTGTCTAACAAAAGGAAAAATAAAAGACGGCATAGAAATAAAGCTCAAAAACGGTATTCCGGCAAACTTGAAGAAGACAGATAGCGATAAAAGAATTATAACTTTTGAAGTTGACGAAGATATAAAACAACTTCTCGATGATGTCGGGGAAGTCCCTCTGCCTCCATACATTAAAAGGGATTATAATAATTATGACAGGCAGAATGATTTCAAATACTATCAAACTGTGTATGCAAAAAGGGCAGGGGCTGTTGCGTCACCCACAGCCGGATTGCACTTCAGCAAAGAACTGCTTGATAAGATTAGAGATAAGGGTGTCAATACAACCTACATAACACTGCATGTCGGCATAGGAACATTCAGACCCGTAAAAGAAAAAACAGTCGAAGCACATAAAATGCACGAAGAGTATTATGAAATAAGTGAAGATACGGCAAAGCTGTACAATAAAACAAAAAACAGAGGAAGGATTATCGCCGTAGGAACAACGGTGGTAAGGGCTTTGGAATCCGCTCAGGAAAACGGACTTTTACAACCCAAAAAGGATAAAACCTCAATATTTATATATCCGGGATACAAATATAAAGCCGTTGATGCACTGATAACCAATTTTCATTTGCCAAAATCAACACTGCTTATGCTTGTGAGTGCATTCTATTCAAGAAAAGAGATATTGGAGTGCTACAAAGAAGCTGTATTAAAAAAGTACAGATTTTTCAGCTTTGGCGACGCTATGTTTATCTACTAAACCCAACTTGTCTTACAGCTTCGTACAAAACAACGGAAACACTGTCGGAAAGATTGATTGAACGAACGTTGGACGTTGTCGGTATGTTTATACATCTGTCAATGTTGTCGGCTAACAACTGTTCCGGCAAGCCCTTTGTTTCGGAACCAAACATAAACATATCGCCACGTTTGTATTTAAAATCAAAAACAGTTTTTACAGCTTTTGTGGTTGAAAAATAGAGCGTTTTACCTTTTGCATATTCAAAAAAATCATCTGCCGAAGAGTGAATTGTTAATTTGAGATGCTGCCAATAATCAAGCCCGGCTCTTTTCAAGCGTTTATCCGATAGCGAAAAACCCATAGGTTTTATTATATGCAGATGGGAATTTGCAGCAACACATAAACGGGCTATGTTGCCTGTGTTGGGAGGTATATCAGGTTGGTATAAAACAATATGAAAGTTAAAATTATCTTTTAAAAGGAATTGTCTTTGCATAAGATAGGTTTGGTGTTTAATCTATTCTAAACCCCCTGGCAATACCTACTCTCCCACGGGCTATTTCCCGCAGTACCATCGGCGCATATGAGCTTAACTGCCGTGTTCGGAATGGGAACGGGTGTTTCCTCATATACTATCCTCA